>JASLEG010000342.1 GCA_030151225.1 Burkholderia sp. | reverse complement strand
CGCGCGGATGGGCGTGCAGGTGGCGACGCTGCCGCCGGTGGTGCTGGCCGCCAGTGCGCCCGAATCGATGCCGACGCTGCACACGCTGGTCAGCGCGGGCGAGGCGTGTTCGCAGGAACTCGTCGCGCAATGGTCGCAAGGTCGGCGTTTCTTCAACGCCTATGGCCCGACGGAAGTGACGGTGTGCGCGACGGCGGCTCAGGTGTCCGACACGCTGCAGCAGTCGCCGCCGATCGGCGTGCCGGTGGCGAACGCGCAGGCCTATGTGCTCGACGCCTCGCTGGAACTGGTGCCGACCGGCGTGGCCGGCGAGCTGTTCGTGGCGGGCGCCGGGCTCGCGCGCGGCTATCGCGGCCGCGCCGACCTGAGCGCCGAGCGCTTCGTGCCGAACCCGTTCGGCGAGCCGGGCAGCCGCCTGTATCGCACGGGCGACCTGGTGCGCTGGCTGGCCGACGGTCAGCTCGAATACCTGGGCCGCATCGATCACCAGGTGAAGATTCGCGGCTTCCGTATCGAGCTCGGCGAGGTGGAGGCCGCGCTGCGCGCGCTGCCGCAGGTGCGCGACGCGGCCGTGCTGATGCAGGCGGATCCGGCCGGCGAGAAGCGCCTCGTCGCCTACCTGGTGGAGCAGGACGCGAGCGAGTTCGATCACGTCGATCGCTGGCAGCAGACCTTCGAGGAAACCTACGCCGAACACGCCCCCGACGACGAGGCCTTCGACATCCAGGGCTGGACCAGCAGCTACGATCACGAGCCGATCCCGGCCGCGCAGATGCGCGAATGGGTCGATCAGACCGTCGAGCGGATCGCCGCGCTCGAGCCGCGCGCGCTGCTCGAGATCGGCTGCGGCAGCGGCCTGCTGCTGCACCGCCTCGCGCCGAACTGCCTGCGCTATCACGGCACCGATTTCTCGGCCGCCGCGCTGAACCAGCTGCAGCGTTCGGTGGCGGGCCGCTTCGCCGATTGCACGGTGAGCCTGCAACACGCCGAGGCCAGCGACGCGTCGGTGTTCGGGCACGGCCCGTTCGACACGGTGGTGGTGAACTCGGTCGCGCAGTATTTCCCCGACGAGGCGTATTTCCGCGAGGTGGTGGAGCGCAGCGTGAATGCGGTGGGCGAGCACGGCACGGTGTTTCTCGGCGACCTCCGCCACGGCGGCCTGTTGTCGGTCTTCCACACCTCGCTCGAGAAGTTCGGCCAGCGTGGCGAGCTGCGCCTGTCGCAGCTCGCGGCGCGCGTCGCGCAGCGCGCGGCCAACGAGTCGGAGCTCGGCGTCGATCCGGCCTGGTTCGCCGCGCTGCAGGCGCGCATGCCGGCGATCCGCCACATCGACATCGTGTCGAAGGGGCGGCGCGTGCACAACGAGATGACCGACTATCGCTACGACGTGGTGATCCGCGTGGGGGCGGCGAACGGGGCTGCGCAGGGCAGCGTGCTGCCTTTCGAGGCCTGGGACGGCGCGCCGCTGCCGCTGATCGAGCAGCGCCTCGCGGCGCATTTCGGCGCGGCGGGCGAGGGGCAGCAAGCCCGGCCGTTCGCGCTGGCCGACGTGGCCGACGCCGCGCTCGCGGCCGACATCGCGGTGCATCGCGCGCTCGACACCGATCTCGCGCTCGACACGGTGCTGGAAAGCGTCGCGCCGGCCGTGGACCGCCATGCGCTGCGCGCGCGCTGCGAATCGATGGGCCTGCAGGTGCGCATGGCACCGGCCAGCGGCGACGGCGGTACCTTCCATCTGGTGGTGTCGCGCGAGCCGGTCACGGTGGACTGGCGCGGCGTGGGTGCCGCGCCGGCGCCGGCCACGCTCGTCAACCGCCCGGTGCGGCTCAAGGCGGTGGGGCTCGACGTGCAGCAGGTGCAGCGCAGCCTGCGCCAGAGCCTGCCCGAGTACATGGTGCCCGCGCACCTGTGCGTGCTCGACAGGCTGCCGGTCACGCCGAACGGCAAGGTGGACCGCCGCGCGCTGCCCGAGATCGACTTCAGCCACAACGCGGCCACCTACACGGCACCGGGCACGCCGGTCGAGACGCTGCTCTGCGCGCTCTGGGCCGAGGCGCTGAAGGTGGACCGGGTGGGCATCCACGACAACTTCTTCACGATGGGCGGGCATTCGCTGCTGGCGATCCAGCTGGTGGCGCGCATCAACCACGCGTTCGACGTGGAGATGCCGCTGTCGAACCTGTTCAGCGATCCGACGCCGGCCGAGCTCGCGAAGTGGCTGGCCGCGCCGGCCGTCGATCACGGGCTGGTGCTGCCGTTGCGGCCGGGAGCGGAGGCGGCAGGAGCCGACGCCGCGCCGCTGTTCCTGCTGCATCCGGCCAACGGCGAGGTGCTCGTCTACGGCGAGCTCGCCACGGCGATGACGGGGCCGCAGGCGGTGTTCGGCATCCGCTCGCCGAAGGCGGCCGGTGTCGAACTGGCCGCCCCCGATCTGGCCGCGCTCTGCGCCGCCTACGCCGACGAGATCGAGCGCCATCGGCCCACGGGCGCGGTGCGCCTGTCGGGCTGGTCGCTCGGCGGCACGCTGGCCGTGAGCGTGGCGGCCGAGCTGGAGCGGCGCGCACGCACGGTGGAGGGCGTGATCCTGCTCGACACCTGGCTCAATGAGCGCAGGGCAGATGCGGATGCTCAAGCCGAAGCGGCCGAATTCACCTTCGTGGGCTTTGTGGGCTACATCCTCGCGTTCTCGGAGGACGATCCGCTGATCCGCGACCAGCCCGGGCTGCACGTCTCGCTCGGCAACCTGCGCACGGCCGTCTCCAGGCTCGGCGCCGAGACCGTGGCCGACGCGCTGCAGAACGACCCGCGTGCCTTCCTCGAGGCGCAGGGCATTTCCGACGAGGCCTACGAAACGATGACCGGCTATTTCGAAACAGTACGCAGTGCCTACGACCTGACGGTCAACTTCGTGCCACCGGTGCTCGACGCGCCGATCCACACGCTCTGGGCGATCGACTCGCTTGCCACCGGCATCGATCCCGACTGCTGGGCGCCGTGCACGCGCAATCTCGCGGCGAGCCGCAGCGCGCGCCTGCCGGGTCGCCACATCGATTTCGTGATGGGCGAGAATGCCGTGGCGATCGCGGCCGTGCTCGACGCCTGGCTCGCCGGCCGCGAGCCGGACGCGGCGCAATCCAACCGGGGGGAAATGGCATGGTCCTGATGAAACCGGTGGCACGCGACGGGAAGGCCGCATGCTGAAGCTGATCGGACGTCTGTACCGTCAATCGTGGCTGCTGCTGGCCGTGGTGATCGCCGGCGGCATCGTCAGCGGCCTGAGCAGCGCGGCGCTGGTCGCGATCATCGGGCGCGTGATCCAGCAGCACGACGCGAGCGGCGCGCTGGCGCTGTCGTTCGCGGGGCTGTGCGTGCTGCAGCTCGCGAGCAAGGCCGCCTCCGAGCTCGCGCTGCTGCAGATCTCGCAGTCGATGATCTTCCGGCTGCGCATCACGCTGAGCCGCAAGCTGCTGGCCACGCCGCTGCGCAAGCTGCAGGCGATGGGGCCGGCGGCGCTGCTGGCGATCCTGACCGAGGACCTGACCACCTTCGCCACCTGCTCGCAACTGCTGCCGATCCTGTTCGGCAACGCCATCGTGATCGCCGCCTGCCTCGGCTACATCGCATGGCTGTCGTGGCAGAGCTTCCTGGCGCTGCTGCTGTTCCTGGTGGGTGGCTCGGCGTTCTTCACGCTGGCCCAGCGCGCTCCGGCGCGGCGCTTCGTGGAGGCGCGCGAGCACACCGACGTGCTGTTCCGCGATTTCCGCAGCCTCGTGGAGGGCGCCAAGGAGCTGCAGCTGAACCAGCGCCGCGCGCATCACTTCATCAAGGACGTGCTCGAGCCCGGCGCGGACAGGCTGCGCCGCGCGTTCTTCGCGGGCATGGCCGGCTATACCTGGGTGTCGAACCTCGGCTCGATGCAGTTCTTCATCGCGCTGGGGATCCTGGTGTTCGGCGTGTCGCGCTGGTTCCCGCAGAGCTCGTCCACGCTGCCGATGGTGGCGCTGATGCTGCTGTACCTGGTGGAGCCGGTGGGCGCGCTGCTGACCGCGATGCCCACGCTGCAGCGCGGCGCGGTGGCGCTGAACAAGGCGCAGGCGCTCAGCGATTCGCTCGACGATTCGGAGGCCGCGCTGCCCGACGCCGGCGCCTCGCCGTTCACGGGCGGCCCGCAGGCGCTGGTGCTCAGCGACGTGCGCTACGTGCATCACGACGGCGAGCGCGGCTTCGCGGTCGGGCCGCTGAACATGGAGATCCCGCTGGGCCGGATCAGCTACATCGTGGGGCCGAACGGCAGCGGCAAGACCACGCTGGCGATGCTGCTGCTCGGGCTCTATTCGGTCGATCAGGGGCGGCTCACGCTGAACGGGGTGGACGTCACGCCCGAGAACCTCGTGCACTACCGCAACCAGTTCACGGCCGTGTTCGCCGATTTCCACCTGTTCGAGCGGCTGCTCGAGCCCGTGACCGGCGACACCGCCACGCGCGTGCAGCACTACCTGAGCCGGCTCGAGATCGATCACAAGGTCAGCCTCGAGGGCGGGCGTTTCTCGACGCTGTCGCTCTCCACCGGGCAGCGCAAGCGGCTCACGCTGCTCGTTTCGTATCTGGAGGACCGCGCCATCTACCTGTTCGACGAGTGGGCCTCCGATCAGGACCCGGTGTTCAAGCGCGTGTTCTACACCGAGTTGCTGCCGGAGCTGCGCGCCCGCGGCAAGACCGTGATCGTGATCACCCACGACGACCAGTATTACCATCACGCCGACCATCTCTTCCATCTCGTCGATGGAAGCCCCCGCACGAGTCCCGACGCATGAATCACGAACCGATCCCATCCCGCCCAGGCACGCCGCGACCCGCGGGCAGCAACCCGTGGCTCGTCAGCTTCGGGCCGCCCGGCCCGGCGCGCCATCTGCGGCTCTACTGCTTTTCCTACGCCGGCGGCAGCGCCGCGATCTACCAGCCGTGGCGCGCCCGGCTCGACCCCGGCATCGAGCTGTGCGCGGTGCAGTTGCCCGCGCGCGGCATGCGCCTGGCCGAGCCGGCCGAGCGCAACCTGCCGGTGCTGCTGAGCCGGCTGGCCGAGGTGATCGCGGCGCAGCCGGCCGGCGTGCCGTTCGCGTTCTTCGGGCACAGCCTGGGCGCGCTGCTCGCGTTCGAGCTGGCCCGGCATCTGCAGCGCACGGGCCTGCCGCAGCCGGTGAAGCTGATCGTGTCGGGCAGTGCCTCGCCGCAGTTGCGCGAGCCGATCGAACCGCTCGACGAGCACGACGACGACAAGATGATCGAGCGCCTCACGCAGTACAACGGCACGCCCACCGAGGTGCTGCAGCACGCGGAGCTGATGCGCTTGATGGCGCCGGCGATCCGCGCCGACTTCGCGCTCGTGGCCGATTACGACTACCTGCCGGGCCCCCTGCTCGAGATGCCGATCACGGCGCTGGCCGGGCAGGCCGACGATCAGACCTCGCGCGAGCAGATCGACGGCTGGGCGCGCGAGACGCGCGCGCGCTTCGAGCAACACTGGTTCGACGGCGATCACTTCTTCATCCGCCCGCAGATGGAGGCGGTGATCGCGCGCCTGAACGCGGATCTGAGCCCCGGCGCGCTGCAGCGTGCGCGCGCCGTGCTCGACAGCCATCGAGGAGACTGAACCATGCCCCTGAAGATTCCCAACGATCTGCCCGCGGTCAGCGCGCTCGCGGCCGAAGGCGTCAGCGTGATCCGCGAATCCGACGCGGTGCGCCAGAACATTCGCCCGCTGCGCATCGGCCTGCTGAACCTGATGCCGAACAAGATCCGCACCGAGACGCAGCTCGCGCGCCTGCTGGCGCCCACGCCGCTGCAGGTCGAGCTGTCGCTGATCCGCATCACCGATCACGGCTCGCGCAACACCTCGGAAGGACACCTGAGCGCGTTCTACCGGCCGTGGTCCGAGGTGCGCGACGAGAAGTTCGACGGCTTCGTGATCACCGGCGCGCCGCTCGGCATGATTCCGTACGAGGAGGTGCGATTCTGGGGCGAACTGACCGACATCTTCGACTGGTCGCTGACCAACGTGCACTCGTCGCTGAACCTGTGCTGGGCCGCGCAGGCGTCGCTGTACCACTTCCACCGGATTCCCACGCGGCTGCTGCCGAAGAAGGCGTTCGGGGTGTTCCCGCATCGCAATCTTGCGCCGCATTCGCCGTACCTGCGCGGTTTCGCCGACAACTGCGTGGCGCCGGTCTCGCGCCGCACCGAGATCCGGCAGGACGATTTCCCGCCCGACACCGACATCCGCGTGCTGCTCGATTCGCCGGAGGCGGGGCTGTGCATGCTCGAGGATCGCGCGCACCGCTCGCTGTGCATGTTCAGCCACATCGAATACGACGCGGACACGCTGCGCGAGGAATACGTGCGCGACGTGGGCAGGAACCTGGCGCCGGCGGTGCCGTTCGACTATTTCCCCGACGACGATCCCGAGCGCGAGCCGATCAACCGCTGGAAGAGCCACGCGTATCTGCTGTTCTCGAACTGGATCGGGGAGATCTATCAGACCACGCCGTACGACATCGGCCGGATCGGCATCGAATCGCACGATGCGCGGCAGGGGTGAAATGAATCAGGGCGAGATTCGAAAAATCGCGGAATCGGTCTGATGAAAATCAGTAAAAAATGGACCGATTCCGTATTTCGATTCGTGATTCGAATGTGAATGACGAATCGATTGACGTTTCCGTATTGAAATACGAAATGCCCGAAAGGGCGGGGTGAGGAACGGCGCGGGCCTCAGCGTCGCGCCAGTGCCGCTTCCGGCTCGTCGTCGAGCGCGTGAAGGTGGCCGCATTCCGCGCAGGCCAAGCCGGAGCGGGCGATCGGCTCGGTATCCATGATGAAGTTGTCCGCGTCGCACCGCTCGCACACGATCATCAGGCCGTTGAACACGGTCTGGCAATCCCAGCATCGCAATTGATAGATTTCCGATGGCGCCAGCACTTCCCAGCTGCCATTCAGCGATTTATTGCAGGTCGGACAGGAAAAGGAGAGTGCGGAGAATGAATGTGCCATTTGAGAAAGATTGAGAATTCGGTTGAATGGCCAATGGCTTCGATCACGGCTTCGAGGATGGTGCGCCCGGTAAATGAGCATGTCAACGCCATTGCGGGTTTATCTCCATGACGAGGGTGGGAGTCGATCGGGCGGGGCGGCAATGGGCAGGTCGCGAGCCGTATCTGAACGCCCATGCCGACGCGCTCGAGGCCCATCGCGACGAGCCGCGCGCCTGCTCACGCGGGAGCAGGGCACGCCGCTGCGCCGCTCGGCGTGGTGGGCGCGATCACGCCGTGGAATTTCCCGGTGCTGCTCGCGCTCTGGAAGGGATCGTGCCGCGCGCGTTCCACGCCGGGTTCGTGCAGGCCTTCGTCAGTCATGCGAAACAGCAGGCGCTCGGCGACGACCTCGATCCCGAGGTCACGGTGGGCCCGGTGCAGAACCGCATGCAGTTCGAGAAGGTGGAGACCTTCCTCGACGAGATCCGCTACGTGATCCCCGTGACCGTGGTGAACAACCCGCCCGAGAGCGCGAAGATCGTGCAGGCGGAGCCGTTCGCGCCGATCGTGCCGTTCGCGCCGATCGTCGCCCACGACGACGTGGAGGACGCCATCACGCGCGCCAACCACGGCCCGTTCGGCGCCCACGAGGAATCGGGCCTCGGCACCGAGCACGGCCATGAAGGGCGGCGGCTGTTCACCAACCCGAAAACGGTGCGGATCCGCAGGCCGGCGTAGGGGGCCAGCGTGTTTGCAATGGTGCACGCTGAAAATCAACGACTTACGTGCAATCGCGCCACAGGCGCCCAGGCGGGCACGTCAGAGTTCGTGCGACTGGGATACTTCCGCGTTAGCGTTGTCGCATTCGGCGTACGCGATTGGCCGTAGCCGACCCGTTGGAGACACTCGACGCGCTTCGAAGCGTACAGCCGTTATCGGCAAAGCCGACTCAATTTTCGGCACCTACCGACCAGAATCAGTATCGCGAGCACCGATAACATCGCAATCGATGCGAAGAGAACAAACAGGCCGTCACCAAGAAAAAAGAGCGGCATCCGACACGAAGTGTGCTATCCCAAAACGGTGAGAAAATTTACCAATGGGGACTTCGTCATCGGTCTCATTGATTACGAGGCATCGACTCGCCATCACCATCCAGGTTCTCTTCGGTGTTCGCGTCAGACTTGTCTTCAAGATAATAGATGTGTCCTATATCATCATCGCGAATCAACCCTTTGCGTTCGGCATCAGATCCGCTCATAAATTCATGCTTACATAAATCTGGACAGCCTAGTGCGTGAAAAATTGCAGATGTGCGCCAGGCGGGATGCCAATCTGACCATGAGAGCCGGCCCCATATGATCAGACCAAGCACGACGCCTAACATTACTGGCATGCCTGCGATAAAGGTTAAGTCAGCTCCAAGATCTGAAAACCCAAATCGACTCGTCCCGAGTGCGATGAGCAACACTGGCAGCATAAGGCAGTTAATGCCAATAAACAACCATTTCCAAACCAGCCAATTAGTTCGGACGAGTGCGGCGAAACCGTTCTCTCCGCATGAAGGATCCATTACGGTGTATCGCCGATCGGGGGAGGAAAGGGCGAATAATCTTCCGTTCTTGTCAACGACTGCCGCAACATCATCTCCCACTTGAAAACACTGCCCTCCAAGAAATCCCCGATAGCTGGTGCCGGAAATTTCAATTTCTACAGGTAATTTCGCGGCAATGATCTTGCCGTTTTTACCAACGGTCACCGATGCGCTATTTGACACATAGGTTTTGCTGTCGAGGGCATTGCCAAGGGACCAAGTGGATATCTGATCGTCCTTTGCAGCTCTTGCTCTGAGATTCGCAAGTTCAACGCCTTCGGTCGCTTGCTGAAGAACGAGCATGTTGGCCGCATTGAAATTGCCTGTCAGCGCTGCTGCAAGAGGAACGACGTTATGCGTGAACCAATAGCCCCAACCTTTTTTCCGATCGTCGGGGTCGATTGGCGGCACGAGCCTGCCATCCGCACTGTCTTGGTCGGGACGTTCAAGATATTGGAGATCGGTCAGTTTGCCTTCAACAGTATGTAGCAAAGATGACATGTCGATGATATTCCGAAGTCAGAGATTTTATGCATGATATATGGGCAATGACGGTACGACCTCCTGACCCGCACGGACGACGGCCTTGCCAACATGTTAAGTTGACCGACTGCTTCTGGCCGGGAGCCGCCGCCGGGGCTGCGGGCAAGGCCAGTCGCGCCGACTCGGGCGCACAGTCGCAAAATCGTGGCGCCAGCCGCACATACTCTGGCGCCCTACGGCCGGCGAAGTGAGTCGAGCGGCCGGACGGATTCTCGCGCCCGCATCTAGACGACCGGTCTAATTAATGCTAGATTCGCGCCATGAATCCCCCGACCCTCCACGACTCGAACGACACGCGCGACAGCATTCTCGCCACCGGCCGCCGCATCATGGCCGGCAAGGGCTATTCGGCGGTCGGCCTGAACGAGATCCTGTCCACGGCCGGCGTGCCGAAGGGCTCCTTCTACCATTACTTCGGTTCGAAGGACGCCTTCGGCGAGGCGCTGCTCGACGACTATTTCGACGATTACCTGGCGGAGATGGATCAGTTGCTCGGCACGCCCGGCACCAGCATGGCGCAGCGGCTGCTCGCCTACTGGCAGGGCTGGCAGGACAACCAGTCGTCGTTCGACTGCCAGGGCAAGTGCCTGGCGGTGAAGCTCGCGGCGGAGGTGGCCGACCTGTCGGAGGCGATGCGCCTGTCGCTGAAGCGCGGCACCGCCGGCATCGTGGAGCGCATCGCGCGGGCGGTGGAAAGCGGGGCGGCGGAGGGCTCGCTCGCGATCGAGGGCACGCCGCAGGCCGTGGCGCAGAGCCTGTATGAGCTGTGGCTCGGCGCGAGCGTGATGGTCAAGATCGTGCGCGACACGGCACCGTTCGACTCGGCCACGGCCACCACGCGCCAACTCCTGCACCTCGGCCGCTGAAGCGGGGGCAGGGCAGCGGCACTTCCCGGGAGGTGCCTTTTTACCGGTCGATTCAAGACGACTGGTCTAATATTGATTCGTTGTTCACTCTGGAGCTGGATCATGAACATCCTGATGGTTCTCACTTCCCACGATCGACTCGGCGACACCGGCCGCAAGACGGGCTTCTGGCTCGAGGAGCTGGCCGCGCCGTATTACGCGTTCAGGGATGCCGGCGCGCGCATCGTGCTCGCCTCGCCGAAGGGCGGCCAGCCGCCGCTCGACCCGAAGAGCAACGAGCCCGACTTCCGGACCGACGCCACGCGCCGCTTCGAGGCCGACGCCGAGGCCACGGCGCAACTGGCCGCCACCGTGCGGCTGGCCGAGGTGTCGGCGGCCGACTTCGACGCGGTGTTCTATCCGGGCGGCCACGGCCCGCTGTGGGACCTCGCCGAGGATGCCGATTCGATCGCGCTGATCGAGGCCTTCGTCGCCGCGAACAAGCCCGCTGCGCTCGTCTGCCACGCGCCCGGCGTGCTGCGTCACGTGAAGACGGCGGCGGGCCGCGCGCTGGTGGACGGCCGCCAGGTGACGGGCTTCACGAACACCGAGGAAGCCGCGGTGGGCCTGACGGAGGTGGTGCCCTTCCTCGTCGAGGACATGCTGAAGACGAACGGCGGCGCGTATTCGCGTGGCGACGACTGGGCGCCGTACGTGGTGACCGACGGCCTGCTGATCACGGGGCAGAACCCGGCCTCGTCGGCCCCGGCGGCGGCGCGCCTGATCGAGCAGCTGCGCGCGGCGGGCTGAACTGGCGGCAGCGGCGGCGCGACGGTTCAGGCATCGACCGAAGCCTGCAGGGCGGTCAGGCCGGGTGAAGTGGTGCCGGCCGGCGCGCGCATCGTATCGCGATACCGCTTCGGCGATTGCCCGGCGTGGCGCTTGAAGGCGTTGCTGAAGGCACTTTCCGAGCTATAGCCGAGCGTGCGCGCGATCGAGGCGACCGGCTGCGCCGCCTCGCGCAGCGCCCGCTCGGCCAGCCGCATGCGCCATTGCGCGAGGTAGGTCAGCGGCGCGACGCCGGCCACGTTCCGGAAATGCGCGGCGAAGGTGGTGCGCGACATCGCGCAGGCGCGGGCGAGCTCCTCGAGATGCCAGGCGCGCGCCGTGTCGCCGTGCATCAGCCGTAGCGCGGGCGCGAGGCGCGGATCGCCGAGCGCGCGCAGCCAGCTGGCCGGCATCGGCGCGGCCGTCTGCAGATAGGCGCGCAGGATCTGGATGAACAGCAATTGCAGTTGGCGGCCTTTCCTGAAGCCATCGAAAGGCAGGTTCATGAACCATCGAGATACCGAGGTGCTCGTCACGGCCGGCACCGGATTCATCGCCCGGCATGGCATCCTGGCGCTGCTCGCGCAGGGCTACCGGGTGCGCACGACGGTCCGCTCGCTATTCGCATTCGATCCGGCTGATCAAGGGCCAGCGCGACGGCCAGCCCGGCTGCCCGAAGATCAACTCGGGCTTCGTCGACGCACGCGACGTGGCCGACCTGCACGTGCGGGCCATGACGCACGCCGCGGCGCACGGCGAGCGCTTCCTCGCGATCGCGGGCGAGCGCCTGTGGCTGGCCGACGTGGCGCGCGTGCTGCCGAACTGGTTCGTGTGGCTCGGCGCGCTGAAGGACCCGGCCCTGCGCGGGGCGGTGCCGCCGCCGGGCCTGAACATGAACGCGAGCGGCGAGAAGGCGCGGCGGATGCTCGGCTGGGCACCGCGGCCGGCCGAGGAGGCGATCGTGGCCACGGCCGACAGCCTGCTGCGGCTCGGGCTGCTCGAGGTGTCGAGGCGGTGAGGGCGGAGCGGCTGCCGCCCTTCGCAAAAAACGGATAGCAAGCGTCCACTGGCCGGATAGCGGCGCCTTTTATGCCGTTATCCAATCACCTCGACACCCGCCCCCACCGAGGTAAGCCATGCCCACCCCCGCTACCGCCGCGCCGGCTTCGGCCGCCGCGTCCGACTGGACGTCGTTCGTCGGCAACTGCATCGATTTCCGCCCGGCCGAGGGCGTCTACCGCATCGCGCGCGAGATGTTCACCGAGCCGCAGCTGTTCGATCTCGAGATGGAGCTGATCTTCGAGAAGAACTGGATCTACGCGTGCCACGAGAGCGAGATCGCCAAGCCGCACGATTTCCTGACGATGCGCGCCGGCCGCCAGCCGCTGATCATCTCGCGCGACGGCAACGGCGCGCTGAACGCCATGATCAACGCCTGCGAGCACCGCGGCGCCACGCTCACGCGCATGAGTCGCGGCAATCAATCCACCTTCACCTGCCCGTTCCACGCGTGGTGCTACAAGAGCGACGGCCGGCTCGTGAAGGTGAAGGCGCCCGGCGAATACGGCGAGGACTTCGACAAGTCCACGCGCGGCCTGAAGAAGGCGCGCATCGCGAGCTACAAGGGCTTCGTGTTCGTGAGCCTCGATACGGCCGGCACCGACACGCTCGAGGATTACCTCGGCGACGCGCGCATCTTCTTCGACATGATGGTGGCGCAGTCGCCCACCGGCGAGCTCGAGGTGCTGCCCGGCAAGTCCACCTACACGTTCGAGGGCAACTGGAAGCTGCAGAACGAGAACGGCCTCGACGGCTATCACGTCAGCACCGTGCACTACAACTACGTGGCCACGGTCCAGCATCGCCAGGAAGAGAACGCCAGGCAGGGCGCCGGCAACGGCGCGACGCTCGACTACAGCAAGCTCGGCGCCGGCGACGCGCAGACCGACGACGGCTGGTTCGCGTTCCGCAACGGCCACACCGTGCTGTTCAGCGACATGCCGAATCCGTCGGTGCGCCCCGGCTACGCGAGCGTGATGCCGCGCCTCGTGGCAACCCACGGCCAGCAGCAGGCCGAATGGATGATGCACCGGCTGCGCAACCTCAACATCTATCCGAGCCTGTTCTTCATGGACCAGATCAGCTCGCAGCTGCGCATCGTGCGCCCGGTGGCCTGGAACAAGACCGAGATCATCAGCCAGTGCATCGGCGTGAAGGGCGAGTCGGACGCCGACCGCGAAAGCCGGATCCGCCAGTTCGAGGACTTCTTCAACGTGTCCGGGATGGGCACGCCCGACGATCTCGTGGAATTCCGCGAGCAGCAGCGCGGCTTCCAGGCGCGGCTCGAACGCTGGAGCGACATCTCGCGCGGCCATCACAAATGGGTCGAGGGCGCGACGCCGAACGCGCAATTGCTCGGCATCGCTCCCACGCTGACCGGCACCGAACTCACCCACGAAGGCCTGTACGTGAACCAGCACGGCGCGTGGCGCGACTACCTGCTGCGCGGCCTCGCGCAACGCGCGGCGCTCGACGCGGCCGCCCCGTCGAACCACGACACGCAAGGAGCCTGAACCATGCAAGCCCTCCAGCATTCGGTCGAGCAGTTCCTGTACCGCAAGTCGGAACTCTGCGACCTGCAGCAATGGGACGACTATCTCGCGCTGTTCGACGCGCAGAGCGAATTCCACGTGCCGCAATGGGATTCGGAGCACGAATACACGACCGACCCGAAGCGCGGCATGTCGCTGATCTACTACACCAACCGCAGCGGCCTCGAAGATCGCGTGTTCCGGCTGCGCACCGGCAAGTCGGCCGCCTCCACGCCGATGCCGCGCACCCTGCACACGATCAGCAACGTGCGCCTCGCGCCGCACGCGAGCGGAGTGGCCGGCGAACTCGAGGTGCAGGCGAACTGGGCCACCTTCTACGTGCGCCACGGCGTGGCCGAGCACTTCTTCGGGCGCGCGACCTACCGGCTGCGTCCCGACGGCGAGCGCTGGAAGATCCTGCGCAAGCACGTGCTGCTGCTCAACGACACGATCAACGCGGTACTGGATTTCTATCATCTGTGAGCGGGAGTGACGTGCGATGAACCACAAGGTCGCCTTCAGTTTTGCCGACGGCAAGACGGTGTTTTTCGAGGTGCGCGCGAACGAGATCCTGCTCGACGCGGCGCTGCGTCACGGCGTGAAGATTCCGCTCGACTGTCGCGAGGGCGTGTGCGGCACCTGCCGGGGGCGGTGCGAAGCGGGCGCCTACACGCAGGAATACGTGGACGAGGAAGCGCTGTCGGCCGACGATCTGGCGCGGCGCCACATGCTGAGTTGCCAGACGCGCGTGCAGTCGGACGCGTCGTTCTTCTTCGACTTCGATTCGCGGCTGTGCAGCGCCGACGGCACGCAGCGCATCGCGGCGCGCGTGAGCGCGCTGCGGCAGGTGTCGGAGACCACCGCGATCCTGCAGCTCGACGCGGGCGCGCACACCGCGCGGCTCGATTTCCTGCCCGGGCAGTACGCGCGGCTGCGCGTGCCGGGCACCGACGCATGGCGCGCGTACTCGTTCGCGCACCGGCCCGACGACGCGAACCAGCTGCAGTTCCTGATCCGCCTGCTGCCCGCCGGCGCGATGAGCGACTACCTGCGCGAGCGCTGCGCGCCGGGCCAGACGATCGAGCTCGAGGCGCCGTTCGGTGCGTTCTATCTGCGCGAGGCGGCGCGCCCGCTCGTGATGGTGGCGGGCGGCACGGGGCTGTCGGCGTTGCTCGGCATGCTCGACGCGCTGGCCGCGCGCGGCGGGGCGGGGCAGCCGGTCAGGCTGTACCACGGCGTGACCAACGCGCGTGACCTCTGCGAGCTCGAACGGATTCGCGCCTATGCCGACACGATTCCGGGCTTCTCGCACGAGATCGTGGTGATGAACCCGTCGCCGGACTGGGCGGGGAAGACGGGGTTGATTCCCGATCATCTCGACCGCGCAGCGCTGGAGGCCGCGCCCTTCGACATGTACCTGTGCGGGCCGCCGCCGATGGTCGAGGCGATCCGCGGGTGGCTCGAGGATGCGCGCATCGCGCACGGCCGGCTGTTCTTCGAGAAATTCTCGGACAGCCAGGGCACGCCGAAGGCCGCCTGAGGCTGCCTTCGGCCTTGGTCGCCATGCTGCGACGCACGGTGACGGAATTTTTTTCGCGCGCCGGCTTCGCTTACCATGGCGTGTCCCCTCCACCGCATCCGACACCATGGATCCCCTCATGGATCCCCCTCCCGCCGGCGATCGCCCCGGCATCCAGGCCTCGCGTCACGACTTCGACGGCGCGCTGGACTGGATGGCGCGGATCTGCGGGCCGCACGGCCTGCGGGTGAGCCGTCCGCGCGACGTGCGTTTCCACCACCGCGGCACGGTGCTGCGCGCGATGGCGAGCACGCTCGGCATCGTGGAATACGGCACCGACGTGAACATCTCGGTGCGCCACGACGATCCGCTGAACTGCTACAGCATCAGCCTGCCGCTGTCGGGCCGCCAGGAGCTGGCGATGCACGGCAGCGTGTGGGCCTCCGATCTGGAACACGGCCTGATCGTCTCGCCGCACGAGGCGCAGGAGCTGGCGATCGCGGGCAACTGCCGCAAGCTGATCGTGTCGATTCCGCGCGCCGCGCTGCGGCAGGTGCTGGAAGGGCTGTTGCAGCGGCCGGTGACGGGCCCGATCGCGTTCCGCCCCGACATGGACGCGGCCAACGGCGAGCAGGCCGCGTGGTGGCGCATGGTGCGCTTTCTGGTCGACGAGATGGCGCGCTCGGGCAACTGGTTCAACCACCTGCCGATGGCCGGCGACTTCGAGCACGCGCTGCTGAAGGGGCTGCTGCTCGCGCAGCCGCACAACTACTCGGAGGCGCTTGCGGAAGCGATGCGGCCCGCGCTGCCGCATTACCTGCTGCGCGCGCGGCAGTTCATCCACGAACACGCGGGCGAGGACCTCACGCTCGACGACATCGAGCGCGCGGCCGGCGTGGCGCGCGCCAAGCTCTACGACGGCTTCCGCGCGCATTTCGCGCTCGCGCCGATGGCCTATCTGAAGCGCCACCGGCTGGAGGGCGTGCGCCGCGCGATGCTGTCGGACCGCTCGGTGCGCAACGTGTCGTCGATCGCGATGAACTGGGGCTTCACCCACCTCGGGCGCTTCGCGTCGGATTACCGCGAGCGCTTCGGCGAGACGCCCTCGCAGACCCTCAGGCGCATCGGCCAGCCCTGAGCGCACGCGCCCGGCGCGCCTTCATGCCGATAGCGAGATCGACCCCGATTCCGCATCCCCGAGCCCGGCCGCTTCGCCGGCTTCACTCCCTTCACCCGCCTCCTGCCGTGCGTAGCGGCGCGGCGAGCATCCCATCACGCGCCGGAACGCGGTATTGAAGGCATTCTCCGAGTCGTAGCCGAGCGACTGCGCGATCCGCGCGAGCGTGGCGCGACCGTCGGCCAGCTGCTCGGTGGCCAGCATCATGCGCCAGCGCGTCAGGTAGGCGAGCGGCGTGTCGCCGACGCGCGCGCGAAAGCGCGCGGCGAACACCGAGCGCGACATGCCGGCCAGCGCGGCCATCTCCGCGAGCGTCCAGCCGTGCCCGGGCGCGGCGTGGACCGCCTCGATCGCGCGCGCGAGCTGCGGATCGGCCAGCGCGTAGAGCAGGCCCACGCGCTCGCCGCCCTCACCGGACAGATGCAGGCGAAACGCCTGCAGCAGCATCAGGTGCGCGAGATGGTGCGCGGCCAGCGTGCTGCCGGGCCGCTTGCCCTGCATCTCGGCCATCATCTGCTCGATGCACCAGCGCAGCGCGGCCTGGCCCTCGGCCGCGCGCAGATGTACCACCGGCGGCAGCGCGCCGAGCAGCGCCCGCGCCTTGCGGCCGTCCACCTCGAAGCGCGTGCCCACGAAGGTGAAGCCGCCGCCGCCCTGGTGCACGATCACCTCGCCGGGCTGCGCGGGGCCGAGGATGCCGGCCACGTCGAGGCTCGGCAGCGAGAGGTCGCTGGCCAGCGTGAAGGCGCGCCCGCTCGGCACCACCAGGCAGTCGCCGGCGATCAGCCGCAGCGGCGCGTCCACGCCGTCCACGGCCATCCAGCAGGTGCCGCTCGTGACCGCCTGGCACTTGATCGCGCCGGCCTGGTTGCCGAAGCGGATCGACCAGTCGCCGCCCGCGTCGAGGCCCGCGCTCAGATAGCTGCGCGGCTTCAGCAGTTTCAGCACGTCGGACAGCAGATCCATGGGCGCTCCGGACGATGACGAAGAAAATCGCGACTCTAGCGTAGAGATCGTATCGACGGCAATGCCTAAGATGGGCGCCTCATCGTTGATTCAAGGAGTGCTGCCGTGATCGTCGTGACGACCCCGACCGGAAACATCGGATCCCATGTGCTGCGCCATCTGCTCGATGCCGGCGAAGCGGTGCGCGTGATCGTGCGCGAGGCGGCGAAGCTCGCGCCGGCGGTGCGCGAGCGCGTGGAAGTGGTGGAAGGCTCGCATGCGGACGCGGCCGTGGTCGACCGCGCGCTGCGCGGCGCCGACGCCGTGTTCTGGCTGTGTCCGCCCGCGCCGGCCGTCACGCCGGCCGCGGCCACCACCGAATTCTCGCGGGCCGGCGCCGAGGCGATGCGCCGCCACGGCGTGTCGCACGTCGTGGTCGCCACCACGCTCGGGCGCGACACCGCATGGCAGCATCGCGCGGGCATGGCCACGGCCTCGCTGCAGATGGTGGACCTGCTGCGCGAGACCGGCGCCGCGGTGCGCGGGCTGGCCTTGCCGGCCTTCATGGACAACGCGCTGGGGCAGCTCGACGCGCTGCGCGCGGGCACCATGGCGGGCGTGATCGATCCCGATCGCAAGCTGCCGCACACGGCCACGCGCGATGCGGGCGAGGCGGCGGCGCGGCTGCTGATCGCGCGCGACTGGGCGGGGCAGGTGGACGTGCCGATGCTCGGGCCCGAGGCGCTGTCGTATCGCGAGCTGGCCGCGATCGTGACCGAGGTGACGGGGCACGAGGTGACGTATCGGCAGGTGCCGTACGAGGCGGCGAAGGCGCGCTGCATCGAGCAGTGGCACTGGCCCGAGGCGTTCGCGCAGGGCTTCATCGAGATGCTGCGCGCGAAGGACGAGGGCATGGACAACGTCGCGCCGCGCGAGACCGCCATCATCGGCCGGACGCATTTCCGCGACTGGGTGGCCGATACGCTGAAGCCGGCGCTGGCCGGCTGAGGGGCGCTCGCGATCGATCTCGAGGGAGCCGCCGGGTATCAGCCCGGCATCAATCCCGCCGCGCGATACCCGTCCACCAGCGCGTCGTACACGGCCACGTCCGCCCGGGCGCGCGCCACCAACTGCGCCCCCGCGATCGCCGCGAAGATCGCGCGGGCGCGCGCCTCGCAGGCCTCGGCGCTGCCGGCGCCGGCCGCCTGCAGCGTGGCCGAGAGCCAGGCCACGTTCACGTCGCCGAAGGTCTTCACCTCGCTCATCACCTCGTGCGGCAGGTCGTCGTGCTCGGCCGCGAAGAAGCTGCACAGACACATGCGGTTGCCGGTTTCGAGTGCCTTGCGGAAGGTGGCCGGATAACGCCGCAGCGCCTCGGCCGGGCTGCCGGCCCCGGCCCGCAGCGCGTCGAGCGCGGCCGCCGACTGTTCCCGGTAACGCCGCGCCACCGCCGCGCCGAGATCGGCCTTGTTCGTGAAGTGGTGGTAGATGCTCGCCGCCCTGATTCCCACGTCGCTCGCGAGCTCGCGGAAATTGAGCCCGCCGTAGCCGTGCGCCTGCGCGATGCGCGTCGCCGCCGCGAGGATGCGCTCCCTCGAATTCGTTGCTGCTTCCTTTCCCACTGCGTTCACCTTCCGCGGAAGAACCGGTTGACGTCGCGCATTGTACTCCCTTATCGTAAACCTAACGAACGTTAGGTTGCCTCGATTCGACGGATCGGAACCGCGTTCGTGGCCGTGCATTCATTTCACGTTTACCGCCACCGCAAGGAGGGGCTCGACCCATGCAGACCGATCATTCCCGCAACGAAGCCGGCCAGGTGCCGCCGATGACGATCCACGATTTCCCGCGCGGCCCGTACCCGACCCGCGTGCGCATCGCGCTGGCCGAGAAGGGCCTGAGCGAGCAGGTGCGCTTCGCCTTCGTCGACCTGTATCGCGGCGAGCACAAGCAGCCGGGCTTCGTGGCCGACAAGAACTATTCGGGCACGCTGCCGGTGCTGGAGCTGGCCGACGGCACCTGCATCGCCGAGTGCACGGCGATCACCGCGTATCTCGACGCGCTGGTGGGCGAGCCGCTGCTGACCGGCGTGACGCCGCGCGAGAAGGGCGTGATCCAGATGATGAGCAAGCGCGCCGAGATCGAGCTGCTCGACACGATCAGCGTGTACTTCCATCACGCCACGCCGGGCCTCGGGCCGGACGTCGAGCATTATCAGAACGCGGAATGGGGCATGCGCCAGCGCGACCGCGCGCTGCGCGGCATGCATTACTTCGACGGCGTGCTGCGCCGGCAGCCCTACGTGGCCGGCGATCGCTTCACGATGGCCGACATCACCGTGATCGGCGGGCTGGTGTTCGCGGCGATCGTGAAGCTGCCGGTGCCGCCCGAATGCACGGCGCTGCTCGCCTGGTACGCGCGCATGCTCGAGCGGCCCGCCGTGCGTGCGCAGCCGGCGTTCGCGGCGCTCGTGGAGGCGGCCGAGGCGGCCGAGGCGGCTTGAGCGTCAGCGCCCGGTGACCGGCCGCGCAGCGGCTCAGGCCGGCGGCGCGCCGGTACCGGTCTCGGCCTCGAAGAAGCCGAGATAGGCCGGCGTGTCGCCGTCGAGCCCGGCGAAGCGCGCGGGCGCGTCGATCGACTGCAGCGTGGCCAGCGTCGAGGCGCGGTTCGTGACGTAGCGCCACGGATACGGCGATTGCGGCTCGACCTCGCCCTGGCCGGTGTGCGCGGCGGCGAGCAGGGCCGCTTCGAGTGCGGTGGCGAGTTGCTCGCGCGAGGGCGAGTACACGGCGAAGCCCTCGTTGGCGAGCGCCGCGCTGTCGTAGCCGAGCTGCGCGCACAGGTAGGCCTTCGCGAGCCGATCGTGCATGTCCGCCTCGCGCGACTGCGCGATCCACTCGGCCGTCTGCGCGTCCACCAGCCGGCCCTCGGCGATCATCAGCGGCTTGTCCTCGCTCCACGCCTCGGGCGGGCAGGCCTTGGCGGCCGGATCGAGCACGATCGCCGGATTGACCTCGGCCGGATAGATGCGGCACACGCGCGGGCGATCCTCGTAGGCGTTGCAGCTCAGGTCGGCGCGCAGGTTCGGGCAGGGCCCCGCGAACGAGGCCACCAGCGTGACGGCCACGCGCACCGGCAGCGTGCCGCACTGGGCCGCGAACGAACGGCGCTTGCGGTGCTGGGCGAGCACGTTGTCGGCAGGCGGTTCCTCGGGCCAGGGCACGGCGTCGCAGAACAGCTGCACGTCGCCGCCGCGCGCGAGCCAGGCGAGCGCCTCGTCGACGGCCAGCGGCAGACGCAGGTCGTGGCAGCAGCGGCCGCACATCGTGCAGGAGAAGTGAAGGGACATGGTGGGGGACCGGGTTGCAGGGATCAGAGCCCTAATTCGTCGCGCGGGGCCGTTCGGTTACAGATCCCTGCCCGAATTGTGGCGCTTTCCGGCCTGACGTGCAGCGCCGCGTTTTCGGCGTCCATCTTGACTAGACAATTTCGGCGAATTTCAATCGCGTGTCGATCGACGCAATCCCTTGTCGCAAGGGCTGGCGATGCGGGTGATTCCCGATGTCGGTCGGCCTGTCTATGCAAGATGATGCCCGCACCCGGCGCGAAGCCGGCCATACCGAACGGAGCGCATGCCGTGACGAACCCGAGAGAAGCCCGTGGCCACGGCCGCGGCCCGCTGGTCGAATCCCGCTCGATCGACTTCATTCCCGACGCCGAGCGGCACGGCAGCCTCGCGAGCCAGTTCACGCTGTGGCTGGCGGCGAACCTGCAGATCACGGCGATCGTGACGGGCGCGCTGGCCGTGGTGCTCGGCGGCGACGTGTTCTGGTCGCTCGTGGCGCTGCTGCTCGGCCAGCTCGCGGGCGGCGCGGTGATGGCGCTGCACGGCGCGCAGGGGCCGCAGCTCGGGCTGCCGCAGATGATCTCGAGCCGCGTGCAGTTCGGCGTGTACGGCGCCACCATTCCGCTGGTGCTGGTGTGCCTGATGTACCTGGGCTTTTCGGCCAGCGGCTCGGTGCTGGCCGGCGCGGCGGTGGCGCAGCTGCTCGGCACGGGCGAGGTGGCCGGCATCGTGGCGTTCTCGGCCTGCATCGTGGTGCTGACGATGCTCGGCTACCGCACGATCCACGTGGTGGGCCGCATCGGCAGCGTGATCGGCGTGATCGCCTTCGCGTTCATGTTCGCGCGGCTGTTCGCCGGGCACGACGTGGGCGCGCTGCTCGCGAACCGGCATTTCTCGGTGGCGAGCTTCCTGCTGTCGATGTCGCTGTCGGCGTCGTGGCAGATCGCGTTCGGCCCCTACGTGGCCGACTATTCGCGCTACCTGCCGCGTCGTACCTCGTCGGCCGGCACCTTCCTCGCGGTCGGGCTCGGCTCGGTGCTCGGCGCGCAGGCCGCGATGAGCTTCGGCGTGTTCGCGGCGGCGCTGGCCGGCGCCGGCTTCGCGCATCACGAGGTGGCCTTCATCGTGGGGCTCGGCGCCTCGGGCACGGCCGCCGCGCTGCTGTACTTCAGCATCGCGTTCGGCAAGCTCACGGTCACCACGCTGAACGCCTACGGCAGCTTCATGTCGATGGCGACGATCGTGAGCGCCTTCGGTGGCCGGCGCGCGATCGCGCACCGGCACCGGCTCGTGATCATCCTGGCGATGGTGGCCGTGTCCACCGCGCTCGCGATCGCGGGCCGCCACGCCTTCCTGAAGGAGTTCACGGCCTTCATCCTGTTCCTGCTGGCGTTCTTCACGCCGTGGAGCGCGATCAACCTGGTCGACTATTACGGCTTCACGCGCTCGCGCTACGACGTGCCGGCGCTGTCCGATCCCGACGGGCGCTACGGGCGCTGGAACCGCACCGCGATCGTGGTCTATGCGATCGGCGTGCTGGTGCAGATGCCCTTCATCGCCACCGGCTTCTACACGGGGCCGCTCGTCGCGGTGCTGGGCGGCACCGACATCTCGTGGATCCTCGGCCTCGCGGTGCCGGCGCTGCTGTACTACGCATGTCGACGCCGTGCGCCCGGCGGGATGCCGGCGAGCCGGGTGCTGCCGGGCGAGGCGGGGCGGCGCGTGGAGTGAGCGGGGCGCACAAGCAGGAAAGCCGGCTCTCGCGAGCCGGCTTTCCGGGGTGACGCCGCGCGATTCACAAGCCCGCGCCCAGGCCATGTTCAGCCGGCGTTCAGGCCTCTTCCGCCCACGACATGTTGTCGCGCGCGAGCAGCGCCGACGACGCGGCCGGCCCGAAGGTACCCGCCGTGTACAGGCGCGGCCGGTCACCCGGTTGCTGCCAGCCCTCGAGGATCGGCTCGACCCAGGTCCACGCGGCCTCGAGCTCG
This sequence comes from Burkholderia sp., assembly GCA_030151225.1. Lineage (GTDB taxonomy): Bacteria > Pseudomonadota > Gammaproteobacteria > Burkholderiales > Burkholderiaceae > Burkholderia. The sequence goes on along the minus strand of JASLEG010000342.1, from coordinate 9,626 downwards.
TCGCGGCGCATGAAGTGGGTGAGGCGGCCGCGGATCACGTCGATCAGCAGGCGCTCGTAGGCCTCGGCGCGACGCTCGGGGATCGCCTGCTGGAGATCCAGGTTCAGGCTCACCGGCACCATGTTCATGCCGCTGCCCGGCTCCTTGGCCAGCATCTGCAGCTGGATCGATTCCTCGGGCTGCAGCTGGATCACGAGGCGGTTGCTGTAGTGGCGCGGGCCGTCGGGGATGATCGAGAACGGCAGGTCCGCGAACTCGATCACGATCTCCGACTGGCGCTTCTGCAGGCGCTTGCCGGTGCGCAGGAAGAACGGCACGTTGGCCCAGCGCCAGTTGTTGATGTAGGCGCGCAGCGCGACGAAGGTCTCGTTGCGGCTGTCGGCCGGCACGTTGTCCTCTTCCAGATAGCCCTTCACCGGCTTGCCGTCCACGGCGCCGGCCGCGTACTGGCCGCGCACGGTGTCGCGCGCGATGTCGGCCGGCGTCATCGGGCGCAGCGAGCGCAGCACCTTCAGCTTCTCGTCGCGCACCGCATCCGGGTCGAGCGAGACGGGCGGCTCCATCGCCACGATGCACAGCAGCTGCAGCAGGTGGTTCTGCACCATGTCGCGCAGCGCGCCGGTGTGGTCGTAGAAGCCCGCGCGGCTGCCCACGCCCACCGTTTCGGCCACCGTGATCTGCACGCTGCGGATGTAGGGCGCCTGCCACAGCGGCCCGAAGATCGGGTTGCCGAAGCGCAGCACCATCAGGTTCTGCACCGTTTCCTTGCCGAGGTAATGGTCGATCCGGTAGATCTGCGATTCGGCGAAGTGGCGGCCCACGTCGTTGTTGATCGCCTGCGCCGAGGCCAGATCGTGGCCCAGCGGCTTTTCCAGCACCACGCGCGAGCTGCCGTCCACCAGGTTCGCGGCCGAGAGGTTGTCGCAGATCGTCGTGAACAGCTCCGGCGAGGTGGACAGGTAGAACACCCGGATCGCGCTCTGGCGCGACGCCTCGGCCAGGCGCTGGTAGTCGGCCGGCGCGTTCACGTCGATCAGCACGTACTGGAACAGGTCGAGGAAGTTGTCCCAGGCCTTCGCGTCGAAGGCCTTCTCGTCGATGAACGGGCGCGACTGCTCCTCCATGAACTTGCGGTAGCCGTCGATGCCCCAGTCGCGGCGGCCCACGGCGATGATGCGCGTTTCGGCCGGCAGGTTGCGGTGCAGGTGCGCCATGTAGAGCGCGGGCAACAGCTTGCGCGCGGCGAGGTCGCCGCCGCCGCCGAAGATGATCATGTCGACGGGCTGTTCTTGGGCGGTCTGTTGGGACTGATTCGTCATGGGTGAGGGTTCGCGGGTCAAAGTCGATGAGCGTTGAACGAACGGCGGATGCTGCTGCGCCGCGGCACGGCGGAAAACGCTAAGTGTGCACGGTTTTGACGGATCCCGTGCAGTCGTATTTCGATCGGACCCGCATTGTGTCGCGACACCCGCCGCCAAGGCCCGGCAGGCCGTGTGTTGCGCGGTGGCGTGCTAAACAGCATGGCCACACGGCCAATCCGGAAAAGCGAGGAATCGCTTGCGTGCGATGCAGCGGATCTTTATGATTGAGCAATCACTCATTAAATGAAGGCAGGGCCGCCGTGGCACGCCCGCGCAGCAGCGACAAGCAGGAAGCGATACTCGAGGCCGCGGCGCGCGCGCTGGCCGAGCACGGCGCGGCGGCCGCCACCACGGCGCGCATCGCGCGGCTGGCCGGCGTGGCCGAGGGCACGGTGTTCACGTATTTCGACACCAAGGACGCGCTGCTCAACGCGCTGTACCTGTACCTGAAGGACGGCCTGCGCGCGGCGATGATGAGCGATTTCCCGTTCGACGCCGCGCCCGAGGCTCGCGCGCGGCATGCGTGGAACGGCTACGTGTCGTGGGGCGTGTCGATGCCGCATGCGCGGCGCGCGCTGCGCCAGCTCGAGGTGGCCACCACGCTCGACCAGGCGAGCCGCACGGCCGGCTCGCAGGGCTTCGGGCCGGTGCTCGACACGTTCCGCGAATGCGTGAGCGGGGCGAGCGGGCTGCCGACCGAGCAGGTGCTGAGCTTCTGCGGCTCGCTGTTCTCGTCGATGGCCGACGTCACCATGGATTACATCGCGCAGGCGCCCGGGCAGCAGGCGGCTTACCGCGAGGCGGGGTTTCGCGCGATCTGGGCGGCGCTGCTCGCGCATTGAGGCGAGGCAGGCGCGCGGCACGGGAGATCGTGCCCATATCTCGAGCCCGTCTCGCGCCATATTAATGAGTGAGTAATCATTCAATTTTTGGAGAGGAAGACATCATGTCGAAGGTCTGGTTGGTGAGCGGTGCAGCACGCGGCCTCGGTCGCGCGATTTCGGAAGCGGTGCTGGAAGCGGGGGACCGGCTGGTGGCCGGCGCGCGCGAGCCGTCGCGGCTCGACGATCTGGCCGCGCGCCACGGCGAGCGGCTGCGCGTCGTGCCGCTCGACGTCACCGACGAGGCGGCGGCCGGTCGCGCGGTGGCGCTGGCCACGCGGGAATTCGGCCGGCTCGACGTGCTCGTCAACAACGCCGGCTATGGCCGTACCGCGCCGTTCGAGCAGATGGCGGCGGACGAGTTCCGCGCGCAGATCGAGACCAACCTGTTCGGCGTGGTGAACCTCACGCGCGCGGCCTTGCCGGTGATGCGCGCGCAGCGCGCCGGGCACGTGTTCCAGGTGTCGTCGGTGGGCGGGCGCAGTTCGACGGCCGGGCTGTCGGCGTATCAGGCCGCGAAGTGGGCGGTGGGCGGCTTCAGCGACGTGGTGGGCAAGGAGGCGGCGCCGTTCGGCGTGCGCGTGTGCACGCTCGAGCCGGGCGGCATGCGCACCGACTGGGCGGCCGAGGCGAAGCGCGAGATCCCGGACATGCTGCCCGACTACGCGCCGTCGGTCGGCAAGATCCTCGCGCTGCTCGGCGGCTACGCGGGCCACGAGATCGGCGACCCGGCGCGCATCGCGGCGCTGATCGTCGAGCTGTCGCGCCGCGACGATGTGCCGATGCGGCTGCTGCTCGGCGCCGACGCGCTGTTCGTGGCCGAGCAGGCCGAGACCGAGCGCGCGGAGGAGGCCGCACGCTGGCGCGACACGACGCTGTCGACGCAGTTTGCCGATGCTAAGCTGCCCGACGGACTGGCAGCCCTGAAAGGACGGCAATGACGAGATCGATCGAAGTGGCATCGCACTGGCGCGTGCGCGACATCCCCGACCAGCGCGGTCGCTACGCGGTGGTGACCGGCGCGACCGGCGGCATCGGCTACGAGACCGCGCTGGCGCTGGCCGGCGCGGGCGCGCGCGTGCTGCTGGCGGGCCGCGACGACGCGAAGGGCGCCGCGGCCCTGCGCGCGATCCGCACCGCGCATCCAGCGGCCGAGGTCGAGTACCGCCGCGTCGATCTCGCGCGCCTCGACGCGGTGCGTGAATTCGCCGGCGCCCTGCTGCAGGACGGCGTGCCCGTCGATCTGCTGATCGACAACGCCGGCGTGATGACGCCGCCCGTGCGCCACGTCACGCCCGACGGCTTCGAGCTGCAGTTCGGCACCAACTACCTGTCGCACTTCCTGCTCACCGCGCGCGTGCTGCCGCTGCTGCGCGCGGCCGCCGCGCCGCGGGTGGTGATCGTCAGCAGCGTGGCGCACCGGCTGCGCGCCGCGATCCATTTCGACGACCTGCAGTGGACGCGCCGCTATGCGCCGTGGCCCGCCTACGCGCAGTCGAAGCTCGCGATGCTGATGTTCGCGTTCGAGCTGCAGCGGCGCAGCGAGGCGCGCGGCTGGGGGCTGCACGTGAGCGCGGCGCATCCGGGCTTCGCGCGCACCGGGCTGCAGAGCGCCGGCCCGAGCCTCGGCGGGGCGCCGCGCGCGGCGTTGTTTCGCGCGCTGATGGCGCGGGCCCAGCCGCTGCTGTCGCAATCGGCGGCGGCCGGCGCCTTGCCGACGCTATACGCGGCCACCGCGCCCGAGGCGCGGCGGGGCGGCTATTACGGCCCGCAGCATCGCTTCGAGCTGCGCGGGCCGGTGGGCCCGGCGCGCGTGGGCGCGGCCGCGCGCGACTCCGCCGTGGCCGCACGGCTCTGGGCCGAATCGGAGGCGCTGACCAGCGCACACTGGCCGGCGGGTTGAAGCTCGATGGGGGTGTCGTTGCGCGATACGAACGGATCGCACCGATTCTTCGCCGATCCCGACGGTTTTTTGCATCAATCGCCCGCCATCAGCGGCGATTCGCGAAGCGCATTATGCTTTCGGGCGACCGCCGCGGAGTCGGCGGATTGATCCCATCCCAGGAGCCTCCATGTCCGTTTCCCTGTACGACGTCTCGATCCCCGCGCTGGTGCGCGGCCTGCGCAACCTGTCCACGCTGCTCGACAAGGCCGAGGCGCATGCCACCGACAAGGGCATCGATCCCGCCACGCTGACCGCCGCCCGCCTGTTCGAGGACATGCTGCCGCTGTCGAGCCAGGTGCAACTCGCGAGCGATTCGGCCAAGGGCTGTGTGGCGCGCCTGGCCGGCGTGGACGTGCCGTCGTTCCCCGACGTCGAGAAGAGCTTCGCCGAGCTGCGCGAGCGCATCGCCCGGACCATCGCATTCGCCGAATCGATCGACGTGGCGAAGTTCGACGGCGCCGACACGCGCACCGTGACGCTGCCGATGCGCGGCGGCTCGCGCGACTTCACGGGCCTCGACTACGTGTCGGACTTCGTGTTGCCGAATTTCTACTTCCACGTGACGACGGCCTACGACATCCTGCGCCACAACGGCGTGCCGATCGGCAAGCTCGACTATCTGGGCCTGCGCTGATCGTCGCGCGGCGGCCATCGCCGCCGCGCTTGCCGTCATCCCCCCAACCGCAGAGGACACGATCATGCTGAAACGCCGCAAACTCGGCCGCCAGGGCCTCGAGGTTTCGATGATCGGGCTGGGCTGCATGGGCATGAGCCATGCCTACGGCACGCCCGACGACGCCGAATCGATCGCCACGCTGCACCGCGCGATCGAGCTCGGCTGCACCTTCCTCGACACCGCCGAGGTGTACGGGCCGTTCGTCAACGAGGAACTGCTCGGCCGCGCGCTCGAAGGCCGCCGCGAGCAGGTCACGATCGCCACCAAGTTCGGCTTCCGGATCGGTGCCGACGGCAAGCAGAACGGCACCGACAGCCGCCCCGAGCACATCCGCGAGGTGGTGCACGCGTCGCTGAAGCGGCTGCGCACCGACCGCATCGACCTGCTGTACCAGCACCGGGTCGATCCGGCCGTGCCGGTGGAGGAGATGGCGGGCGCCGTGCGCGACCTGATCGCCGAGGGCAAGGTGCGCTTCTTCGGCATGTCCGAGGCGGGCGAGGACGCGATCCGGCGCGCCCATGCGGTGCAGCCGGTGTCGGCGCTGCAGAGCGAGTACTCGATCTGGGAGCGCAACCTCGAGGCCGGCGTGCTGCCGGTGCTGCGCGAGCTCGGCATCGGCCTGGTGCCGTTCAGCCCGCTCGGCCGCGGCTTCCTGACCGGCCAGGTGAAGTCGATGGCCGAGATCGGTGCACGCGATTACCGCGCGCTCAACGATCCGCGCTTCCAGGGCGAGAACTTCGACGCCAACCTGCGCATCGCCCAGGTGGTGGAGGCGATCGCGGTCGAGCGCGGGGCGAGCGCCGCGCAGGTGGCGCTGGCCTGGGTGCTGCGCGCAGGCGACGACGTGGTGCCGATTCCGGGCACCAAGCGCCGCCGCTATCTCGAGGACAACCTCGGCGCGGCCACGCTGGTGCTCGGCGACGACGACATCGCGAAACTCGACGCGGTGCTGGCCGAGATCGGCGTGGCCGGCAAGCGCTATCTGCCGGCCGGGCTCGCGCTGGTGAATCGCTGAGCGCGCCGCTCGACCGACGGTTGCGCGGCGTAACGTCGCAGTCGTCGGGCCGCAGGTCGGGCCGCCTTTCCAACGTGAAATAACAGGGTCAGAAATGCACGGTGGTGCCGCAGGCGCCGCCGACCCAGCCATGGGTGCCGGTGCCGCTGCAGAACACGCCGCAGCCGCCGAGCGCCGGCAGCAGCAGGGCGACCGCAGCGACCAGCAGGACACGGCGTTTCAGGGTGCGGTACATGGTGCGAGTCTCCTCCGGTGCGTTGCGCCTCGCGGCGCGGCGGCCCGCGGCGGGACCGGACGATCCGGCCCAGCATAACGGTTTGTGGCGGATACGAGGCACACAGTCGAGCATTTGCTCGAAGGGGCTCGCAGTTGCCCAATCCCCTGTTAGAATCGCCAGGCCGCATTGCCTTGAACTGCCCGAATGAGACTGCTTGACGCCCTGGTCGAACAACGCATCGCCGCTGCCGCAGCGCGGGGTGAATTCGACGATGTGCCGGTTTCCGGCGCCCCGATGGAACTCGACGACGACCAGCTGGTGCCGGTCGAGGTGCGCGTGGCCAACCGTATTCTCAAGAACGCGGGTTTCGTGCCGCCGGCCGACGCGCAGTTGCGCGCGCTCTGCAACCTGCAGGAAGAACTGCGCGCCGTGAGCGACCGCGCCACGCGCTGCCGCCTGCAGGCGAAGATCCTCGCGCTCGACATGGCCCTGGAATCGCTGCGTGGCGGGCCGATGGTCGTGCCGGGCGAATACTGCCGCCGCATCGCCGAACGCCTGTCCGAGCGCGGGCTCGACGACGGCGCCGGCGAAGCGGGCACGGCGTGACCGCGCCCGCTCAGGCCGGCCCGCACGACCCCTCTCTCGCTTCCGGTGCCGCCGTTCCGGTTCGCGCCGGCACCGCTCCCGTTTCAAGCTCCGCTACCGTTTCCGCTGCCCCCGACGATCCCGCCGCCGAACGCGACCGCCGCTTCATGCGCCTCGCGCTCGAGGCCGCGCAGGCCGCCGGCGCGGCCGGCGAGGTGCCGGTCGGCGCGGTGATCGTGCGCGGCGACGACGTGATCGCGCGCGGCTTCAATCATCCGATCGGCGGCCACGACCCGTCGGCGCATGCCGAGATGGCGGCGCTGCGCGCGGCCGCCCAGGCACTCGGCAACTACCGGCTGCCCGGCTGCGACCTCTACGTGACGCTCGAACCGTGCCTGATGTGCTCGGGCGCGATCATGCACGCGCGCATCGGGCGCGTGGTGTTCGGCGCGCCGGATCCGAAGACGGGCGCCTGCGGCAGCGTGGTGGATGCGTTCGCGAACCCGCAGCTGAACCACCACGCGACGGTGACGGGCGGCGTGCTCGCCGAGGAATGCGGCGACCTGCTGCGTGCCTTCTTCGCCGAACGGCGCCGGGCGGCGCGCGAGGCGAGGCGCGCCGCGGCAGGCGAGGGCGGCGCCGCTGGCGCAGGTGACTCGGCCGCCGCCTGCGATTGCGGCCGCGACTGAACCACTCGCCGTGATCCGCCTCTAATCGGGCTGTCCCTTTTTCGACCCGCGACCGATGGCACTTCTTCCTTCCCAGCCGCGCACGATTCGCCTGCTCGGCCCGTCCGGCTATCCGCACGACCCCGACGCGATCGCGCGCGCGCTCGAGCGCTTCGGGGCGGCGCGCCACACGGTGCAGAACCTCGAGGCCACCACCCGCCGTCATCAGCGCTTCGCCGGCACCGACGCGCAACGCGCGGCCGACCTGAACCGGCTCGGCGACGCCTCGCAGCCGCTGCCCGACATCGGGCTCGCGGTGCGCGGCGGCTCCGGCGCCGCGCGCATCCTCGAGCAGCTCGACTATCGGGCGCTCGAACGGCTGCGCGACCAGCCCGTCGCGCTGTGCGGCCACAGTGATTTCACGGCGATCCAGCTCGCGCTGCTCGCGAAATCGGGCGTGAAGAGCTTCGGCGGCCCGATGCTGTCGGCCGATTTCGGCGCGCTCGCGCCGAGCGAATTCACCATGACGCAGTTCTGGTCCACGCTCACGCAGGCGTCCACCACGATCGTGTCCGACGTGCCCCAGCAGCAGTCGGTGAGCGCAGCGGGCACCCTGTGGGGCGGCAATCTCGCGATCCTCGCCTCGCTGGCGGGCACGCCGTACATGCCGCGGATCGAGGGCGGCATCCTGTTCGTCGAGGACGTCAACGAGCAGCCGTTCCGCATCGAGCGGATGATCTACACGCTCCATTACGCGGGCATCCTCGCGCGCCAGCAGGCGCTCGTGATGGGGCAGTTCACCGGCGCGCGCGCCTTCGATTACGACAACGGCTACGACATGCCGGCGATGATCGAGCAGGTGCGCGACACGATCGGCATTCCGGTCGTGACGGGCCTGCAGTTCGGCCACGTGCCGGACATGGTGACGCTGCCGGTGGGCGGCCAGGCGCAGCTCGTGGCCAATGCGCACGGCTTCCGGCTGTCGGTGTCGGACTACCCGGTGCTGGGCGGCTGACGGCGGCACCGAGCCGACGGGATGCCGACGAGATCGGGAGAAGAGGCGGGCGACCGCCTTTTTTTGTGTCCCTGATCGCAACTAACGATCTGCCCATCCCGCGTCCCCACGAATTTGCCTGCCCCATCGCGGCGCACGGATTGTTGACAAAAAATCGGCTCGGTCGGGAGCGGGAGTCTTGTCCGGCAGGGCGTAACGCCTTGTCGTTGCACGATCCGGGCGCATGTGCACCGTCTCCGGGCGATCCGATGAACCGAGATCGTGCAAAAGCGGCGACATGAATTGTTGACAATAATTATGTCCGCCATAGGATGCTGAACATAACGAAACCGCAAACATGATGACGAAGGAATCCGCCGCCCCGGCGAACGCGCCGGAAGCCATTGCCGAACGGATCCGCCAGGCGATCCTCGAGCACCGCCTCGCGCCCGGCGCGAAGCTGACCGAGGCGCAGCTCTGCGAGGTGTTCGGCGTCAAGCGAGGCCCGATCCGGCAGGCGCTGGCGCTGCTCGCCACCGACCGGCTGGTCGATCTCGAGCCGAACCGCGGCGCCTTCGTGGCGAGCCCGTCGCTGCAGGACGTGCACGAGGTGTTCGAGCTGCGCCGCATCATCGAGCTGGCCGTGGTCGAGCGGCTCGCCACGGGGCCCGGCGCGAAACGCCTGAAGGGCGTGGCGGCCACCATCGAGCGCGAGCGCGACGCCTTCGAGCGGCGCGATTTCGCGGCGTGGATCCGCCTGTCGGGCGAGTTCCACACGGCGCTCGCGGCGCTGACCGGCAACGTCACGCTGTGCGACTGCCTGAACGGGCTGGTGGCGCGCTCGACGCTGATGTCGGCGCTCTACGAGTCGCACGGCCGCAGCCCCTGTTCGTTCGACGATCATGCACGCATCGTCGAGGCGCTCGAGGCCGGCCACGCCACGAAGGCGGCGGAACTGATGGCGCATCACCTGCAGCACGTGGAACTGAGAATGCTCGATCGCCCCGCCCAGGGCGCGGTCGATCTGCGCGACGTGTTCGGCAGCGCGGGCTGACAGCCCCGCGCGCCGCCCGCGTCCGACGCATGCACGGCATGCATGCGGCAGCCGTTCGCTGTCGCACGCGGGCGTGGCCCGGCCTCGACGCCGGGCCGCGATTTCAATGACGATCGCGCGGCTCGACCGCGGCAGGCAAGGAGATGTCATGGCTCAGTTCGGTATCGCGTCAGGAAGCAGTCCTTATCACACTCACGATCCCGAGGGCGGCCAGGCTCCGCTGCTTGCGG
>JASLEG010000340.1 GCA_030151225.1 Burkholderia sp. | reverse complement strand
CGACGATCCTGTTCCGCGAGGGCATCGATACCATCCAGCGCCTCGTCTCCGGCTCGAGCGGCAGCTTCGTCGAGATGGCCAAGCGGCTGCCGTGGCAGGTGCGCGTCTGGCTGCCGGCCGCGGGGGGCTTCCTGGCCGGCTGCGTGCTGCTGCTCGCGCAGCGCGGCAGCGCGAAGAAAACGGGCGGCGCCGATTACATGGAGGCCGTCGCGCTCGGCGACGGCGTGGTGCCCGTCAAGGACAGCCTCTGGCGCAGCGCCTCGTCGCTGCTGACGATCGGCAGCGGCGGCTCGATCGGCCGCGAAGGCCCGATGGTGCAGCTCGCCGCGCTGGCCGCCTCGCTGGTGGGCCGCGTGGCGCGCTTCGATCCGCCGCGGCTGCGGCTGCTGGTGGCCTGCGGCGCGGCGGCCGGCATCACCTCGGCCTACAACGCGCCGATCGCGGGCGCGTTCTTCGTCGGCGAGATCGTGCTCGGCGCGATCTCGATGGAAAGCTTCGGGCCGATGCTGGTGGCCTCGGTGGTGGCCAACATCACGATGCGCGAGTTCGCCGGCTACAAGCCGCCATACGAGATGCCGGTGTTCCCGGCCGTCACCGGCATCGAGGTGGTGGCGTTCGTCGCGCTCGGCCTGCTGTGCGGCGCGGCCGCGCCGCAGTTCCTGCGCCTGCTGGCGGCCTCGAAATCGCAGTTCCGCAAGCTGCCCGCGCCGCTGCCGGTACGGCTCGCGCTCGGCGGGCTGGTGGTGGGTGTGATCTCGATCTGGGTGCCGGATGTCTGGGGCAACGGCTACAGCGTCGTGAACTCGATCCTGCATGCGCCGTGGACCTGGCAGGCGCTGGTGATCGTGCTGGCATTCAAGCTGCTGGCCACCGCGGCCCCCTCGGGTTCGGGCGCGGTCGGCGGGATCTTCACGCCCACGCTGTTCGTGGGCGCGGCGGCCGGCTCGCTGTTCGGGCTCGGCATGCACACGCTGCTGCCGGGGCACGTGTCGGCGTCCTACGCGTATGCGATCGTCGGCATGGGCGCGTTCATGGCGGGCGCCACGCAAGCGCCGCTGATGGCGATCATCATGATCTTCGAGATGACGCTGAGCTACCAGGTGGTGCTGCCGCTGATGGTGTCGTGCGTGGTGGCCTATTTCGCGGCGCGCGCGCTCGGGCAGTCGTCGATGTACGAGATCACGCTGCGCCGCCATCGCGAGGAGGAGGAACGGCGGCGCCTGAAGGCCACCCAGATGCGCGCGCTGATCCAGCCGGCGCAGACGGTGGTGCGGCTCGATGCGAGCGTGGCCGAGATGACCCGCGTGTTCCTCGAATATCCGGTCAAGTATCTGTACGCGACCGACGCCGAAGGCCGCTTTCGCGGCGCGGTGGCGCTCAAGGACATCACATCGGACCTGCTCGAGGGCCGCGACACCCAGCACAAGTGCGCGAGCGATTACGCGCACACGCCGTTTCCGCTGCTCACGCCCGACATGCCGCTCGGCACGGCGCTCGAACATTTCATGTGCTTTCAGGGGGAGCGGCTGCCCGTGATCGAGTCGACCGCGGACCCGGTGCTGGCCGGCGTGGTGTACAAGACCTCGCTGCTGGACGCCTACCGGCGCCTGAACGGCAACCGCTGAACCGGGCGGCGGGCGGCGGGCTCAGCCCGGCGCGCGGCCGAGCACCACGCGGGAGAAGAAGCCGGCCAGCATCTGCTCGGTGCAATCGATCGAGACGCCCTGCGGGTCCGCGCTGTGGAACGACTGCACGCCGTCGCACAGGCTCATCAGCCCGAGCGCGAGCTGATCGGCGGGCAGCAGCAGCGGCGTGCCGGCCTGTTCGGAAAACTGCGTGATGACGTTGGCCATGTCCTCGAGCTTCTCGCGCATGAAGGCCATGTAGCGGGTGCGGAACTTCGCGTCGCGCGCGGCCTGCATCTTGGCCTCGCACCACAGCATGAAGGACGGATTGAGCCGGATGAACTGGCTGTAGAACTGCATCGCGCCGGCTTCCATCGCCTCGCGCGTGCCGCCCTTGTCGAAGATCCGCTGCAACTCGGCGCGCACCATCTCGTGATCGCGCCGCAGCAGCTCCAGGAACAGCTCGGCCTTGCCGCCGAAATTCGAATAGAACGCGCCGCGCGTGTAGCCGGCCGCGGCCGCGATGTCCTCGACGCTCGCGGCCACATACCCCTTCTTCGTGAATAACGCGTTCGCGGCGCCGAGCAGACGCTCGCGCGTCTGGTCCTTGCTCTGTTCGCGGGTCAAGCGCTTCGGTTTCATGGCGCGAAGTCTAGCATCAATTTTCCGAGGATCCAGCTTTGCATTCAGATACAACTGTGTATTAGAATTCATCGCTGTTTTGGAGACAGATGCGTCGGATGCCCGCCTGCCGGGGCCGGCGCCGACATCGCCGTGATTCGTCGGACGCATGCCCGAGCGCCGTCCGACGCCGCCCGCCCTTCCTCATGAGGTTGCCGTGAACGCTTCCGGACCCCGCGCAGTCGTCGTCATCGGCGCCGCGCTGCTCGTCGCCGCCTGCCATCCGAAGGACAACGGGCCGCCGCCCGCGCCGCGCCCCGTGGTGGCCACGCCGATCGCAGCCGACGGCGCGACGGCCGCCACCACGCTGCCCGGCGACATCGAACCGCGCTATGCCACGCCGCTGTCGTTCCGCGTGGCCGGCAAGATCGTCGAGCGCAGCGTGCGACTCGGCGATACCGTCAGGCAAGGCCAGGTCGTGGCCCATCTCGATCCTTCGGATGCCGAAAAGAATGCCGCGAGCGCGCAGGCGCAATACGATTCGGCCGTGCACGCCTTCACCTACGCGCAGCAGCAGGTGGACCGCGATCGTGCCCAGGCTCGCGAGAACCTGATCGCACCGGCCCAGCTCGAGCAGACCGAGAACGCCTACGCCTCGGCGCGCGCCCAGCGCGATCAGGCCGCGCAGCAGCTCGCGCTGTCGAAGAACCAGCTCCAGTACACCGCCCTGGTGGCCGATCACGCCGGCTACATCACGGCCGAGCAGGCCGACACCGGTCAGAACGTGTCGGCCGGCCAGGCCGTCTATCAGCTCGCATGGGCCGGCGACGTGGACGTGGTGACCGACGTGCCCGAAGCCACGCTCGCGCTGTTGAAGGCGGGCCACGATGCGGCCGTCACGCTGCCCGCCCTGCCCGGCCGCAGCTTCGCGGCACGCGTGCGCGAGATCGCGCCGGCCGCCGATCCGCAGAGCCGCACCTATCGGGTGCGCCTCACGCTCGCCAATCCCGATCCGGCCGTGAAGCTCGGCATGACCGCCAACGTCGCGCTGGCCGGCGCGCCGACCGACGGCGCGCGCTACACGCTGCCGTCCACCGCGCTGTTCCACCAGGGCAAGGATCCGGCGGTGTGGGTGATCGGCCGCGACGACACGCTCGCGCTGCGCCGCGTGACCGTGACGCGTTACGGCGAGAACACCGTCACCGTCTCGCAGGGGCTGAACGCCGGCGATCGGGTGGTCCAGCAGGGCGTGCACACCGTGAGCGCCGGCGAGAAGGTGCGCGCGGTCGCGCCGCTGCATGCGGAGGACGGCGCGTCATGAGCGAACGCGAGGAAGGCCGTTTCAATCTGTCCGCCTGGGCGCTGCGCCACCAGGCGCTGGTCGTCTATCTGATCGTGCTGGCCACGCTGGCGGGCATCTTCGCCTACACGCGCCTCGCGCAGTCGGAGGATCCGCCGTTCACGTTCCGCGTGATGGTGATCCGCACCCTGTGGCCCGGTGCCACCGCGCAGCAGGTGCGCGAGCAGGTGACCGACCGCATCGGCCGCAAGCTGCAGGAAACCCCGGCGATCGATTTCGTGCGCAGCTACTCGCGCCCCGGCGAATCGATGATCTTCTTCACGATGAAGGATTCCGCGCCGGCGAAGGACGTGCCCGAAACCTGGTACCAGATCCGCAAGAAGGTCGGCGACATCGGCGCGACCCTGCCGCAGGGCGTGCAGGGGCCGTTCTTCAACGACGAGTTCGGCGACGTCTACACCAACATCTGGACGCTCGACGGCGACGGCTACTCGGCCGCCCAGCTGCACGACTACGCCGACGAGCTGCGCACCGTGCTGCTGCGCGTGCCCGGCGTGGGCAAGGTGGACTACTTTGGCGACCCCGACCAGCGCATCTTCGTCGAGGTGGACAACGCGCGGCTCACACGGCTCGGCATCTCGCCGACTCAGCTCGGCCAGGCCATCGACGCGCAGAACGCGGTGGCCTCCACCGGCGTGCTGACCACCACCAACGACCGCGTCTACATCCGCCCGAGCGGCCAGTTCGATTCGATCGAGCAGCTCGCCGACATGGTGGTGCGCATCAACGGGCGCACCTTCCGGCTCGGCGACATCGCCGCCGTCAAGCGCGGTTACGACGATCCGCCGGTCTCGCAGATGCGTGCCAACGGCCATGCGGTGCTCGGCATCGGCGTGACGATGCAGCCCGGCGGCGACGTGATCCGGCTCGGCAAGGCACTCGAGGCCACCACCAGGAAGTTGCAGACGCAACTGCCGGCCGGCCTCAAGCTGACCGAGGTATCGAGCATGCCGCTGGCCGTCTCGCACTCGGTGGACGACTTCCTCGAGGCCGTGGCCGAGGCGGTGGGCATCGTGCTGGTGGTGAGCCTGGTGTCGCTGGGCCTGCGCACCGGCATGGTGGTGGTGATCTCGATCCCGATCGTGCTGGCCGTCACCGCGCTGTTCATGAACCTGTTCGACATCGGCCTGCACAAGGTCTCGCTCGGCACGCTCGTGCTTGCGCTCGGCCTGCTGGTGGACGACGCGATCATCGCCGTGGAGATGATGGCCGTGAAGCTCGAACAGGGCTTCAACCGCACCCGGGCCGCGGCCTTCGCCTACACCAGCACCGCCTTTCCGATGCTGACGGGCACCCTGGTGACCGTGTCGGGCTTCCTGCCGATCGCGCTGGCCAAGTCGGGCACCGGCGAGTACACGCGTTCGATCTTCGAGGTGTCGGCGATCGCGCTGATCGCGTCGTGGTTCGCGGCCGTGGTGCTGATCCCGCTGCTCGGCTACCACCTGCTGCCCGAGCGCAAGCGCGGGAAGCCGGCGACGGCCGACGCGGCGCAGGCGCAAGCTCAAGGCCAGGCTCAGGCCGCCCCGCACGACGACGATCACCACGAGCCGCACGACATCTACGACACGCGCTTCTACACGCGCCTGCGCGGCTGGATCGGCTGGTGCGTCGAGCGCCGCTTCGTGGTGCTCGGCATCACCGTGGCGCTGTTCGTGGTGGCGCTGTTCGGCTTCTCGAAGATCCCGCAGCAGTTCTTTCCGAGCTCGGACCGCCCCGAGCTGCTGATCGACGTGCGGCTGCCCGAGGGCGCGTCCTATCCGGCCACGCTCGCGCAGACGAAGCGCCTCGAACAGGTGCTGGCCGGCCGGCCCGAGATCGATCACACGGTCAGCTTCGTGGGCACCGGCGCGCCGCGCTTCTATCTGCCGCTGGACCAGCAGATGCCGCAGCCGAACTTCGCGCAGCTGGTGGTGACGGCCAGGTCGGTGGCCGATCGCGAGAAGCTCGCCACCTGGCTCGGCACCACGCTGCGCGACCAGTTCCCGGCGATCCGCTGGCGCCTGTCGCGGCTCGAGAACGGCCCGCCCGTGGGCTTCCCCGTGCAGTTCCGCGTGAGCGGCGACAGCATCGCCACGGTGCGCGGCATCGCCGAGAAGGTGGCCGCGCAGATGCGCCAGGACCCGCGCTCGTTCAACGTGCAGTTCGACTGGGACGAGCCGGCCGAGCGCTCGGTGCGCTTCGAGCTCGACCAGAAGAAGGCACGCGACCTGAACGTGACCTCGCAGGACGTGGCGAGCTTCCTGGCCATGACGCTGCAGGGCACCACCGTCACGCAGTATCGCGAGCGCGACAAGCTGATCGCCGTGGACCTGCGCGCGCCGAAGGCCGAGCGCGTGGACCCGTCGCGGCTCGCCACGCTGGCGATGCCGACGCCGAACGGCCCGGTGCCGCTCGGCTCGCTGGGCAGTTTCCACGACACGCTCGAATACGGCGTGATCTGGGAGCGCGACCGCCAGCCCACCATCACCGTGCAGTCCGACGTGCGCGGCGGCGCCCAGGGTATCGACGTGACCAACGCGATCGACAAGCAGCTCGACACGTTGCGCGCGCAACTTCCGGTGGGCTACCGCATCGAGATCGGCGGCTCGGTGGAGGAAAGCGGCAAGGCGCAGGCCTCGATCAACGCGCAGATGCCGCTGCTCGCGATCGCCGTGTTCACGCTGCTGATGATCCAGCTGCAGAGCTTCTCGCGCGTGCTGATGGTGGTGCTGACCGCCCCGCTCGGCCTGATCGGCGTGGCCGCCACGCTGCTGCTGTTCGGCCAGCCGTTCGGCTTCGTGGCGATGCTCGGCGTGATCGCGATGTTCGGCATCATCATGCGCAACTCGGTGATCCTGGTGGACCAGATCGAACAGGACATCGCCGCGGGCCACCAGCGCTTCGACGCGATCATCGGCGCCACCGTGCGACGCTTCCGGCCGATCACGCTGACCGCCGCGGCCGCCGTGCTCGCGCTGATCCCGCTGCTGCGCTCGAACTTCTTCGGGCCGATGGCCACGGCGCTGATGGGCGGCATCAGCAGCGCCACGGTGCTCACGCTGTTCTACCTGCCGGCGCTCTACGCCACCTGGTTCCGCGTGAAGCCGTCCGAGCGCGAAACGCCGCCGCCCGCGCCCCCCGCGGCGCCGTCCGCCACGACTCACGGAGCCTGACGATGATGCAACGCACCTACCTGCCGGGCCGGCGCACGCTGCGAAGCCTTCGCGCCATTCGCGCCCTCCGTGCAGGCGCCGCGCTGCGCCCGCTCGCCGTGGCCAGCATGCTGTCCGCCTCGCTGGCGCTGGCCGGCTGCTCGCTGTTCGCGCCGAGCGGCGACGCGCCCGCGATGCCGGCGCCCGCGCATTACGGCGCGGCCGCGCTGCCCGAGAACACCGTGGCCGCGCAGGGCGTGGCCCAGCACTTCGAGGTGGGCGCGCAGCCGGTGCCCGACTGGTGGAGGCAGTACCAGTCGCCGCGGCTCGATGCGCTGGTCGACGAGGGGCTGCGCGCGAGCCCGACGCTCGCCGCCTCCACCCACGCGCTGCAGGCCGCGAAGGAACAGCTGCGCGCGCAGATCGGCAGCTCGCTGCTACCGCAGATCGACCTCGGCGGGCAGGCCGCGCGCGAGCGCAATCTCGGCGTGCCGAACCTCGGGCCCACCACCGCGCTGTACAACCTGTTCGAAGGCCAGATCCAGGCCAGCTACACGCTCGACCTGTTCGGCGCGTCGCGCTTCGCGAACCGCGAGCTGCAGAAGCGCGTGGACGTGACCGCCTTCCAGCTCGACGCCTCGCGCCGCGCGCTCGCGGCCAACATCGTGACCTCGGCGATCACCTCCGCCGCGCTGGCCGAACAGATGCGGGCCACCGAGCGGCTCGTGGCGCTGGCCGACGCGCAGGCCACCGACACCGCCGCGCGCAACCGGCTCGGCTCCGCCTCGCGCGCCGACCTGCTGAGCGCGCAGCAGAGCGCGGCCAGCATCGCCGCCTCGCTGCCGGCGCTGCGCCAGCAGTGGCTCGGCGCGCGCCACGCGCTGGCCGTGCTGCTCGGCCGCACGCCCGATCAGGCACCCGACGATCTCGCGCTGGCCGAGCTGCATCTGCCCGAATCCGTGCCGGTGGTGGTGCCCTCCACCCTGCTCGAATCGCGGCCCGACATCCGCGCGGCCGACGCCGCGCTGAAGGCGTCGGCGGCCGCGGTGGGCGTGGCCACGGCGCAGCTGTTCCCGCAGATCTCGCTGTCCGCGTCGCTGGGCCAGGCCGGGTTCAGCTGGCCCACCGCGCTGTCGGGCGTGGGCGGCATCTGGAGCGTGGGCGCCTCGCTCACGCAGCCGCTGTTCCATGGCGGCGCCCTGCTCGCGCAACGGCGCGCCGCGCAGGCCAACTACGCGGCCGCGGTCGAGCAGTACAGGGCCACCGTGCTGACGGCGTTCCAGAACGTGGCCGACTCGCTGGCCGCGCTCGACGACGATGCCCAGGCGCTCGATGCCTCGAGCCGCGCGGCCGAGGCCGCGCGCGGCGCCGCCGACGACACCGCAGCCCGCGTGCGGCTCGGCGCGCTGCCACCGTCGGCCGCGCGCAGCAGCGAGCAGCAGTATCGCAACGCGCAGCTCGACGCGATCCGCGCCACCAGCACACGGCTCGCCGACACCGCGCGGCTGTTCCAGGCGATGGGCACGCCGCCGCCGCAAGCCGACGCCGCGACCACACGCGCCGCGCGCTGAGCGCAAGCATCAATGCGCCCGATGCGAATGGCCTCACATCGGGCGCATTGAATCCGGATTCATCGCAATGGGATTAATCGAAGCGCGCAATATCATTCGAAAAGAACGAATGGCGATCACTTTGCGGCGCGATTCATAACCTCAGACAAAATCATCTCGACAATCGAAAGGCGGCCGGCCGACATCGCGCCACCCCTTGTCCTGCCTGGCGTTGCCGAATATCCGGCGATCGCCGTCATTCGCGAACGGCGGTATACAATTACACAATAAGAATAAAATTTCGACGTCTGTTCACGACTTTACCAACAGCTTTCCATTTACACCGTAAATGAGCGTGCTATCGTTTTCTCCGTCGGCCATTCCGAACCGACTCCTCGAAAATCATACGCACACGCTCACATGGATACTCTCGTCAGCATGCAGGTGTTTCGCCACATCGTCGAAATCGGCAGCTTCGTCGGCGCCGCCGAACGGATGCACATCTCGTCGACCATGGCCAGCAAGCACGTCGCCTATCTCGAGCGTCGCCTCGCGACCCGTCTGCTTCATCGCACCACGCGGCGCGTGGCCCCGACCGACGCCGGTCGTGAGTACTACACACGACTGGTGTCGGCGCTGGTCGAGCTCGACGAGGCCTCGCAGTCGATCAGCCAGGGCAAAGTCGTGCCGCGCGGCCGCGTGCGCGTCGTCTCGCCATCGGCGTTCGGGCTGCGCCATCTGATCGCCGCGGCCGCCGACTACACGGCGCGCCACGCCGAGGTCGGCGTGGACATCGCGCTCGCCGATCGCAACATCGATCCGGGCGAGGAGCACTACGACGTCGCGATCCAGGTGCTCGCGTCGAACCAGAAGCCGGCGCTGCCGTTCGCCCGCTGCATCGCCACCGCGCGCGTGGCCCTCGTCGCCGCACCGGCCTACCTCGCGGCGCACGGCACGCCCGACAGCCTCGTCGATCTGTCGCGCCACAACCTGCTGCACGACGGCCACGGCCCCCATCCGCTCGAGCTGCTGGCGCGCGACACCACCACCCGCCTCGCGCCGAGCGGCCAGTTGACGGTAAACCAGCCCGAGGCGCTGCGGCTGGCCGCGCTGAGCGGGGCCGGCATCGCGCTGCTCGGTACCGACGTGACCGGCGACGACATCGACGCCGGCCGCCTCGTGCCCGTGCTCGGCCACGCCCTGCCGCCGCGCGAGCTGGCGATCTACGTCGTGCACGCCAACAGCCAGCGCATGCCCACCGCGAGCCGCTCGTTCATCGACTTTCTGGCGGAACGCTTCGCGGGCCGCACGCTGTGCGCGACGCTCGAGCCGCCGGTGGCGTGATGCGAGTGCGGCGCCGAATCAGGTCGGTGGCAGCGCCGACGATGCCGCACGCACGGGTACGGCCTGCAGAGGCGCATCGCGCCCGATTCGGGGGCCCGCTCCCGACAGCACGAGCTCGCTGCCACGGACCTCGATCCTCACGGGGTCCGTCCTTTTCCACTGCCGCTTCGGCAGCGTCAGCTTCCAGCCCCCGCCCTGCGCCGGTGCACGAAAGAACGCCGCGACGCCGACGAAGCGGGTATCCGCGTGCATCGGCTCGGCGACGCTGATACTGGCACCGGGGCGCAGCACCACGTCCTTCGTGGCAAGCAGGTCGGGCCGCAACAATGTCAGATCGTCGGCTTGCAGCTGCGAGGCGGTCAGCCGCTCGAACGTCGTCGCATCCTTGAGCTGATAGAAGCGCACGACCGTGGAAAGCGAATGGCCCCGTACGTCGGGATTCAATTCTGCACGTCCCGACAGATCGACGTTCATCGTGCCGATACGGGTGTCGAACACCCATCTCGCTGCGTCCACGGTTCCGTCTCCGACGGCCTGCGCGATCCCGCACCCGCTCATGGCGAGCAGCGACAGCAGCGCGACCGCCAGACCGGTCCGCCGCGATCCGGGCAGCAACCGTACGTTCAGTGATCGATTTTTCATCAGATGGCATCTCTCGTCGTCATGGGGGTCTTCAGCTTCGCGGATCGCCGGCCCCGCGCCAGCAGCCAAGCCGAACCCGCGTGAATCGAACCGATGTGTGGGTGTCGGGTGCATCCAGCTGCGAAGTGAAGCCGAGCGCCACCTGTCGCGAGGCAAGCACGGGTTGCGGCATCAGGTCGGCACGCACGTACATCTCGAGTTCCGCTTCGCTCGCGTAGCCGAGATAGAAGCGCAGCAGCATCATCAGTTCGCGATGGACGGCCTGTCCGGGCACGAGCGACAGCACGGCGTGGCGCGATGCCGGCGTGATCACCACCCTCACTGCATTCATCCGGTCGACGAAGCCACGCCCGAGCAGGCAGTGCTCCCCGAGCGGTGCCGGCTCGAAGCTGGTGACGACGCGCCACACGGGGTGAAACTCCTCCACCTCGATCGTGCCGTCCGGCACCACGTGCCGGAGCACCCCGACGAGGCCCTCCGCCGTACGTGTCTTCTGCATCACGAGCCCGAGCATCGACAGCAGCCGGCGCGTGTCGCGCAACGGGCCGTCGCACGCTCCCGCGCCTGTCCGAACCGGCCGCCCGAACCCGAAGCCGGCGAAACCGAGCAGTCAATTCCGCGCTGAACGGCATCGTGCTGCGCCCGGTGACGCGGCTGCCGGCAGCCATTCCGGTGCGCATCGAGAATCAGTACTTCGCCGTGGACGCCACCGACCCGGGTTTCGCGCGCATGATCGCGGCACGCGCCTGCCAGATCTATGTGCCGACGTCGATTCCCGATATCGAGATCGAACTCTATGCGGTGCTGCCATCGTGACGGCGGCATCGACTCGTCCCGGCCTGCATGCGAACCGGCTGCCAGTCGCACTGCGCGACACGGCCAGCACCGTCGCGGCACTGCGCGGCGACGCTCCGCCCTCGCCCGAGCGCCAGGACACCGATGCGCAGATTGCCGGCTTGCGCGAGACGCTTCGCCGGCAAGGCCATCCGACCGACGTGATCGACGACGCGTTCTACGCACAGTGCGCCCTGCTCGACGAAGCGGCGCTCGCTGCGCTCGCGGGTGGCGCACGCGACGCGTGGGCGCGCGAGCCACTGCAGGTGCGGGTATTCGGACGCAACGATGCGGGTGACGAGCTGCTCAGACGCATCGACGCGCGGCTGCGCGAGGCGACACCCGTGCTGCCGCTGCTGGCGATCTTCGCGAGCGTGCTGGGCCTCGGCTTCCGGGGCCGTCATGCGGTGGCCGACGAAGCGGCCCGCGCGAGCCTCGTCGAGGCCATCGACGACCATCTCGCGCGCAGCGGCACCCACACCTCGAACGACATCATGGTGAATCGATCCGGCGAACGGCGAGCGTGGCCATCGCCGATTCTCTGGGTCTGCCTCGCGGCCGTCACGGCGGGGCTCGTCTGGTTGGCGATCGATCGCTGGTTGCTGTCGTCGATCGCCAACCTGTCACGCTGAGGAGCGCGAGCATGCACACCGGGCCCGGGCTTCTCGAACGGATCACGGGGTATTTCGCCGACGGCTCCGCCGTGCGCGATTTCACCCCGCAAACCCAGACGTTCCTGTCGGTGCGCGACAACATCGAACGCATCCTCAACACCCGGCGCGGCTCGCTCGCGCACCTGCCGAACTTCGGGCTCGACGATCTCTCGGAAATCTATCGGCACCTGCCCGCGTCGGTGCAACGGCTGCGCCGTGCCATCGAGGCGGCCTTGCTCGACTACGAGCCGAGGCTGCGGGCGGTCGATATCGAGGTACAGATCCCGGAGCCCGGCATGACGGTCATGTTCACCCTGAGCTGCCATCTGCATCGCGAGGGGCTCGTGCGCTTCGATACGGTGTTCGTGCCCGACGGCAAGACGCGCCTGATCCTGCTGCAGGCAGCGCTCGACCGGTATTGAACACCGCTCACTCCCCCTCCCGCGCCGACAGCCCCAACGCCCGCATGCGTCGATACAGGGTCCGCTCGCTGAGCCCGAGCCGCTCGGCCAGCGCGCGGCGCGTGCCGCGAAACGTGCGCACCACCTGGCGCAGCGTGTCGTCGTCGGATGCACCACGCAGGCCCGCGTCGGGCTGCGGCGCGCGCAGCGCCTCGGGCAGATGCTCGGCGCGGATCACGCCGTCGTCGGCAAACAGGCAGGCGCGCTCGAGCACGTTGCGCAGCTCGCGGATGTTGCCGGGCCACGGATAGGCTTCGAGGCAGGCGCGCGCGGTGTCGTGCAGCGTCCACGGTCGCACGCCGGGGCGCGCATCGGCGATGCGGCGCAGGATCGATTCGGCGATCAGGCCGATGTCGCCGGGCCGCTCGCGCACGGGCGGCAGATCGATCGGGAACGCGCTGATCCGGTAGTACAGATCCTGGCGGAAGCGCCCGTCGCCGATCATCTCGCGCAGCGGCTGATGGGTCGCGGCCACCAGCCGGAAGTCGGCGCGCAAGGCCTCGACGCCGCCCACGCGCCTGAAGGTGCCCGATTCGATCAACCGCAGCAGCTTGACCTGCATCGAGGCGGGCACGTCGCCGATCTCGTCCACGAACAGCGTGCCGCCCTGCGCCGTTTCGACGAGGCCCGGCTTGCGCGCGTTCGCGCCCGTGAACGCGCCCTTCTCGTAGCCGAACAGCTCGCTCTCGAACAGCGACTCGGCGATGCCCGAGCAGTCCACCACCACGAACGGTCCCGCCGCACGCGGGCTGGCCTCGTGCAGCGCTCGCGCGAACAGCTCCTTGCCGGTGCCCGATTCGCCGAGCAGCAGCACCGGCAGCATCGAGGGCGCCACGCGCTGCAGCGCGGACAGTGCCCCGTTGAACGCATCCGAGCTGCCCACCAGGCCGCCCGCGCTCGGTCGTGCCGAGGCGCTGCGCACGGTGGTCAGCCGCTCGACGTAGGCCACCACGGCGCCGGCGGCGTCGAGCACGGGGCGCATCTCCACGTCCACGTGCTCGGGGCCGCGCGGCGTGTGATGGATATGCAGCACGCGCGAGGCGCTGCCCGTCTCGAGCGCGGCGCGCATCGGGCAATGCTCGCCGGCCTGGTCGCACGGCACGTCGTAATGGTGCGAGACGCGGTAGCAGTGGCGCCCGACGTGCTCGTGGCCGGCGCCGCCGAACTGGCGTTGATAGGCCGCGTTCGCGGCGAGAATCCGGTAGCCGGGATCGACCACGATCATCGGTTGCGGATCGTGTTCGAGGTAGGAGACGAGCGCGCCGATCTGCGGCTGCAGCGCGGCGGGATCGGCGGGGTGGCGATTGGACATGGACGGGACTCGGCGATCGGGAAGCTGACGAGCTGCCAATTCTGCCACGACACTGCCACGATGGCAGCGATCTGGTGACGGAAACGCGCTCGCGTCTGGCCCCGATGCCGCCCATGCCCCGAAAAACCGCTGCCACATCAATCGCTTAGCCTGATGCAGCGGGCCGCCCGCCGGGCTGGCACGCATCTTGTACCACTGCTCCGTTCCCCTGCTTCCGGAGTGCTGCGCGATGTCCGAACCCGCCTTCACCGTCGAGTCGTTTTTCGACCCCGTCACCTGCACGGCCACCCACCTGGTGCTCGACGCCGCGAGCCACGCATGCGCGATCGTCGACCCGGTACTCGACTTCGATCCGAAGTCGGGGCGCACCGGCCACGCCAGCGCCGAACGCGTGGCCGAGCGCGTCGAGGCGCTCGGCGCGCGCGTGCGCTGGCTGCTCGAGACCCACGTGCATGCCGATCACCTGTCGGCCGCGCCGTGGCTGCAGGCGCGCCTCGGCGGCGAGATCGCGATCGGCCGCGACGTCACGCGCGTGCAGAAGGTGTTCGGCGCGCTGTTCGACGCGGGCCCCGACTTCACGGCCGACGGCACCCAGTTCGATCGCCTGGTGGACGACGGCGACACGCTCGTGCTCGGCGCGCTCGCGATCCGCGCGATCCACACGCCGGGCCACACACCGGCCTGCATGACCTACGTGGTCGCGCGCGCGGACCGCGCGTCGAGCGATGCCGACGACGGCGCCGCCACCGCCGCGTTCGTCGGCGACACGCTGTTCACACCCGACTACGGCACCGCGCGCTGCGACTTCCCCGGCGGCGACGCGCGCACGCTGTTCCGCTCGATCCGCAAGGTGCTGAGCCTGCCGCCCGCCACGCGCCTCTACCTGTGCCACGACTACCAGCCCGACGGTCGCCCGGTGCAGCTCGTCACCACGGTGGCCGAGCAGCGTCGCGCCAACATCCACGTGCACGAAGGCATCGACGAGGACAGCTTCGTGGCGATGCGCACGGCGCGCGACGCCACGCTCGCGATGCCGGTGCTGATCCTGCCGTCGGTGCAGGTCAACATGCGCGCGGGCCGCCTGCCCGAGCCGGCCGCCAACGGCATCCGCTATCTGAAGCTGCCGATCGACGCGCTGTGACGCCGCCGTCGTCCACCGTGCCCACGCCGCCCGCCCCCATCCATCAAGGAATCCGAATCATGTCGTCGTCTCCCAGTTCCTCCGCCCTGGCCACCGTGCCGTCCGCGCGCCACGAGATCGTGATCGTCGGCGCGGGCGCGGCCGGCATCGCCACCGCCGCGAGCCTGCTCAAGCGCGACCGCTCGCTCGACATCGCGCTCGTCGATCCGGCCGACATGCACTACTACCAGCCCGGCTGGACGATGGTGGGCGGCGGCGTGTTCGACGCGCCCGCCACGGCGCGCCCGATGGCCTCGGTGCTGCCGCGCGGCGTCACCCACGTGCGCAGCGCGGTGGCCGGCTTCGCGCCCGAGCACAACCTGATCATGCTCGACGGCGGCGCCACGCTCGGCTACCGGCAGCTCGTGGTGTGCCCCGGCATCGAGCTGAACTGGGCCGGCATCGACGGCCTGGTGGGCACGCTCGGCCAGCACGGCGTGACCTCGAATTATCGCTACGATCTCGCCCCCTACACGTGGCAGCTGGTGCAGGCGCTGCCGCGCGGCCGCGCGCTGTTCACGCAGCCGCCGATGCCGATCAAGTGCGCGGGCGCGCCGCAGAAGGCGATGTATCTGTCGGCCGATCACTGGCGCCGCACCGGGCGCCTCGCCAACATGGAGATCGAGTTCCACCTGGCCGGCGACGCGCTGTTCGGCGTGCCCGCCTACGTGCCGGCGCTGATGGACTACGTGAAGGCCTATGGCGTGGATTTGCGCTTCGGCGACACCCTGATCGCCGTGGACGGCCCGGGCCGTCGCGCCACCTTCCGCCGCGCGCGCGCCGAGGCCGACGGCGGCGGCACCGAGGAGTTCACGCGCGAGTTCGACATGCTGCACGTGGTGCCGCCGCAGCGCGCGCCGCGCTTCGTGCGCGACAGCGCGCTGGCCGACCCGGCGGGCTGGATCGACGTGGATCCGGGCACGCTGCGCCATCGCGGCCACGAGAACATCCACGCGCTCGGCGATGCGGTCCACACCACCAATGCGAAGACGGCCGCCGCCGTGCGCAAGCAGGCGCCGGTGGTCGCGCACAACGTGCTGGCCGCGCTCGGCCGCGCGCAAGGCGTGGCGCGCTACGACGGCTACGGCTCCTGCCCGCTGACGGTCGAACGCGGCCGCGTGGTGCTGGCCGAATTCCTGTACGGCGGCAAGGTCGCGCCGACCTTCCCGGCCTGGCTCAACGACGGCACGCGAGCGTCGCGCCTCGCCTGGCTGCTGAAGGAAAAACTGCTGCCGCCGATCTACTGGAACGCGATGCTGAAGGGCCGCGAGTGGTTCACCGCGCCCGAGGTGACGCCGGCCTGAGCCCGCCCGAGCGGGCCTGAAAACGACGACGCCCGGGATCGCGGACGCGATCCCGGGCGTCGGTCAGCGCACGGCCAGCTTCAGGCCGCGGCCGGCACCGCCATGCGCCGCCGCTCGCGGCGCAGCATGAAGACGTTCGCCCCCACCACGCCGATCGTCACGGCGCCGATGAACAACGTGGCCAGCGCGTTCATCTCGGGGTTCAGGCCCAGCCGCACGCGCGAGAACACCACCAGCGGCAGCGTGGTCGAGCCGGGGCCCGACAGGAAGGCCGACAGCACGAGATCGTCGATCGACAGCGTGAACGACAGCAGCCAGCCCGACACGAGCGCCTGCGAGATCAGCGGCAGCGTGACCGTGAAGAACACCTTCAGCGGCGTGGCGCCGAGATCGAGCGCGGCTTCCTCGAGCGACGGATCGAGTTCGCGCACGCGCGACTGCACGATGATCGCCACGTAGGACAGGCACAGCATCACGTGGCCGAGCCAGATCGTGAACATGCCGCGCTGCGCGGGCCAGCCGATCCACTTCGCGAGCTCGATGAACAGCAGCAGCAGCGAGATCCCCTGGATCACCTCGGGAATCACGAGCGGCGCGTTGATCATGCCCGAGTACAGGGCGAAGCCGCGAAAGCGCCCCATGCGCGCGAGCACGAAGCCGGCCCAGGTGCCGATCACCACCGACGCACAGGCGGTCAGCACGCCGATCTTCAGCGACAGCCAGGCGGCCGAGATCAGCTCGTCGTCGTTGATCAGCGCCGAGTACCAGTGCAGCGAGAAGCCCGACCACACGGTCACGAGCTGCGAGGCGTTGAACGAGTAGACGATCAGGCTCAGGATCGGGATGTAGAGGAAGCCGAAACCGATCGCGAGCACGAGCATCCGCAGGTAACGATTCGGCATCATTTGCGGCGGCCCTCCAGTTCCTTCGCCTGGAAGTGCTGGAATGCCGCCATCGGCACCAGCAGCAGCAACACCATCGCGCAGGTCACGGCCGAGGCCATCGGCCAGTCCGCGTTGTTGAAGAACTCGTTCCACATGACGCGGCCGATCATCAGCGTGTCGGCGCCGCCGAGCAGCTCGGGAATCACGTACTCGCCCACCGCCGGGATGAACACCAGCAGGCAGCCCGCGATGATGCCGTTGCGCGAGAGCGGCAGCGTGACCGTCAGAAACGCCTTCCACGGCTTCGCGCCGAGGTCGTAGGCGGCCTCCAGCAGACGCAGGTCCATCTTCACGAGGTGCGCGTAGAGCGGCATCACGAGGAAGGGCAGATAGGTGTAGACCATGCCGATGTAGACCGCGAAATTGGTGCGGTACATCTCGATCGGCGTGTGGATCAACCCGATCCAGATCAGGAAGTTGTTCAGCAGTCCGTTGTTCTTGAGGATGCCGATCCACGCATACACGCGAATCAGGAACGAAGTCCAGAACGGCAGCATCACCGCCATCAGCAGCAGGTTGCGCGAGGCCGGATTCGAGCGCGCGATGTAGTACGCCATCGGATAGCCGAGCAGCAGGCACAGCAGCGTGGTGACGGCGGCCACCCACAGCGAGTTCAGGTAGGTGGCAAAGTACAGGCTGTCGCTGAACAGGAATGCGTAGTGCGAGAGATTCAGCTTGATCGTGAGCGCGCCGTCGGCGAACGAGGTCAGCTCGGTGTACGGCGGAATGCCGAGCTCGAGCTCGGCGAAGCTGATCTTCACCACCAGCACGAACGGCACCGCGAAGAACAGCACGAGCCACAGGAACGGCCCGGCGATCACGGCCGAGCGCCCCGTCAGGCCGAGCTTGCGCACCGGCCACCAGAAAACCTTCGCGAGCGCGCTCATGAGGTCAGCACCACGCCGGCCGAGGCGCTCCAGCGCACGTAGATCTCGTCGTTCCACTGCGGCGTGTCGATCTCGGTCAGCGCGAGGCTCGTCACGTTGGCGAGCACCACCTTTCCGGAATCGAGGCGGATGTGGTACAGCGAGTAGCCGCCCAGGTAGGCCACGTTCTCCACCACGCCGCGCGCCCAGTTGTACACGCCGTCGGCCGGCTTGCGCGTGAGCGCGATGCGCTCCGGGCGCACCGACACGGTCACCGCCATGCCGAGCGGGCCGGTGATGCCGTGGCTCACGTGCATGCGGCACGGCAGGTCGGGGGATTCGATGAACACGTAGTCGGGCTCGTCCTCCACCACGCGGCCCTCGAACAGGTTGGTCGAGCCGATGAACTCGGCCGAGAAACGGCTGTTCGGATATTCGTACACCTCGCGCGGCGCGCCGATCTGCACGATCTCGCCCTCGCTCATCACCGCGATGCGGTTGGCCATCGTCATCGCCTCTTCCTGGTCGTGCGTGACCATGATGCAGGTGACGCCGACCTTGTCGAGGATGTTGACGAGTTCGATCTGGGTGCGCTGGCGGATCTGCTTGTCGAGCGCCGACATCGGCTCGTCGAGCAGCAGCAGCTTCGGGCGCTTCACCAGCGAGCGCGCCAGCGCGACGCGCTGCTGCTGACCGCCCGAAAGCTGGTGCGGCTTGCGCTTCGCGTAGCGGCCCATCTGCACGAGCTCGAGCGCGTCGTGCACGCGCGCCTTGAGCTCCGCCTTCGGCGTGCCTTCCTGCTTCAGCCCGTAGGCGACGTTCGCCTCCACCGTCATGTGCGGAAACAGCGCGTAGGACTGGAACATCATGTTCACGGGGCGCTTGTACGGCGGCATCTGCGCGAGGTCTTCGCCGTCGATCAGGATCTTGCCCGCGGTCACGGTCTCGAGCCCGGCCAGCATGCGCAGCAGCGTGGACTTGCCGCAACCGGAGCTGCCGAGCAGGGCGAACAGTTCGCCCCGGGCCACCGACAGGTTGACCTGGCGCACCGCGGTGGTGTCGCCGAATTGCTTGACCACGTCGACGATCTGCACGAAGTTCGCGGCGTCGCCGGCCGGCGCGGCACCGGGCGGGTTGGACGGCGCACTGGCGGACGGCATGCGCGGCGGCTGGCTATTCATGATCTGCTGCATCACTCCTGGGTCATCGGGGCCGCGACGGGCGGCACGCGCATTGCGCTGCACGTCGCGATTCAAGGCGCGCCGACACGAACAAAGCCCCCGGGGGCACCAGGGGCTTGTCGGGACGGCTTCGGGTCTCGCGGCTGCCGCATCAGCGGCCGGACTTGAACTCCGTCCAGAGTCGCGTCTGCAGACGCTGGATTTCCGGCGGCAGCGGCTTGAGCAGGAACAGCGTCTTCACCACGTCGGCCGGCGGGTACACGGCCGGGTCGTTGGCCACGTCCTTGCTCACGTACTGGCGGGCGGCCGCGTTCGCGCTCGGATAGTAGACGGTGTTGGTGATCGCGGCGTGCACCTTCGGGTCCTCGATGTAGTTGATCCACTCGAGGGCCGCTTCCTTGTTCTTCGCGTCCTTCGGGATCGCCATCACGTCGAACCACACGGGCGCGCCGCCCTTCGGAATGTAGTACTCGACCTTGTACGGCTTCCTGGCTTCCTGCGCGCGGTGCTTGGCGATCACGACGTCGCCCGACCAGCCGTAGGCGAAGCAGATGTCGCCGCCGACCAGATCGTTGATGTAGCCCGACGAGTTGAACTGCGTGATGTACGGGCGGATCTTCTTGAGCATCTGCATCGCGGCCTGGTAGTCGGCCGGGTTGGTGCTCATCGGATCCTTGCCGATGTAGTGCAGCGCGGCCGCGAACATCTGGTCCGGCGCGTCGAGCACGGACACGCCGCAGGCCTTCAGCCTGGAGATGTTCTCGGGCTTGAACAGGATGTCCCAGCTGTCGAGCGGCGTGGACTTGCCGAGGATCTGCTGTGCCTTGGCGAGGTTGTAGCCGAGGCCGGTGGTGCCGTAGGCCCAGGGCACCACGTACTTGTTGCCCGGATCGGCGCCGGCCACGAGGGCCATCAGTTGCGGGTCGAGGTTCTTCAGGTTCGGCAGCTTCGACTTGTCGAGCGGCGCGAAGATGCCGGCCGCGATCTGCTTGCCCGCGTAGTTGCTGGTAGGCACCACGATGTCGTAGCCCGAGTTGCCGGTCAGCAGCTTGGCCTGCAGCGTGTCGTCGCTGTCGTAGTTGTCGTAGCGGACCTTCACGCCGGTCTGCTTCTCGAAGTTCGGGATGGTGTCCTTGGCAATGTAGTCGGACCAGTTGTAGACATTGAGCTGCGTGTCCTTCGCCGAAGCGGCCGTTGCCGCCACGCACAGCGAGAGGGCCATCAACCGGCCAGCCACTTTTGCTTTCATCCCGTTCTCCCGTCCGGCCCTATCCTGACCGGTATCGACTGACGTCACGACGGATTGCACCCACAACCCGTCCCTCAAAAATTCGAAAAGTATCACCAATCCCGCGGCGTCACAAAAAAATCGCGTCGATGTCGTGCAAACGGAACATCGGGCCGCCCCGTCGCGAGCGCGAATACCGCGCCGAGCAAGCGGTTCGGGAAGTGGGCCGCATTTTATCGGGTTATACGGGCCTGTCCAGCCGAAAAAATACCGCGCGCCGCTTGCACGCGCCCGACGAACGGCCGATGCGACCCTGCAACTGAATTACAATGGCCCGACCTGCCGCAGCCGCCCTGCACAGGGTTCTCGTCGTGCCACGACACGTCACCACCGTGCATCGCCCACCCATCGAACCCATGCGCCTACGATCCCCTCGCGCCCTCCCGGCGCCCCTTGCCAAGCTCGCCCTTTCCACCGCCGTGCTGGCCTGCAGCACCGGCAGCGCCCACGCCACCGTCTCGCTCGTGCAGCCGGCGCGCGAGGCCGCGGCCAACGCGCCGCTCACGCTCACGCTGATCTATTCCGATGACGATCGCGCACCGCTGGCCGTGACCGCGCCCGACACACTCGACGTGACTGTGACCAATGCCGAGCAGCCGCCGGTGCCGGTCAGACTGGTGCGCGAGGCGGGCACGCCGGCGCACTTCACGCTGCGCACCGGCCAGTTCCGCAAGGTGCGCTTCATGGCGCCGTGGCCCGACAGCGCGCGCGGCACCGTGACGATCACGCCGGTCGGCTTCGACGCGTCGGCCGCCGTGGTCTCGCTCAATCGCGGCGCGAACCAGGCGGCGGTGGCACACGCCGAAACGGTGGAAGCGCATCAGGCGACGCCGGCCGGCGTGGCCGCTGCCGCCACCGCCGTGGCCGCGACGGCCGGCACGCCACAGCCGACCGGCGACGCGCTGACCACCGGCGCGCAGGGCCTGCTGTCGAGAATCTCGTACTACGAACCGATGTACATCGGCGTGGGCGTGAACGGCGACGTCAGCGCGAAGCTGCAGTTCAGCTTCAAGTACCGGCTGCACATGCCTGACAACCCGGCCTCGCGCGCCTTCGTCGACAACCTCTACTTCGCCTACACGCAGACCTCGATCTGGGATCTCTCGGCCGATTCGAAGCCATTCCGCGACACCAGTTACAAGCCGCGCCTGTTCTACTACGTGGCCGACACGGGCCTGCACGCGCCGTGGTTCACGCGCATGGGCTTCGCGGCCGGTATCGGCCACGAATCGAACGGCAAGGCCGGCTCCGATTCGCGCAGCCTGAACATCGCGTTCGTGCAACCCACCTGGGAATTCGGCAACCTGTCCGACTACCACTGGCAACTGTCGCCGATGTTCTACTACTACGTGGGCATCAGCGACAACCGCGACATCGCCGACTATCGCGGCTACATGGACCTGATCGTGAAATACGGCAGCCCCGACGGCTGGCAGCTCGCCACCACGCTGCGCAAGGGCACCCACCACTGGTACGGCAGCGTCGACACGCAACTGTCGTACCCGCTCGCGAAACTGTTCGGCAACGCCTGGGGTGGCTACGTGTGGGCCGGCTACTTCAACGGCTACGGCGAGGACCTGCTCGACTACAACCAGCGCCAGCACTGGATCGCGCGGGTGGGCGTGAGCATCGCGCGCTGATGCTTTACCATAATGCCTTGCCGCAGCCAGCCCCGGCCTCACCGCACCGCGTACCGACATGAGCTCCAATCTTCACGACAAGCCCGACAGCCCCTGCATCGGCGTCTGTTCCACGCTGTTCGACGACGTCTGCAAGGGTTGCGGCCGCACCGCGCTCGAAGTGGCCAACTGGGTATTCATGAGCGAAGCGGAAAAGGCCGCCGTGTGGGCGCGCATCACGCGCGACGGCACGGCGATGCGCTTCAAGCACGACAAGCTCTGAGCGATCGGCAGGCGAAAAAAAGGCGGCACGCGAATCGCGGTGCCGCCAACCCCAACGCCAACGAGATGTGTTTGGCCCTGCCTCAGAATTTCATGCCCACGCCCAGCCCGACGATGATCGGGTCGATATGCAGGCGGCCGATCGACTGGCCGCCGAGCGTGGCATCGGTATGCATCCACAGCTTCTTCACGTCGACGTTGACGAAGAACTGCTTGGTGACCTGCACGTCCACGCCGAACTGCAGCGCCGGGCCGAAGCTGCTCTTGTGCACGGCCACGCCCTGGTCGCCCACGTGCAGCCCGTCGTTGTAGAAATACGTGTAGTTCAGACCCGCGCCCACGTACGGCCGCACCTTGCCGGCATGATTGAAGTGGTACTGCAGCAGCAGCGTGGGCGGCAGCACGTTCACGCCGCCGAGCGGGCCGAGATCCGAATTGACCTGATGGCGCGAGGTGCCGAGGATCAGCTCGACGCCGAGGTAGTCGCGAATCATGTAGGTGAAATCGAGCTCGGGCACCACGGCGTTGTTCACGCCGGCGCGGATGTCCGACAGCGTGCCGCTGCCGCGATCGTTCGGTGCGATTTCGATGGCGCGCAGGCGCATCAGGATGTCGCCCTGGTTGATGCCCTCGCCCGGCGAGGCCGCGTGCGCCGCGACCGGCGACATCGTGGCCAGCACGGCGGCGCAGGCCAGCGCCGAGGCAAGGCATGCGGATACGGCGCAACGAACTTTTTCTTTCATGATAATTTTCCCCTGTTGACGCCAACGATTGTCGGGTTGCGCAAGGGGCGACGCGTTGACGCCCGTCAAGCCAGCGAATACGCCGGCGTGGGGCGGTTTGACGCAGGTTCGGGCGCCGTGCCGGTCAGCAGCAAGGCCAGCAGATCGCGCACGCTGCGGATCGCCTCGCCGAACGGCAGCGCCTCGCGGCCACGGAAGAACAGCCCGTTCGCGACGTCGCCGCGCAGCGCCGCAGCGAGCCGCGTGTCGATGCAGAAATGGCCGAAGCGTTCGATGCCGTCGCGCAGGCCGCACACGGCCAGGCACTCGAGCGCGGTGGGACAGCGCTGGCGCAGCGCGCCCAGCCTGGCGCGGATGCGCTGCTCGTGGCGCAGATAGCGCTCGAGCCATGGCGTTCGCACCGCGCGCGCGGGCAGCCCCGTCACGCTGACGAAATCGACGATGTCCTCGGGCTGCGCGCGCACCAGCACCTGCTTGAAGGCCGGATGCGCGTCGCCCTCCTCGGTCACCGCGAACGGCGTGCCGACCTGCACGGCGTTCGCGCCGAGCGCGAGCGCCTCGCACACGGCCGCGTGGCTGTTGATGCCGCCGCCCACGATCAGCGGGATCGATTCGCGCGCGAGCCCGAGCGCGGCGATCGCCTCGCGCGATTCGCCCACCACGCGCGCGAACCCGAAGCGCGCATCGTCGACGTCCTCCACGCGCGCCACGCCGAGATGGCCGCCCGCGTGCGCCGGATGCTCGATCACGATCGCGTCGGGCAGGCGCCCCTTCTTCATCCACTTCTTCAGCACCAGCGCGACGCCACGCGCGTCCGACAGGATCGGGATCAGCGCGACGTCGTGGCCGTCGGTCAGTTCGGGCAGGTCGAGCGGCAACCCCGCGCCCATCACGATCGCATCCGCGCCCGCCTCGCAGGCCACCCGTACGTAATCGGCGTGGGTGCGCACCGCCTTCATCACGTTCACGGCGAGCATGCCGCGCCCGTCGCTCCAGCTCTTCGCGCGCGCGATTTCGCGGCGCAGCGCCTCGAGGTTGGCCGCGTCGAGCGTGTCGCGATCGCGCGGCGCCGCGCGGCAGCGCGCGAGCAGGTCCGCATGATGGTGGCGCAGGTCGATGCTCGCGATCGTGCCGAGCGCGCCCTCGCGCGCGACGCTGCCGGCCAGCCGGTGCGCGGACACGCCCACGCCCATGCCGCCCTGCACGACGGGAAGAAGCGAACGGCCGCGGATCGTGAGCGGCGGGAAGGAACGGGGATGCGTCATCGTGAGCCTCGCTGAGCGGCGGTCGGGAAGGCTCGATGATCGGGGAACGGCGCGCGGCGAGGGTTGATGCGCGTCAAGCGCGTCCGGCAAATGACGAGGGGCGGGGC
>JASLEG010000330.1 GCA_030151225.1 Burkholderia sp. | reverse complement strand
GCCGTGGCTGCGGCCTCCGGGGCGAGCGCCGCGCAGCTCGCCGCGCAGGCCGGTGCCTCGGCGCCGGATGCCGCGCCGCAGACGGCCACCATCGTCAACGAGGCGCCGGCTTCGGGCGCGCAGGCGGATTCCGTTGCGGGCGCATCGGGTGCGTCGGGCGACCGGATCTCGCAGGCGCTCGCGAACGGTGCCTCGGGCTCGAACGGCGCGATGGCGGCCGGCGCGGCCGCGACCGTGGCCGCCGCCGCCGTGGCGGGCAAGGCCGCCGCGTCGAAGCAGGAGCTCGCGAGCGCGAAGGGCAGGCACGGTCATGCCGATGCGAAGGCGGACGCGAAGGACGCGAAGCTCGCCGAGTCGAAGCACGAGAGCGCGCACGACAAGCAGGAGCTGGCCGCGAAGAAGCGCCACGATCGCCAGCTCGAGGCCGCCGCCAAGCGTCACGACAACACGGCCACGGGCAAGAAGGACGATCCCGATGCGGACCTGCTGGCCGCGCTCGTCGCGCACACCAGGCCGGCCGATCCGGGCCCGCCCGCACCGGCCAGGAAGCGCCACGACAAGACCGGCGTGACCAAGGTGGCCGCGGCCGACACCGGCTCGCTGGCCGCCCGCGTGAAGGAATGCGGGCAGCGCGGCTTCTTCGAGGATCAGCTGTGCCGCTGGCGCGTGTGCGACGGCCACTGGGGCAAGGATCCCGCCTGCCCGAGCTCGGCCAGCCAGAATCCCGCGCACTGAGTTCGCGGCAGACCCGGCCGGCCCCGTTGGCGGACCGGCGGCTGCGCCCGGTTGGCGGCACCCGCTTCGTTTCCCCCGGTCCGGCGTTCGCCGGCCGATTCGTGGTTCTCCCCCCGTGTTTCGCCATGCTTCGTTGCCGGCCGCACCGGCAGGCACGACCGGGCTTTCGGCCGGCTTTCCGTGGGTACCCGATCCGTCGCGCGCGTGCAACGTGCATGGCGATTGCGTGACATGCCATCGTGCTGACACGCAAATCGGCGACATAGGGGCATGAGCCGCGAGCCGCAGCCCGCATCCGCAGGACAGTCGATGAAACCAGAGTTGATCATTCCCACGTACGGCGCCGACATGAGCGGCATGGTGTGCGCGTTCCGCTTCGCGCCCGATTCGGCCGGCGTGCCGGTGGATGCCGACGAGTCCGGGCTCGAGCTGCGCGAGCCGTCGCCCCCGGGCAGCACGACCGGCGACTTCCAGTGGCTGCACTTCAACCTCGCGCACGGCGCGAGCGAGCGCTGGATGCGCGCGAACCTGGATCTGCCCGAAACCTATTACGAATTCCTGCGCGAGGGTTCGCACTCGACGCGCATCGAGCAGCAGGACGGCGTGCTGCGCGCGGTGGTCAACGACGTGATGTTCAGCCTCGACATGGAGGCCGCCGAGGTGTCGACGCTGTGGGTGTACATCGATCGCCGCAAGATGGTGACGGCGCGCCTGAAGCCGCTGCGCTCGGTCGACACGCTGCGCGAGAGCGTGCGCCAGGGCGAACGCTTCCGCTCGCCCACCGAGCTGCTGATCCACCTGTTGCGCGATCAGGCCGACGTGATGCAGCACATCGTGCGGCGCGCCAGCGTGGACGTGGACCGCATCGAGGATCGCTTCCTCTCGCAGCGCCCCACCGCGAACCGCGAGCAGCTCGGCTCGATGCGCCGC
Organism: Burkholderia sp.; assembly: GCA_030151225.1. Lineage (GTDB taxonomy): Bacteria > Pseudomonadota > Gammaproteobacteria > Burkholderiales > Burkholderiaceae > Burkholderia. Next base: position 15,391 of record JASLEG010000330.1, on the reverse strand, counting down.
ACGCTCACGCGCCTGCAGCGCATGCTGGCGCCCGAGCCCGGCTCGATCTTCCGGCTGCTGGCCAAGCCGCCGGCCTGGCTGCTCGTCGAGGACGTGCAGGAGCTGCGCGAATCGACCGAAGAGTTCTCGCTGGTGCTGGCCGATCTGGCCGGCCTGGTCGAGCGCATCAAGCTGCTGCAGGAAGAGATCACCTCGCGCCTGGACGAGCAGAACAACCGCACGCTGTTCACGCTGACGATCGTCACCGTGATCGCGCTGCCGATCAACATCGTGGCCGGCTTCTTCGGCATGAACGTGGGCGGCGTGCCGCTGGCCGAGAACAAGCACGGCTTCTGGCTGATGGTGCTGTTCGTGGCGATGTTCACGGCGCTCACCGGGTGGTGGGCGTTCCGGCGGCGCGACGAGCGCTAGCCGGGCGCCTCGGCCGGGGCCGCGGCATCTTCCGCCGCCGCCACACTCAGCGCAGCCAGCGCACCGCCGTCTCGCCGATCACCATGCCGAGCAGCCCGATCAGGGCCACGATCGGCGGGGCCGGCGAGCGCACGTTCAACACCCCGTACAGCACGCCCACGCCCGCGCCCACCGCGAGCGACACCGCGTAGTCGGTCATTTTCCGTCTCCCCTGGTCGGTGGCCGGCGCGCTCACGGCCGGATCAGCACGCGTTCGCGTGCGCCCGCGAGCACCGCGCGATACGCGTCGCGCGCGCGTTCGAGCGGATAGACGTGATCGGCCGTGATCGGGAACGGCCGCAGCGTGCCGGCCTCGAAGGCCGGCGCGAGTTCGTCGAGGATCCGCGCGCAGGCCGCGCCGTCGAGCGCCAGCGAATCCACGCCGACGTAGGTGTGCTGGCCGCGGTAGAACGCGAAGATGTCGAACGGCACGCTGCGCTCGAGCGTCGAGATGAAGATCTGACGCGCGCCGATCGCCATCGCGGCATTGGCCGCCGCGAAGTAGGGGCTGCCCACGGTGTTGTAGACGATGTCCGCGCCGCGCCCGTCGGTCATCTCGCGCACGGTGGTGGCGACGTCCTGGCTCGACGCGTCGAGCACGGTGAGCGCGCCGCTCGCATGGCCGCGATAGGCGCCGGCCGTGCGTTCCACGCCGATCACGCGAGCCCCGCGCGCCGTGGCGAGCTGGATCGTGGCCTGGCCCACCTTGCCGTTGGCGCCGAACACCAGCACCGTTTCGCCCGCCTGCGGCAGGCCCGCGCGGCGCAGCCCCTCGTAGGCGGTGATGAAGGGCACGCCCACGCCGGCGGCTTCGTCGAGCGTCATCGCGGCGGGCTTGCGGCGCACCTGCGCGGCATCGACCCGCAACTGCTGCGCGTGCGAGCCGTCGCGGCGGATGCCGAGCTCGCCGCCCGAGCCCCAGACTTCGGCGCCGAGCCAGTCGGCCGGGCCCGCCTTCACCACGCCGGCCCAGTCGCGGCCCGGCGTGCGCGGCCACACGGCGTGCGGCATGTTGCCGAGCGCGGCTTTCACGTCGCTGGGATTCACGCCGGCGGCGCGGATCTCGATCAGCATCTGGCCCGCGCCCACGATGGGCGAGTCGGCTTCGTGGATCGGCGCGACGAGCGAATCGATGTCGCGGGCGGCGGTGTCGAGGACGATGCGTTGCATGGCGTGGCTCCTGGGCGGTGACGGTGGTCGGTGAACGGATGCCAGTCTAGGCAGCCGCCGTTGACGCGGAAATCCGCAAAGGCGCATCATCGCTTTGCGAAAAACGCAAAGCCAATGAATCATGGAATCGATCCTTTCCCCGCATCTGGCCGTGTTCGTCGACGTGGTGGAGCTGCAGAGCTTCTCGGCCGCGGCGCGCCGCAACGACGTGGCCGCCTCGTCGGTGGCGCGCCGCGTCGATCAGCTCGAGGCCCAGCTCGGCGTGCGCGTGCTGCACCGGACCACCCACGCGGTGCGTCCGACCGAGGCCGGCCAGCTGCTGTACGAGCGCGCCAAGGCGCTGCTGGCCGGCATGCGCGGGCTGCAGGCCGAGCTGCACCGGCAGCGCGACGAGCCGGGCGGGCTGGTGCGCATCGACTGCCCGGCGCCGTTCGGCCGGCTGCACCTGATGCCGGCGGTGGCCGCCTTCATGCGCCGCCATCCGGCGATCGTGGTGGAGCTCGTGCTGACCGACAGCATGGTGGATCTGCCCGGCGAGCGGCTGGGTTCGGACGTGGATCTCGCGCTGCGGATCGGCCCGGTCACGGCTACCCGCTTCGTGGCCACCACGCTCGCGCCGCAACTGCGCGTGCTGTGCGCGAGCCCGGCCTATCTGGCCGCGCGCGGCGCGCCGGCCACGCTCGACGAACTCGCGCGCCACGACTGCCTGGCGTGGCACGGCTCGCCGCCGCCGGGCGCGTGGCGCTTCGGCGAGCGCCGCCACGCGCCGGATTCGCCGCGCTTTCGCAGCAATCATTCCGAGGCCCTGCTCGCGGCCGCGATCGAAGGGCTCGGCATCGCGCATCTGCCGACCTGGCTGGCCGGCGCCGCGTTGCGCAACGGGCTGCTGGTGGCGCTCGAGGTCGGTGGCGCCGCGCCCACGCTCGAGGACGCCACGATCCACCTGCTGCGCCAGCAATCGGGCGGCAGCGCGCGCACGCTCGCGCTGGTCGAGTTCCTGCGCAACTGGTTCGCCGAGCCGGTGTGGCAACGCGCGGCCGGGGGCGACTGAGCGCGGCCGGAACTCCGCTGCGGCGCGGCGGTCCAGTCCGGGGCGGTATCCACGAAACGAGGAGGACAGGCATGCGACGACGGGATGCGATGGGCTGGCTGGTGCTGGGCGGGGGCTCGCTGCTCGCCGGCGGCTGCGCGACGCTCGCGCGCGATCCGCTGTGGGTCGGCGTGGTGGGCCTCGATCCCCTGCCGGGGCAGGGCCTCGAAATGCGCTTCGCGCTGCAGTTGCGGGTGCAGAACCCGAACGACACGCCGATCGGTTACGACGGCATCGCGCTCGATCTCGAGCTGAACGGCCGCGCGTTCGCGAGCGGCGTCAGCGATGCACGCGGCTCGGTGCCGCGCTTCGGCGAGGCCGTGATCGCGGTGCCGATCACGGTGACGGCGTTCGCCGCGGCGCGCCAGGCCTTCGGCTTCGCCGACGCGGCCGCCTCCGGCCGCATCCCGTACCGGCTGCGCGGCAAGCTCTCGTCGGGCATGCTCGGCGGCATGCGCTTCACCGATGCGGGCTCGCTGAAGCTGCCTGCGACGATGGGTGGCTTCGGCGGCGCGGGCGGCGACTGATCCGCCGCACGCATCCTGCTTGGGGCATTCGGGCGCGACAGGCGATAATCGCGTGTGCGCTGCACCATGACCGGCTTCGTGCCGGCCTGCCGTTTCACCGTTTTCGCCCGACCTGCCGTGACCGACTATCCGACCCTTGATTTCATCGACGCGAACGGCGCCGAGCGCACGCTGCGCTGGCGCTCCGAGGCCGGCGCGCTGCCGCCCAGACGCGTCACGACCGCCGACGACACGACCACGGCCGACGCCGCGTACCGCCTCGCCTGCGAAGGGACGGCACTGGTCTGGCAGGGCGATTTCCAGAACGCCCGCCAGCTGCTGCAGGCCATGGCGCGCCGCATCGACCGCCGCCCGAGGAAGGCCGCCGCCACGCCGGTGGACGCGTTCAACCAGCACCGGCTCGCGCAATCGCAGCGCGCGCGCACGCTCGGCATGCTGCTGATCCCGCTCGGCGCCGACTACGCGATCGACCTGCGCCGCGCGCCGGATCTGCGCGAGGCCTGCGTCGAGGCCTATGGCGCCGGCGGCGAGCCTTCGGTCGCCTCGCTGCGCGAGCTGCTCGGCCTGATCGGCGCGCACGAGTGGCGCAAGAAGGGCGTGGAGATCGCCGCGCTCGGCGGGCGCATCCATCCGCATTACGGCGTGTTCTCGCCGGTGCGCGGCGAATACGTCGAGCTGATCGCGCGCGCACCGCTGCCGGCCACCTCGCTCGCCTTCGACATCGGCACCGGCACCGGCGTGCTGGCCGCCGTGCTCGCCCAGCGCGGCGTGGCGCGCGTCGTGGCCACCGATCAGGACCCGCGCGCGCTGGCCTGCGCGGCCGAGAACCTCGCGCGGCTCGGTCGCGCCGCTCAGGTCGAACTGCTGAAGGCCGACCTGTTCCCGGCCGGCCGGGCGCCGCTGGTGGTCTGCAACCCGCCGTGGGTGCCGGCGCGGCCCGCTTCGCCGATCGAATACGCCGTCTACGATCCCGACAGCCGCATGCTGAAGGGCTTCCTGGCGGGGCTCGCCGCCCACCTCGAACCGGGCGGCGAGGGCTGGCTCGTGCTGTCCGATTTCGCCGAGCATCTGGGCCTGCGCACGCGCGAGGCGCTGCTGGGCTGGATCGAGGCCGCGGGCCTCGTGGTGCTGGGCCGCGACGACATCAGGCCCGTGCATCCGAAATCGACCGACGAGAGCGATCCGCTGCACCGCGCGCGCTCGGCCGAAATCACCTCGCTGTGGCGACTCGGCGCGCGAGGCTGAGGCGCGCCGCGCGATTTTCGGTAAACTGCCGCCATTCCCCCGAATCTTCGCCGCTGCCGCGCCGGTTTCCCGGTGCGGCGCGGCCGTCAGCACGATGTCGAACAAGACCTACGAAGTCCGTCCCGAGCAATCGGTCGAGCTGCTCAAGGAGCTGCATATCCTGACGCGCGACGGCAAGATGAATCAGGACAGCCGCCGCAAGCTCAAGCAGGTCTATCACCTGTATCAGTTCATCGAGCCGCTGCTCGAGAGCGTGGCCGCCGACTCGGCCACGGGCGGCGTGACGCTGGTCGATCACGGCGCGGGCAAGTCGTATCTCGGCTTCATCCTGTACGACCTGTTCTTCAAGTCGCGGCCAGCCGCCGGCTCGCACATCTACGGCATCGAGACGCGCGAGGAGCTGGTCGCGCGCTCGGTGGCGCTGGCCGCGCGCCTCGGCTTCGGCGGCATGTCCTTCGAGAATCTGTCGGTGGCCGACTCGATCACCTCGCCGACGCTGCCCGAGACGATCGACGTGGTGACCGCGCTGCACGCCTGCGACACCGCCACCGACGACGCGATCCGCTTCGCGCTGGCCAAGCGCGCGCGCCACATCGTGCTGGTGCCGTGCTGCCAGGCCGAGGTGGCCGGCGTGCTGCGCCGGAACAAGGGCAAGTCGCTCGCCAGCGCGCTGACCGAAGTCTGGCGCCATCCGCTGCACACGCGCGAATTCGGCAGCCAGATCACCAACGTGCTGCGCTGCCTGCAACTCGAGGCGCACGGCTACCAGGTCAGCGTGACCGAGCTGGTGGGCTGGGAGCACTCGATGAAGAACGAGCTGATCGTCGCGCAGTACAGGAACCTGCCGCGCCGCAAGCCGAGCGAGCGCCTCGACGAGATCCTCGAGATGTTCGGCCTGGCCGAGCTGCACGAGCGCTTCTTCGCGCCGCTGCCGGCCGGCGAGGCCGCCGGCGCCTGAGCGCCGGGGTGCCCGTCAGCCGCGGCGCCGGTCGGGCGCCGCAGGCTCGCCGCCTTCCGGCTCGCCGCCCGCCATCCATTCCCGCCAGCCCGCATGACCGAGCCGCCGCAAGGTGGCCTGGTTGCGCTCGTAGATGTCCGCCGCGTCGGGGAAGGCCTCCACGGCGCGGTCGATGCTCGCCTCGCGCAGCAGATGCAGGATCGGGTAGGGCGCGCGGTTCGTGAAGTTCTCGACGTCGCCGGCCTCGCTGCCGTCGAAGCGGTAAGCGGGGTGAAAACTCGCGATCTGCAGCGTGCCGTCGAGGCGCAGTTGCTGCAGCAGGCGGTCGGCGAAATGGATCGCGTCGTTGAAGTCGTCGAAATCGGCGAACACGTGCGGGAAGATCACGAGCGTCGTGTCGAGCACCTGCGGGTCGGCCTCCTCGAGCGCGCGCAGTTCGCGTTCGAGATCGGCGAGCGCATCCTCGAAGCTCGCGGCCGCGCTGATCGCGTAGCGCACCTGATCCTTCACGACCACGCTCTTCGCGAACGGGCACAGATTCAGGCCGATCACGGCGCGCGTGAGCCAGTGGCGGGTGGCGGCGAGGATGGTGTGTTCGGGATCGTTCATGGGGCGGTTCGGCACGGGCGGAAAGCGGGGCAGCCGGCATTGTAGCGGGGCGCTCGCGCCGGCCCGGTGCATCGAGTCACTTCACGCCGCCTCACTTCGGGCGCAGGCCGCCTCCACCATCATGCGCACCAGTTGCGGCGCGCTGCCGATCGGGCTGTCGCTCGCGCGGTAGGTCTGGCTCGCCGCGTAGATGCCCTCGACCACCAGCGCGATGCCGTCGGCGAGCCGTGCCGGATCGCGCGCGCCCGCGCCTTCGGCCAGCGCCGCCAGCCGGCGCAGCAGCTCGGCCTTGTTGTCGGCCACCGAGGCGCGCGCCGGGTGGCTCGCGTCGGGAAACTCCGCCGCGGCGTTGATGAACGCACAGCCGCGATATTCGGGCGAGGCGGCGCGCACGGCGAGCTCGTCGACGAACTTCAGCAACTGCGCCTTCGGGTCGCCGGGCAGTTGCTCGGCGATGCGGTCGAACTGCCTGAAGTAACCGGCGTTGCGGCGATCGAGGTAGGCCACCACGAGCTCGTCCTTCGACGAGAATTGCCGGTACAGGCTCATCTTGTTCACGCCGGCGCGCTCGACCACCGCCTCGATGCCCACGGCGCGCACCCCTTCGCGATAGAACAGCGCCTCGGCCGCGTCGAGCAGCTGGGTGTGCGCGGTCGCGGCGTCGGTCTGCGCGCGACGCGACGCGGCGGCGGATTTGGCGGAGCCGGCAGGGCGGGCGGGAGCGGCACGCATGGCAATAACCTCGGACAGGACGGGTGAATTTCGACGACGCTTGACATGTTACCGACCGGTAACTAGCATCGCAAGCTCTTGTGACCGATCGGTAACGACATACGATGCGGTCGCCGTCAACGGGTCAGAACGCCGACGCGCGCGTGAGCGCGGGCAGCCGGCGCGGCCGAACTGGAGGTTGGGATGAACGGGATTGCAGCGCTCGCTCGCGGGCGTTTCCATTACGGCTGGGTGGCGGCCGGGGTCGTGTTTCTGATTCTGCTCGCGTCGGCCGGCACGCGTGCCACGCCGAGCGTGCTGATGGTGCCGCTCGAGCACGAACTCGGCTGGAGCCGCGCGGCGATCTCGCTGGCGATCTCGATCAACATCGCGCTGTACGGCCTGGCCGGCCCGTTCGCGGCGGCCGCGATGCAGCGCTTCGGCGTGCGGCCCACGATCCTGGTGGCGCTGGTGACGATGGGCGCGGGCGTGGCGCTGTCGTCGATGATGACGCAGACCTGGCAGATGATGCTCGTGTGGGGCCTGATGGTGGGCAGCGCCACCGGCGTGGCCGCGCTCACGCTGTCGGCCACCTTCGTGAACCGCTGGTTCGTGAAGCGGCGCGGCCTGGTGATGGGCATGCTGACGGCCAGCTCGGCCACCGGCCAGCTGGTGTTCCTGCCGATGCTGGCCGCGATCGCGCAGACGCACGGCTGGCGCCCGGTGGTGCTGGTGGTGGCATTGGCGCTGGCGATCGTGATCCCGCTGGTGATCTTCCTGCTGCCGGAGCGGCCCGCCGACGCGCAGCTGCGCCCCTACGGCGAGCCCGAGGACGCGCCGCGCGCGGCCGACGGCGCGCGCCAGAACCCGCTCGCGGTGGCGTTCGAGACCCTGTTCGCCGCGGCGCGCAAGCGCGATTTCTGGCTGCTGTTCTTCAGCTTCTTCATTTGCGGCGCGAGCACCAACGGCTACATCGGCTCGCACCTGATCGCGATGTGCAGCGACTACGGCATGACCGAGGTGCAGGGCGCCTCGCTGCTCGCCACCATGGGCGTGTTCGACCTGATCGGCACCACCGCGTCGGGCTGGCTGTCCGACCGCTACGACAGCCGCAACCTGCTGTTCTGGTATTACGGCCTGCGCGGGCTGTCGCTGATCTATCTGCCGCACGCGTTCGGCATCGACTTCTTTGGCCTGCCGCTGTTCGCCGTGTTCTACGGGCTCGACTGGATCGCCACCGTGCCGCCCACCGTGCGTCTGGCCACCGACATCTGGGGCAAGGACAAGGCGCCGATCGTGTTCGGCTGGATCGTGGCTGGCCACCAGCTCGGCGCGGCGTTCGCCACGCTCGGCGCGGGCCTGCTGCGCGCGAGCCTCGGCACCTACACGCTGGCCTCCATGATCTCGGGCGGCCTGTGCCTGGTGGGCGCGCTGATCGTGCTGCGCGTCAAGCGCGGCCGCGCCAGCGGCAGCGGCGTGGCGCAGGCGGCCTGAGCCTTCGCGCGGGCGGCAATGCGGCGCGTCGCCGGGGTTGGCGCGCGCCGCGATTTGCAATCCCGAAGCCCGACGTACGCGCGGCGCATTGAACGGTTATGCTTGCGGTTCTCCGGGGCCCGGGCCCCTTTTTCGACTACGAGGAACCGCATGTCCGTCAAACCTGCACCCACCGCTGTGTCGATCCACGAACTGATCGCGGGCCGCTGGAGCCCGCGCGCCTATTCGAACGAAGCGATCAGCGCCGAGCATCTGCACGCGGTGCTCGAGGCCGCGCGCTGGGCGCCGTCGGCCTACAACGCGCAGCCGTGGCGCTTCGTGGTGTTCGACCGCAACCAGGACGAAGCCGCGTTCAAGAAGGCGTTCGCCACGCTGGTGCCGTTCAACCAGGGCTGGAACGCGCCGGCGCCGGTGCTGATCGCGGTGACCGCGCAGACGCTGACCTCGAAGGGCGAGCCGAGCACCACCGCGCTGTACGACGCCGGGGCCGCGGCGATGGCACTGGTGCTGCAGGCCCACGCGCTGGGCCTCGCCGCGCACCAGATGAGCGGCTTCGACCCCAAGGCGTTCCGCGCCGCGTTCGAGGTGCCGGCCGACGCCGAGATCGTCGCCATCATCTCGCTCGGCCACTACGGCGACGCCGACAAGCTCGACCCGGTGCTGCGCGACCGCGAGCGCGCCGAGCGCACCCGCAACCCGATCGGCGAGATCGCCTATCAGGGCGCCTGGAAGGTGCCGTTCAAGGCCGCCTGAGCGCTCGCCGGCTCGCCAGCCGGCAGCCTGCCGCGCGCCGCGCCGTCCTCGGGACGCGCGGCGCGTTTTTCATTCAGTGGCCGTCGCGCGACCCGTCCCCTATTTTCGATTCGCGCGTGCGCGCATGCCCGTTGAAGCGGCGCGCGCTTCTGTGATAAAAAGCCCCCCTTTCCGCTTCGCGTCCGTCCCGTCGGCGTTTTTCCCCATGAGCTACTGCGCGATCGATTTCGGCACTTCCAATTCCGCCGTCGCCCTGCCGGATCCGGCCAGGCCGGAAGCGATGCGGCTCGCGCCCGTCGAGGGCGAGCACCGGACGCTGCCGACCTCCATCTTCTTCAATGCCGACGAAGGCACGCGCGAATTCGGCCGGGCCGCGCTCGCGTCCTACATCGACGGCTTCGACGGGCGCCTGATGCGCTCGATGAAGAGCATCCTCGGCTCGCAGCTGGCGGAAACCACCACCGATCTCGGCGACGGCAGCGGCATCGCCTACACCGAGGTGATCGCGATCTTCATGCAGCACCTGAAGCGCAAGGCGGAAGCCTGCTCGGGCGCGGGCATCGACCGCGCCGTGCTGGGCCGCCCGGTGTTCTTCGTCGACGAGGATCCGCGCGCCGACCGCCTGGCCGAGCAGCAGCTCGCCGCGGCGGCGCGCTCGGTGGGGCTCAAGGACGTGCATTTCCAGTACGAGCCGATCGCGGCCGCGTTCGACTACGAGTCGCGCCAGCCGGCCGAGTCGCTGGTGCTGGTGGCCGACATCGGCGGCGGCACCTCCGACTTCTCGCTGGTGCGGGTGGGGCCCGAGCGCATGGCGCGCCTCGAGCGCAAGGACGACGTGCTGGGGCACCACGGCGTGCACGTGGCCGGCACCGATTACGACCGCCGCGTCGAGCTGGCCTCGATCATGCCGGCCTTCGGCTATCGCTCGCTCGACCCCGAAGGCCGCGAACTGCCGAACCGGATCTATTTCGATCTGGCCACCTGGCACCTGATCAATACCGTGTACACGCCGAAGCGGCTCGCCGAGCTGAAGCTGATGAAGCACCTGTACACGGACCTGCGCCACTTCGAGCGCCTCGTGCGGGTGGTGGAGCAGCGTTTCGGCCATGCGCTGATGGCGCGCGCCGAGGAGGCGAAGATCGGCGTGTCGGCGGGCGGGGAGACCATGATCGACCTGAACGAGATCGAGGAAGACCTGCAGCTCGCGTTCGATTCGGCGCGGCTGGTGGACGCGAGTGTGGACGACACGGCGCGCATCGTGGAGGCCGCGCGCGAAACCGTGCGCCTCGCCGGCATCGCGCCGCGCGACGTGGGCGCGCTGTACTTCACGGGCGGCTCCACCGGCCTGGCGTTCCTGTCGGGCGCGCTGGCCGCCGCCTTCCCTGACGCACAGCCGGTGTTCGGCGACCGCCTCGCCAGCGTGGCGACGGGCCTCGGCATCCACGCGCGCCGATTGTTCGGTTGAAGGTTCGGGCGCGCGGCTTGCTTCGCGCGGGCCGCGACACCCCGCGCGTGCCCGTCATGCCCGCACGACGCCGGCCTCGCGGCCGCACCGATGCGAATTCGGGTCGGAAAAACGAAAACCCCGCCGAAGCGGGGTTTTTTATTCAGGCGAAGATATCGCGTGAACTTACAGCGGCTTGATGTTCGCTGCTTGCAGACCCTTCGGGCCGGTCTTCACTTCGAACTCGACCTTCTGGTTTTCTTGCAGCGTCTTGAAACCGTCGACACGGATTTCCGAGAAGTGCGCGAACAGATCGTCGCCGCCGCCTTCCGGCGTGATGAAGCCAAAACCCTTAGCGTCGTTGAACCACTTGACGGTGCCGGTTGCCATAACTTGTTCCTAAAAATGTGAGACAGGGCGATACGCCCGGGAGGTGCATGAAAATCAAGGAAGGGGGTAATGGCCGACCGGAATACCGTTGAGGGGCGAACCGCGAAAGAACCTATTCACTCGCCGCTTGAAATCCTGCTTGGCTTTTATACGTCGAATCGGGCGGCAGGTCAACAGGGGAGACGGAATTCCTAGGGTAAGCCCGAGAAATTCCTCGAATCAGACTTACAAACCTTGCTGAGATGCTCAATTTTTTGTAGGTACCGATCGAATTTGCCGCCATCCGCGAGGTGCAACCGTTACACTACGCGCCGCAAAGGCGGGTTGCCCCGGACCGGGCAACCTGCCTTCCAAAGATGCCGGCGCACCGCCGGCCGAACGATCTTCGGCCGGTGTCATGACAAGGCTTTTTGAGAGACATAGGAGAAGTTGTGAACAGTTCTATTCAACGGAACATCGGCCCGATCGCGCTCATGCTGACGGGTCTGGGGTCTATCATCGGCTCCGGCTGGCTGTTCGGGGCCTGGAAGGCCGCGAAGATCGCCGGTCCCGCCGCCATCTGCGCCTGGATCATCGGCGCGGTGGTGATTCTCGCCATCGCACTGGCTTACGCCGAACTCGGCGCGATGTTCCCCGAGTCGGGGGGCATGGTGCGCTACGCGCGCTACTCGCACGGCTCGCTGGTGGGCTTCATCAGCGCCTGGGCGAACTGGATCGCGATCGTCTCGGTGATCCCGATCGAGGCCGAGGCATCGATCCAGTACATGAGCACCTGGCCCTATCAATGGGCGCACAGCCTGTTCGTGGATGGGTCGCTGACCACACCGGGGCTGCTGCTGTCGGCCGTGCTCGTGATCGTGTACTTCATGCTGAACTTCTGGGGCGTGAAGCTGTTCGCGCGCGCCAACTCGGCCATCACGGTGTTCAAGTTCGTGATCCCGGGCCTGACGATCCTCGGCCTGATGCTCACGAGCTTCCACTCGGAAAACCTCGGCACGACCTCGAACGCCTCGTTCGCGCCCTATGGCTGGTCGGCGGTGCTGACTGCGGTGGCGACCAGCGGCATCGTGTTCGCGTTCAACGGCTTCCAGAGCCCGGTGAACCTGGCCGGTGAAGCCCGCAACCCGGCGCGCAGCGTGCCGTTCGCGGTGATCACCTCGATCCTGCTCGCGCTCGTGATCTACGTGCTGCTGCAGATCGCCTACATCGGCTCGGTGAACCCGGCCGACGTGGTGAAGGGCTGGAAGAACTTCAACTTCGCCTCGCCGTTCGCGGAACTGGCGATCGCGCTGAACCTGAACTGGCTCGCGATCCTGCTGTACGTCGACGCCTTCATCAGCCCGAGCGGCACCGGCACGACCTACATGGCCACCACCACGCGCATGATCTACGCGATGGAGCGCAACAACACGATGCCGAAGATGTTCGGCAACGTGCACCCGCTGTACGGCGTGCCGCGCAATGCGATGTGGTTCAACCTGCTGGTCTCGTTCATCTTCCTGTTCTTCTTCCGCGGCTGGAGCTCGCTGGCGGCCGTGATCTCGGTGGCCACCGTGATCTCGTACCTGACGGGCCCGATCAGCCTGATGGCGCTGCGCCGTTCGGCCAGGGACCTCGAGCGTCCGCTGTCGATCCCGGGCATGACGGTGATCGCGCCGTTCGCGTTCGTATGCGCCTCGCTGATCCTGTACTGGGCGAAGTGGCCGCTGACGGGCGAGATCATCCTGCTGATGGTCGTGGCGCTGCCGGTGTACTTCTACTTCCAGGCCAAGTCGGGCTGGGGCGGCTGGGGCGCCGATCTGAAGGCGGCCTGGTGGCTGATCGCCTACCTGCCCGTGATGGCCGTGCTGTCGCTGATCGGCAGCAAGGAGTTCGGCGGTTCGGGCGTGCTGCCGTACGGCTGGGACATGCTGATCGTCGCGCTGATCGCGCTCGCGTTCTACTTCTGGGGCGTGAACACCGGCTACCGCACGCAGTATCTCGAGGAGCGCTCGTCGCACGACGAGATCCTCGACAACGTCGGCGCGTAAGCGTCGGCCGCACGCCCCGCCGCTATGCCGGCTAGCGGGGCAGGGCGCAAGAAAGCCCGCGCAGCTCCCAGGAGTTGCGCGGGCTTTTCGTTGGGGCCAACGACGTGGGCGCGACGCCCGTCGGTGTCAGGCCTGAGCCGGCGCGAACACGTAGTTCGTCATCGCCAGCACGCGTTGGTAGGTGCCGAGCGACTGGATGCCGAGCTGATAATCGTCGTCGGCCGCGCCGAGCGCGGCGAACACCGGCAGCAGATGCTCGTCGCTCGGATGCATGCGCACCGCGTGCGGCGCCCGGGCGCGATAGTCGAGCAGCGCGTCCACGTCGCGCTGCGCGAGCTTGTCCTCGAACCAGCCCGTGAATTCCTCCACGCGCGGATCCGCATCTTCGGGCGTCGCGCCGAAATCGGCCTCGCGCAGGTTGTGCGTGATCTGGCCCGAGCCGATCACCATCACGCCCTCGTCGCGCAGCGCACGCAGCGCACGGCCCACGCGGAAGTGATGGGCGGCGTCGGCGCGCGGCTGCACCGACAGCTGCGCGATGGGGATGTCCGCTTCCGGGAACATCAGCAGCATCGGCACCCAGGCGCCGTGATCGAGCCCGTATTCGGTGGTGGCGGTGGGGATGCCCGCGGCGTCGAGCAGGCCGGCGGCGCGCTCGGCCAGTTCGGGGGCGCCCGGCGCCGGATAGCGGATCTCGTAGAGCGCGCGCGGGAAGCCGTGGAAATCGTGGATGGTTTCGGGCCGCGGGCTCACGCTGACGGCCGGCGCCAGCGTGTTCCAGTGCGCGGACAGCATCAGCACGGCCTTCGGGCGCGGCAGCTGGGTGCCGAGATGGGTGAAGGCGGTGGACGGCAGGGCGGGATCGATCGGCAGCGTGGGCGCGCCGTGCGACAGGTACAGCGACGGAAGGCGGTTCATGGTGGGGACCTCGATGTCGGACTGGCTTCGACTATAGAGGGGCCGGGCCGATCGATAAATCGGCAGGAATGGATTTGATTGATTCGCGAGTGTTGTTAATCGCCCGCATGAGGCGCGGCCGGGCTCAGCTCGCGTCGCGGATTCCGGCCCACGGCGCGGTGCGCGGCGCGCCGATGCCGAACAGGTCGATCACGCGCGTCACGGTGTGGTCGACGAGCTCGTCGATCGATCGCGGCATCGCGTAGAAGGCGGGCAGCGGAGGGAACACGATGCCGCCCATTTCGGTCACGGCGGTCATGTTGCGCAGATGGGCGAGGTTGAACGGCGTCTCGCGCACCATCATCACGAGCCGGCGGCGCTCCTTGAGCGTGACGTCGGCCGCGCGGGCGATCAGGTTGTCGGAGAGACCATGGGCGACGCTCGCGAGCGTCTTCATCGAGCAGGGCGCGATCGCCATGCCGTCGGTCGCGAAGGAGCCGGAGGCGATGCTGGCCCCGACGTCGCGCACCGAATGGACCACGTCGGCCCGCGCGTGGACCTCGTCCTTCGACAGCTTCAGTTCGTGCTGGATGTTGAGCCAGCCGGCGGCCGACACGAGCAGGTGGGTTTCCACGCCGCCCGCCGCGCGCAGCAGGTCGAGCAGGCGAATCCCGTAGATCGCGCCGGTGGCGCCGGTGATCGCGACGATCAGGCGCCGCGGCGGCGCCGCGCGTGGCTCCATCGGCTCGACGCTCAGGCAGCCGTGAACAGCTGCTGCAGTTCGCCCGACTGGTACATCTCCATCATGATGTCCGAGCCGCCGACGAATTCGCCCTTCACGTACAGCTGGGGAATCGTGGGCCAGTTCGAGAAGTGCTTGATGCCCTGGCGGATCTCTTCGTCCTCGAGCACGTTGACGGTCTTGATCTGGTCGACGTTGCAGGCCTTCAGGATCTGGATGGCGCGGCCCGAGAAGCCGCACATCGGGAACTGCGCGGTGCCCTTCATGAAGAGCACGACCTGGTTTTCGTCGACGATTTGCTTGATGCGCTGTTGGGTATCCATGATGAACCTTGCTGATGCGGTGCTTGATGCTGTGCTGGGGAAGGCCGGGAACGGCTCAGGACGGAAATGATACTGGATTTCGGCGGGGCCGACCGGGGCCCGGCGCGGCCCGCGCGGCCTTGCCGGGCGGTCGCCGCGTGGCTCAGTCGGGCAGCCGGCCGCCGCTCGCGCGCTCGATCGAGGCCAGGTCGGCGAGCGAGGCGACCTCGGTGAAACCGGCCGTCCACAGGATCGCGCGCACCGCCTCGGCCTGATCGTGGCCGTGCTCGATCCACAGCGCGCCGCGCGGCAGCAGGAAGCGCGCCGCGCCGGCCGCGATGATGCGGATCGCGCTGAGGCCGTCGGCGTCGTCGGTCAGCGCGCCGCGCGGCTCGAAGCGCAGGTCGCCCTGCTCGAGATGCGGATCGTGGCGCGCGATGTACGGCGGGTTGCTGACGATCAGATGGAAGCGCGCGTCGGCGTCCTGCGCCTCGAGCGCCGTGTACCAGTCGCCGTCGAGCAGGCGCGGCGTGCCGCCCGGGCGCCCCGCGTCGAGCAGCTTCGCGGCGTTGCCGCGCG
>JASLEG010000315.1 GCA_030151225.1 Burkholderia sp. | reverse complement strand
TGGGCCTGTCCTACAACTGAGCGGGCGCGCCATCTCCATGACGATTTCTCCGGCAGGCTCGGGCACGGCGGCGTCGCACGCGGGCGGCACGCCCTCGCGCTGGATCGCGGCCTGGTCGCATCTCGTCGCGCCGGGCGGCACGGTGCTCGACGTGGCCGCCGGCGCGGGCCGGCACGCGCGCTGGTTCGCCGGGCGCGGCCATCCGGTGCTCGCGCTCGACCGCGATCCGGCCGCGCTCGCGGCGCTGGCCGCGATCGATGGCGTCGAGGCCCTCGAGGCCGATCTCGAGAGCGCGCCGTGGCCGCTCGCCGACGATGCGCGCTTCGCCGCCGTGGTCGTCACGCATTACCTGCATCGCCCGCTGCTGCCGCGCCTCGTCGCGTCGGTGGCGCCGGGCGGTGTGTTGTTGTACGAAACTTTCGCGCGCGGCAACGAAACGCTCGGAAAGCCGTCCAATCCCGCATTCCTGCTCACGCCGGGCGAGTTGCTCGACGCCGTGCGCGGCAGCCTGCGCGTGGTGGCGTACGAGGACGGTTTCATCGACGAGGGCCGTCCCGCCTTCGTCCAGCGAATCTGCGCGGTGCGCGAGCAGGGGGAGGGATTCCCGCGTTACGGACTGGCCGGGTAATCCGCTACAATCGACGTTTATTGGGTTTACTTTCATTGCGTTTCATGGCTAACGGCACTCAAGACGGTATTCAATTCCGCGGCAGCATTCCCGCGATCGTGACCCCGATGCTCGAAGACGGCAGCCTCGATCTGCCGGCCTTCCGCAAGCTGATCGACTGGCATGTCGAAGAGGGGACGGATGCACTCGTGGTGGTCGGCACGAGCGGCGAGTCCGCCACGTTGTCGGTCGACGAGCACATTCTCACGGTCAAGACGGCGGTCGAGCACGCGGCAAAGCGCATCCCGATCATCGCGGGCGCGGGCGGCAATTCCACGGCCGAGGCGATCGAGCTGACGCGCCAGGCGCGCGCGGTCGGCGCCGACGCCACGCTGCAGGTCGTGCCGTACTACAACAAGCCGACGCAGGAAGGCATCTATCGCCACTTCCGCGCGATCGCCGAGGCGGTCGAGCTGCCGGTGATCCTGTACAACGTGCCGGGCCGCACCGTGGCCGACATGGCGCACGAAACCGTGCTGCGCCTGGCCGAGGTGCCGGGCATCGTCGGCGTGAAGGAAGCGACCGGCAACATCGATCGCGCCGCGCACCTGATCAAGGCCGCGCCGAAGGGTTTCGGCATCTACAGCGGCGACGATCCCACCGCGATCGCGCTGATGCTGCTGGGCGGCCACGGCAACATCTCGGTCACGGCCAACGTCGCGCCGCGCGCGATGAGCGAGCTGTGCCGCGCCGCGATGGCCGGCGACGTCGCCACGGCGCGCGAGCGCCACATGACCCTGCTGTCGCTGCACAAGTACCTGTTCGCCGAAGCGAATCCGATCCCGGTGAAGTGGGCGCTGCAGGCGATGGGCAAGATCCGTGGTGGCCTCCGTCTGCCGCTCACGCCGCTCGACGAGCGCTTCCACGATGTCGTGCGCGGCGCGCTGCGCGAAGCCGGCATCGTTTGACCGGTTCGACCGATCTGGGCGGCCGCGTTCGCGGCTTCCCACGTTCCCCGACCTATCCCGATTTCATCCGGCCCGCCGGCATCGCGCGTGTCACGCGTTTAGCAAGACGAAGGATTTCATGAAACATTTCGCCTTTTCCTCTCGCGCCGTCCAGGCGTCCGTGATGGCGCTCGCGCTCGGCGCGCTGGCCGGTTGCGACACGCTGAACGATTACCTGGCGCCGGACCGGGTCAACTACAAGGCGACCGGCTCCGCGCCGCCGCTGGCCGTGCCGAAGGATCTGACCTCGGTGCCGGTGAATCCGTCCTACGTCGCGCCGCCGACCAATGCCGGCCTCGGCTCGGCACCGCAGCGCGCGGTCACGGCGGCGGGCAACGCCACCGAAGGCCAGCCGAACGCGCAGGATCCGTACGGCATGCACATCGAGCGCGACGGCGATCACCGCTGGCTGGTGGTGGACGGCCGCACGCCCGAGCAGCTGTGGCCGCAGCTCAAGGAATTCTGGGCCGACAACGGCTTCGCGCTGAAGACCGACGCGCCGCAGACGGGCATCCTGAACACCGACTGGGCCGAGAACCGCGCCAACATCCCCGACGACTGGTTCCGTCGCACGATCGGCCGCGTGATCGACTTCGCATACTCGTCGGGTACGCGCGACAGCTTCCGCACGCTCGTCACGCGCGGGCCGGACGGCACGACCGACATCTCGATCACGCACAGCGCGATGGAAGAGGTGCTGACGGGCCCGCAAGGCGGCGACTCGTCGCGCTGGGTCGAACGGCCACGCAACCCGGTGCTCGAAGCCGTGTTCCTCGCCAAGCTGATGGAGAAGTTCGGCCTGACCGACGCGCAGTCCAAGCAACTGCTGGCCAATGCCAAGCCGGCCACCGCGCCGGCCACCGTGGTGGCGGGCGCCACGCTCGATCTGGCCGAGTCGTTCGACCGCGCCTGGCTGCGCGTGGGCCTCGCGCTCGACCGCACCAACTTCGCCGTGGACAACCGCGACCGCTCGAAGGGCATCTACTTCGTGCGTTACGCGAATTCGGAAGCGGAGCTGAAGCGCGAAGGCCTGTTCGGCAAGCTGTTCTACGGCGGCGCGACCGCCGCGAAGCCCGGCAAGGAATTCCTGGTCAGCGTGCACGCCAACGGCGACGCGCAGACGCAGGTGGCCGTGGTGGACGCGAATGGCCAGGTGGATACGTCGAGCGACGCGCAGCGCATCATCTCGCTGCTCCACACGCAGCTGAACTGAGCGCGTGCGAGTCTCGAGCCTCGGTAGCGGCAGCGAGGGCAATGCGCTGGTCGTCGAGGCTTCGTCGGGCGGCACCACCACGCGCGTGCTGCTCGACTGCGGCTTTTCCGCCAAGGAAATCGACCGCCGCCTGACCCGCCTCGGGCTCGCCTCGGGCGAGCTCGAGGCCATCCTGATCACCCACGAGCACAGCGATCACATCGGCGGGGCGCTGACCATGGCGCGCCGCTTCAAGATTCCGCTCTACATGAGCTGGGGCACGGCGCGTGCCGTCGGCGCCGACACGGCCGGCATCGACCTGCACGTGCTGTGGGGCGACGAAAGCGTTCCGATCGGCGATCTCCAGATCCTTCCCTACACGGTCCCGCACGACGCGCGCGAACCGCTCCAGTTCGTGTTTTCGGACGGTGACGCGCGGCTCGGCGTGCTGACCGACGCCGGCATGTCCACGCCCCATCTGTGCGCCGTGCTGAACGGCTGCGACACGCTGGTGCTCGAGGCCAATCACGATGCGGAGATGCTCGCCCGCGGCCGCTATCCGGCTTCGCTGAAGGCGCGCATCGGCGGCTCGCACGGGCACCTGAGCAATGCCGCGGCGGCCGACATCCTCGCGTCGATCGACCGCAGCCGGCTGCGGCATCTGGTAGCCGCGCATCTGAGCAAGGAAAACAACGAACCGCAGCTCGCGCAGGCGGCGTTGGCGGCCGTGCTGGGCTGTTCCGAGGCGGAGGTGAAGGTCGCCACGCAGGACGACGGATTCGGCTGGCTCGACGTGCGCTAGCGACGCCGGGCAGGGCGGCAATCTGCCGCGAAGGAAAGGCGCGATTCCAAAACCGGATGCGCATGAAAAAACCGGCCACCAAGGCCGGTTTTTCGTATCAGCGTGAGCTGATGTCCGCTTACTGGCTTGCGCCCGAAGCCGGAGCAGCAGCCGATGCAGCTGCGTCCGATGCCGGAGCAGCAGCAGCCGATGCAGCGTCGCTCGCAGCAGCAGCCGTGCTCGAAGCTGCGTCCGAAGCAGCAACAGCAGCCGACGAAGCAGCCGAAGCTGCTGCCGATGCGTCGCTAGCAGCCGACGATGCAGCTTGGTCCGAGCTCTTGTTGCAAGCAGCGAGAGCGACGGCGGCCAACAGGGAAGCTACGAGGAGGGATTTCTTCATGATCACGTCCTTTTATGGTTAAAGGTAAGCAACAGCGCGAAACAATACCGGTAATGTGCTCTAACACCGACCCGGGGCCGCTGGTGGAGACAGACGCACTACCAGAGCGTGAATCTTCCCTACGGCTTGGGCGGGAATTATATGCATTTTCCTATCGACCGTCGACAAATGCGGGGTCAATACGTTGTCTTTCCCATACAAGTTCGACTTGTACCGGAGACCTGCCGAGGCGAGCCGATGCGGCTCACCCCAGCCTGATCCAGCCCGCACAATACCACTCGTGCAGCAAGGCTGTCATGAGCGGGTGGCGGGAGTGTGTTACAAAGCGTTTCGCCCCCAGACGACGCTGATCGGCCAGTTCCGGCAACCATTTTGCGGTCCCCGAAAGCGGATTTTCCTCGCCATTGATGAAGTACGAGCGCGCGTTATACATCAACGCCGCTTTCCTGTCGAGACGAATCCCCAGGCGGCCCGCTTCGGCCACGAAGTCGTGCTCGTCGAGCGGCGCGTCCGGCGCGTCGAATACCACGTTCGACTTCGGCTCGCTGAGGTAGCTGCCGAGGAAGGATTCGATCTTGCGCGGCGTCCAGCGGATGCCGTTCAGGATCGCCTCGACGCGCTCGACCATCGGCGCCGGCAGTTGCGCGGGGTTGGCGACCGCCGGCTGCTTCGGGTCGCGATACAGCTCGGCCGCGCGGGCACCTTGCCGCAGTGCGCCGCGCTCCGCGAGGTAATACAGGAACTGGCTCGTCAATTCCCCGGCCGACGGGGCGCGGAAGCCGATCGAGCAGGTCATGCACTCGCCCTCGGCGATGCCGTCGTGCGCGATGTGCGGCGGCAGGTACAGCATGTCGCCGGGCTCCAGCACCCATTCCTCGGTCGGCTCGAAATGCGCGAGCACCTTCAGCGGCAGATCCTCGCGCAGGCTCAGGTCCTTCTGCGCGCCGATGCGCCAGCGCCGTCTGCCATGCACCTGCAATAAAAACACGTCGTACGAGTCGAAGTGCGGACCCACGCCGCCGCCATCGGTCGCATACGAAATCATCAGGTCGTCGAGGCGCGCGTCGGGCACGAAGCGGAAGCGTTCGAGCAGCGCACGCGCCGCGTCGTCGTGCAGGTCCGCGCCTTGCACGAGCAGCGTCCATTCGCGCTTCTTGACCGAGGGCAGATCCTCGGCCTCGAACGGGCCCTGGGCCAGTTGCCATCTGTTACGAAAATGGGTGATCAGACGCGATTCCGTGTCGTAATCGGCCGCCAGCTCGAACAGCGCGTCGCGCGTGAGCGGCGGTACGATGCCGGGAATCGCCTGGCGGATCAGCAGCGGCTTCTTCTGCCAGTAGTCGCGCATGAATCGCGACGGCGACAGATTGCCGAGCAGTGGCGTCGGAACATCGGGATGGGGCGCGCCGGACAAGGCTTGCGCGTTGCCTGCCGGTTCGACTTCGGACCGTTGGGACATCGTATAATGCGGCTGGAAATTGGGAGATTTGGATGAAAATCGCAAAAAACACCGTCGTGTCGGTCACCTACAAGCTGTCGGACGCACAAGGCAACCTGATCGAGGAAAGTGACGAGCCGATGGTCTATCTGCACGGCGGCTATGATGGCACGTTCCCCAAGATCGAGGAACAGCTCGACGGGCACGAAGCCGGCTACGAGGCGCAGATCCAGCTCGAGCCGCAGGACGCATTCGGCGATTACGATCCCGAGCTCGTGAAGATCGAGCCACGCGACCGCTTTCCCGAGCCGCTCGAGGTGGGCATGCAGTTCGAGGGCACGCCCGAGGACGGCGACGAGGAAGTCGATTCGCTGATCTACACGGTCACCGACGTGGCCGAGGACAAGGTGGTGCTCGATGGCAATCACCCGCTCGCCGGCATGGCGCTGCGCTTCGCGCTGACGGTTCGTGACGTGCGCGTCGCCACCGAGGACGAAATCGAGCACGAGCACGCTCACGGCGCGGAAGGCCTCGAGATCGTCGACGGGGATGACGACGAAGACGACGACGCTCCCACGCAGAGCCACACGCTGCACTGAGCTTCACCCGCATCACCGACGGGCCGGGCGCGCGAGCGCCGCGGCCCGTTTTGTCGTGGGCTTCGCGAGCGGCTAGTAGCGGCTGCCCGGGGTGGAAGCCGGCGGCGAGAGCCGCGGCGGATAGCCGTTCGACGCCGGCTGCGGCGAGGTGCCGCTCGCGGCACCCGACGCATTCGACGCCGGGTCTGGCAATTCCGGCAGGGCCGGGATCTCGGGCATCGACGGCATCACCACGTCGTCGTGCGGCGCGGCGGGCAGGGCGGGGGGCACCGGCAGGTTGGCCGGCACGTCCTGCAGGCCCACCCCGAACATCGGCCGTCCGGCCGGATTCACCGTGATCCTGACCCATTGCACAAGCCGCTCGCGCGGCGCGATCGCGATGCGCGTGAGGTTGTCCACGCGATCGCCCTTCTCGTCGCGCAGCGGCTGATCGATGCGGAAGCCGCCGCGCAGCGCTTCGCTGCCGGCATGGATCACGAGGATCGTGCCGCGGAACGTGGTGGCCGCCTTCACGAGCGCGCGCTTGAATTCGAGAAAGCCGTCGCGCGCCCGCTCGCGGCCGAAACGCAGCCACGCGAAGCGCTCGTGCTCGTAGCGCTCGAATTGCGGATCGCCTTCCACCACGATCACCAGCGCGCGCGCATCGCGGCGCTTCGCCACCTCGGCCGCGTGGTCGATCCAGAACGCATTGGCGATCACGCGATCCTCGAATTCGCCGTTGCGCCCGCCCGCCGTCAGATAACGGTTGTTCGGCGACGGCGCGTTCAGCGCGATGAACACTGCGTCGCCCTGGGTCCAGCGGATGTTCTCGCGGAACGGGCGGAAGCGCGCCACCTCGCTCTCGCGCGTGACCGGCTGCGGCGTGAGCCCGAACGAATCGGAGTCGGACAGGAAGGTCTGGCGCAGATAGTCGAGCCGCTCGACCGCGTCGTAGCCGCCGTTTTCCTTCTTCGAGCAGATCGCCCAGTCGTAGCGGCCCGGCACGTAGAACACCGGCACGCGCGAGGTCTTCAGGATCGCGAAGCGATCGTCGTAGATGCCGTCGCGGCACGGCTCGTGCGGGCCCTTGAGGTTGCCGTCGTAGATGGCGAAGGCCACCGCCCGGTCACGCGAGATCGCGTCGAGCACGCGCGCCATGCCAGGTTCGTCGGCATGGCCTTCGGCCACGCCGGTGAGCACCGCGAACGCGTAGCCGTGCTCGGTCGGCACGCGCTCCTTGGTGGCGCCCGGCGCGGCGCCGGCCGGTGTCGCGGCAAACGCGAAGCCGAGCGCGGCCGCGAGCAGCAGCGCGGCGGTGACGGGGCGCCGGCCCGGCGCGGGCCGGTCAGTGTGTGTGCGCATCGTCCGAGCGGGCGGCGAGCGCCTGCAGTTCGTACAGCAGGTCGAGCGCCTCGCGCGGCTTCAGGTTGTCGGGATCGATCTCGCGCAGCCGTTCGAGCGCCGGATTCGGCGCTGGCGCGGCCGCCGGCATCGCCTCGCGTGCGTCGTGCGACGGCAGGTCGTGATCGTCGTCCTTGTCGTCGTCGTACAGCGGCGCCGGGGCGGCGAACAGGTCGAGCTGCGGCGTGGGCCGGCCGGCCGACTGCTGCTCGAGGTGCGCGAGATGCTTGCGCGCGGCGCGGATCACGGCGGCCGGCACGCCGGCCAGCTGCGCGACCTGCAGCCCGTAGCTCTGGTTGGCCGGGCCTTCGCTCACCGCGTGCAGGAACACGATGCCGTGGCCGTGCTCGACCGCCGACAGATGCACGTTCGCCGCGTGCGGGAATTCCGCCGGCAGCTGCGTGAGCTCGAAGTAGTGCGTCGCGAACAGCGTGTAGCAGCCGTTGTGCGAGAGCAGATGGCGCGCGATCGCCCAGGCCAGCGCGAGGCCGTCGAAGGTCGAGGTGCCGCGGCCGATCTCGTCCATCAGCACGAGGCTCTGCGGCGTCGCGTCGTTGAGGATCGCGGCCGCCTCGGTCATTTCCACCATGAAGGTGGAGCGGCCGCCAGCCAGATCGTCGGCCGCGCCGATGCGCGTGAAGATGCGGTCGATCGGCCCGAAGCGGGCCGCCTTCGCGGGCACGTAGCTGCCCACGTAGGCCATCATCGCGATCAACGCCGTCTGACGCATGAAGGTGGATTTACCGCCCATGTTCGGGCCGGTGATCAGCAGCAGCTTGCGCTCGTTGCCGAGCCGGCAGTCGTTGGCGATGAACTGCTCGACCTGGGCCTCCACCACCGGGTGGCGGCCCTGCTCGATGTCGATGCCGATCTCGTCGGAGAAGCTCGGCGCGACCCAGTCGAGCGCGCGGGCGCGCTCGGAAAACGCGCAGAGCAGATCCAGCTCGGCGAGCGCGCCGGCCACGCGCTGGCATTCCTCGATGTGGGGCAGCAGTGCCTGCAGCAGCGCGTCGTATAGCGCGCGCTCGCGTGCCAGCGCGCGCTCCTGTGCCGACAGCGCCTTGTCCTCGAAGGTCTTCAGCTCGGGCGTGATGTAGCGCTCGGCGTTCTTCAGCGTCTGGCGGCGGCGGTAATCGTCGGGCACCTTGTCGGTCTGGCCGCGCGTGACCTCGATGTAGAAACCGTGCACCTTGTTGAACTCGACACGCAGGTTCGCGATGCCGGTGCGGGTACGCTCGCGTGCCTCGAGATCGATCAGGAACTGGCCGCAGTTCTCGGAGATGTCGCGCAGCTCGTCGAGCTCCGCGTCGTAGCCGCGCGCGATCACGCCGCCGTCGCGCACCATCGCGGCCGGTTCCGGCGCGATCGCCTGGGTGAGCAGATGCGCGCAGCCGGCGGGCGGTTCGAGCGCGGCTTCGAGGCGCGCGAGCGCGTCGGCCAGCGGAGCGAGCGGGGTGAGGCGCGCGCGCAACTCGGGCAGCGCCGTGAAGGTGTCGCGCAGGCTGGACAGGTCGCGCGGGCGCGCCGACAGCAGCGCGAGGCGGCCCGTGATGCGCTCGACGTCGGCGATGCGGCGCAGCGCGCCGCGCAGCGTGTCGAGGCTCGCGTCGCCCACTGCCTCGAGCAGCACGCCGATCGCCTGCTGGCGACGCTGCGCGGCCACCGACGCGCGCGGCGGGTGATGGAGCCAGTGGCGCAGCAGGCGGCTACCCATCGTGGAGCAGCAGGTGTCGAGCAGCGAGAACAGCGTGGGCGATTCCGTGCCGCGCAGCGTTTCGGTCAGTTCCAGGTTGCGGCGCGTGGCGGGATCGAGCCCGATGTACTCCGATTCCGTCTCGACCTTCAGGCTGCGCACGTGGCGCAATTGCTGGCCCTGCGTGGAGGCCGCGTACAGCAGCAGCGCGCCGGCCGAGCCGCAGGCGCTGGTCAGCGAATGCGCGCCGAAGCCTTCGAGGCTCGACACCTCGAGCTGGCTGCAGAGGCGCTGGGTGCCCGAGGCGATGTCGAAATGCCAGGCCGGCACGCGCGTGACCGCGCCGGCGCCGGCCGGCACCGCCTCGATCGCCGCGTCCGCGGCCAGGATCTCGGCCGGGCGGATGCGTTCGAGCGCCGCGCCGAGTTCGTCGGGTGCGATTTCGGCGAGCCGTAGCGCGCCGCTCGCGAGGTTCAGCCAGGCGAGGCCCACGTTGACGAGCGTGCCGCGCTTGTTGTGGCCGAGGCTCAGCGCGAGCAGGTAGACGTCCGCCTTGTCGGAGAGCAGCGCCGCGTCGGTCAGTGTGCCGGGCGTGACGACGCGCACCACCTTGCGCTCGACCGGGCCCTTCGAGGTGGCCGGGTCGCCGATCTGCTCGCAGATCGCCACCGACTCGCCGAACTTCACGAGCTTCGCCAGATACTGTTCGACGGCGTGATGCGGCACGCCGGCCATGCGGATCGGATTGCCGCCCGAGGCGCCGCGCTGCGTGAGCGTGAGGTCGAGCAGGCGCGCGGCCTTCTCGGCATCGTCGTAGAACAGCTCGTAGAAGTCGCCCATCCGATAGAAGACGAGCGTGTCCGGGTGCTCGCTCTTGATGCGCAGGTACTGCTGCATCATGGGAGTATGGCCGGCTAACTGGCTTTCCGTAAGCTGCTGTTTGGTTTCCGTTATTTCCTGCACTTCCTTTCCTGTCCTAGGTTTCCGGCTGTTTTGTCGCAGCTTCCTCGATGCATCAGCATGCCGCGACATGTTGCTAAATGCCGTTGCTCAGCGTAGCTTTTCTGGTTTTCATCGACGCTGACCTACGCTGGTCGGTTCGATGGTTTGTCAGAAACCTACGCCGAGGGATGGATGCGATTCGACGCGCGCGCTGCGAAGCAGATGCAGCCAGGTACTCACATGACGATCGACGGTTGCCCGGGCCTGCGCCTGGAGGCGTCGGCATCGCGTCGATCGTGGACCTACCGATACAAATCTCCCGTCGACGGCCGCATGCGGCAGACCAAGATCGGAGAGTGGCCTGCACTGTCGCTTGCAGCTGCGATGGGTGAATGGGAGAAGCTGCGATCGGGACGCGATGCGGGAAGTGATCCCGCGCTGGCGAAGCGACAGCAGGCAAGGCCCGTGGTTGGCGTAATGGTACAGGACCAGGCACCGACCGTTCGCGAGGTTTGCCGTGCCTACCTGATCGGCCATGTCGAGCGGAATCGAAAGAGCAAGGGGGCGAAGGAAACCAGGCGGACGTTCGACACGATGCTCGGCGATTTCGGCGATCGCGTGGCCGAGGCGGTGACGCGCGCCCAGGCGTTCGCGCTGCTCGAATCGCACGCGCACATACCGGTGCAGGCCAGGCGGCTGCGTCAGGAGCTGGGCGCGGCGTGGGACTATGCGCTCGACGCGAACACCTTGCCGGAAGCTACGCCGAACTGGTGGCGTCAGATCATGCGCGGCCGGCTGCGCAGCACCGGAAAACGCATCGAAGGGGAGTCGACCGGCACAAAGAAGCGCGTGCTCTCGAACATCGAGACGGGCCGGCTGATCAACTGGCTGCCGAACTTCAGCCGCGCGGTCAAGGATGCCGTGACGATGTATCTCTGGACGGCAACCCGAGGTGCGGAGATCTGCGCGATGACGGGCTCAGAGATCCTGGTGGAGGAGGACGGCGCCTGGTGGGTGATTCCGAAGGCGAAGACGAAGAATGCGCGTCATGCGGACGCGACAGACCTGCGCGTGCCGCTCGTCGGCCGTGCCGACGAGATCGTGCGCCGGCGCAAGGCTCGCTACGGCGACGGCTACCTGTTCCCGTCGACCACCGGTCGCCACATGGAACAGAACGTCGTGCAAACCGGTGTCTGGACGCACCAGCCTTATTCGACCACGCGGCCGGAGCAGGATCGGCCGCGGTTGACGGTGACGCATTGGGCGCCGCATGACCTGCGCCGTACCGCGCGCACGATGCTGGCCGCGCTCGGTTGTCCGTTCGAGGTGGGGGAGGCCATCACCGGGCACATGCTGCCGGGCGTGGCCGGGGTCTACAACCTGCACAAATACGATTCGGAGCGGCGCCACTGGCTGACACTGCTGGATGCCCGGCTCGAGGAGCTGGCTATCCAAGATCGGGCCGCCGCCGCCGCCCCGTCCCGCAGTTGACCGGCGGCAGGTTCTCGGACGCCGGCCGCGTGGCGGCCCACTCGCGCACCTCTGCCGTCAGCCAGCCGACGCGACGATCCGAGATCGATCGGGGTTTCGGAAATTGCCCCTGGCTGACCAGCTTGTGGATCACGCGCGGTGACAGGGAAACGGCGTCGGACAGCGCCTCGAGGTCGAGATAGATCGGTTCCATTGCGACCGTCATGCCGGCCCTCCCTGGCTCTTCGTTGCGTCACAGGTCGAGTCGGGCAATGCACGACCGAGCTGCATCAGGCCTGTCTCGAGTGTGATTCCCGCCGTCGTCGCCCACGTGCGCATCTCCTGAACGGTCTTGTGCCTGGCGAACGAACCGACCTCGTGGACCATCAGATCGAGCAGGCCGATGTCGGCCGCGTGGGAGATCTCCATGACCAGTGCGCGGATCTCGATGCGCAGGGCATCGAGGCGCGCGAGCCTGCCTTGGCGGGAATCCGCCAAGGCTTCGTTCTTCTGGATTGCCGTTTCGGGTTGCGGTCGATCGAGGCTCGCGAGCGATGCGGTGCCGGGCATGTCTGCCGATGCGACAGCCGACGGCTTTTCCGCGTGTTTCCGCTTTTGCGGCAGCGGACGTGGGGTAGAAGGGGCCGGGCGAACCATCATGAAGCCTCCTTTTCAATGGCACGCCGTGCTGCCAGCTCGGTGGTCCAGTCAGGATCGGGGGCTGCATAGAGCTTGTCGAGCCACTTTCGCACGATGTCGGCGCCTTTCGCCTGGGACATGTCCGCTGACGAATTCAGCGCCCGTGTGATGTCCGAAACGGCTGCCCGAATCGCTTGACCGCGTGTCGGGAGCACGGCGACGAAGCTCTTCATCGAGGGAGGGGTGTGCATTCCGGTCGTTCCCAGCCGAAGCGTGAACCCGTAAATCCACTTCCCGCGCTCGGCCTGTGCAATATGGATCTTTGCGGCCGATTCGCCTTTGGTCTTGCTGCGCGGCGCTGCGATCGCTTCGCACTTGTCGAACACGCCGTGTTCGTTCGGCACGTGGATCGGGTGCGGGGTCGGCCTGGCGAGCGGATCGAGCAGATCCTCGAGGCCGCTCAGGGCGGCATGCACGCCATGAATCGTGCCGGGCGAAAGCTGTCCGAACATCGGATCGTGCAGGACGGATTGCAGGGCCTGCAAAAGTTGCTTTGCTTGTCCGTTGCCGATCTTCGCCGTCGCTTCGAGCTTCGGGGCGCATGACGCCTGCTTCGAGGCGAGGTGCTTTTTCGTGACCTTGCTCTTGCCGGCTTCCTTCGCCTTCGAAAGGCCGGCGACGATGCGCTCGAGCGCCTTCTCGCCACCGTGGGCGCGAATCTCGCTGATCGCCAGCGTGCCGGCGACGGCGCCACTGCGCACCAGGTCGTGCAGCTGCTTCGGCGCTTGCTCGAGCAGCGCGATATCGCGCACGGTTTGCTCCGTGATGCCGAGTTCGGTGCAGATCCGTTTCGTATCGAACAGGTGGCCGTCGCGCAGCTCTGCAATCGCCGCCGCGAGATCGAGCGGAGACGCCCCTTTCTGCAGGTCGGCGGAAAAGACGATCGCCCTGAAGGGCTTCAAGGCCGGCGTGGACGGCGTGTTTCTGATCGAGTCGGTGGAGCACACCTACGCGTCGCGCGGCTGGCTCACGGTCGTCTCGTTGAACGGAGGGAACAAGGGCAAGGCAAAGGTCGGGCAGGGGAAGAAGAAGGTCAGGAAGATCGATCTGGTGGTGCCGGCGCCGAGGTAGCGCACCGTGCACCGTATTTCAGGCCGCTCGCGGGCAACCGGAGCGGCCTTTTCTTTTTATCGGGGCAAGGTGAATCGATGCAGGACCACGAAAAGACGATTCTGGAGCTGGTGATCACGGGGGGGCTGATTGGCGTGGCGAAGGTGCTGGTCGGCAGCGAGCCGTTGACGCTCCGGCTGATGGTGGGGCGGGCCGTGCTCGGCTCGGCCACGTCGATGCTGGCCGGGCTGGCGCTGGTGCGGATCCCGGATCTGCCGCCGATCGCGCTGCTCGGTATCGGCAGCGGGCTCGGCATCGTCGGCTCGCAGTATCTGGAAGTGCTGCTGCGCCGGCACGCGAAACGCATCTTTGGGGAGAAATGACGATGGCTCGAATCCATGTTGCCGCTGCGGGCGGAATGAACCGGGTAGCGTTTCTCGATGCCATCGCGGTGAGCGAGATCGGCTCGGCGCTGCTGGCCAGGTCGGACGATGGCTACAACGTGCTGGTGGGGGCGACGGCGTCGCGACCGCTGCTGTTCGCGGACTATGCGAGGCATCCGGACGTTCTGAACCGGCAGATCCGGGTGCCGTCGACGGCGGCCGGCCGGTATCAGATTCTGTCGCGCTGGTGGCGGATCTACCAGGCGCGGATGAAGCTGCCGGACTTCGGGCCGGTTTCGCAGGATCGATACGCGCTGCAGCAGCTGCGCGAGCATGGTGCGATGCCGCTGATCGACGCTGGCCGGTTTCGCGAGGCGGTGGCGAAGGTGTCGAACGTGTGGGCCAGTTTGCCGGGCGCCGGGTATGGCCAGCACGAGAACGACATCCAGCAATTGCTGGTGGCGTATCAGGAAGCTGGCGGGAAGGTGGCCGCATGAGCTGGCTGGACCCGCGCATCTGGCTGCTGGTCGTTGCCGGCGTGGTGGTCGGCTCGGCCTGCGGCTATTCAAAGGGGCATCGCGACGCGGATCAATCGGCCAAGGTCGCCGACCAGGCTCGACAGATTGCCGATCTCAGGCAAGAACGAGATGAATTCGGCCGCCGACTGGCGGCGCAAGGGAGGATTGCCACCGATGCCGAGAAGGAACGTGATCGCGCTCGCGCTGATGCTGCTGTTGCCGATGGCGCTGCTGACGGGCTGCGCAGGCAGGTCGCCGCGCTCGTCGCCGAGGTTCGACGTACCGGCGCTACCGCCGGAGGCCCGACAACCGGCGACGCCCTCGATCTGCTTGCCGACCTGCTCGGCCGGACTGACGAGCGCGCGGGAGAGCTGGCGAAAGTCGCTGACGAGCGAGGCATCGCCGGGCGGCAGTGCGAGCGGAGCTATGACGCGTTGATGAGAGGCACTGAGACCGCTGCGGTGCAGTAACGTCGCGATCTAGATCGGATAGTCTCGATCGAAACAGAGCGGTTGGGGGTAGGATTATCCCGGTCGTTTTTCCACAGTGCGCGCGAGTGAGCCAGACGAATATGTTGTATTAGCGAAGCGAGAAGTAAGATATGGCACAGATAATTAACACTGCTGCCGATCCGTATAGCCAAACTCTACTTCTGAAGAAATCGAGTCTTGATGCAGGGCGTTCATTGGATCCGTCTAGATCCCAGTAATCCACGCCCGGTTCTCCCGTAATGTTTATGAGGAGAATTGCGGCTGAAAGAACGAATGCAACGCACAAAGCAATAAGCACTGTCGTGGGCATAATTAATTTGTCATCCAATCTATGAAAACTGGGAGTTCTTCTTGATACAAATCATTGGCAGCTTCTGCTGCCATTCCGCCGGCACTGGCAGCAATCATTACTACAGCTGCGGCACACAAGGGCTCCGCAGGGCCGCACACGAACGATGCGCCCAACCCTGCTGCCACTCCGCCAATCATACCGCCTGCGATGATACTACCTTGTCGAGCAGCCTCTTTAACTTTGTCCTTTGCGCCTATGATCTCGCCTGCCGCCAGAATGGCAGTCACTAAAATTGCAACCCGCGAGCTGATAACGAGTCTGCGAACTTTTGATGTGACGCCGGTGTTCCCTTGGCCTGCTTTGCTCAGGACCTTGAAGTAGACGGAATTTCTCTGTTCGGTGTTTAGTGAGTCGAATTTCTGTTTATAAATTTCGTTCGAATATTTGTTGAGATAAAAATCGAATCCTTTGGATTCTAATTTGAGTTTTTCGGCTTTTGCGACGCCCACTGCGGATGTGTATTTTCGATATTCAACAAAAAGTTTGTCTCGCAATCCACTGCAAAATTCCGCGCCTTCCTTGACAGTCAGATTGCCACTATCTACTTCTTGCCTTACCTGATCGGAGATCAGGCGAATGTGTTTTACGTACTGTTGGCGAACAGAGTTGTCAAGTATTGCGTTTGTGGCAAAAAGCGTCGCTACCGACTCATAATTACTGATGGCTGCTTCGAGAATGCCACTTCTTATATTATGGGTTGTCTGGGTGCTGTACGAGCCTTCGGTAATCGCATTTTTTGTGTGGTTGACTTCGCTCATGCTTGTCCTGCAATGGAGGAAAGAAGATTTTCAGTGATGGATGCCCCGTGTCTTTCACCTTCTGGGTGAATAATTTCTAGTTTTTGGCAAATTGATGCATTGGGGCGTTCGAAGTGCACACGATTATCTGAGTCGAAAATGCCTTCTTGTTTGGATCCGTCGGAGAAGTGAGCCCGACAATGCAAGCCTTCGCAGCTGCCGGCATCGGTCAGCTGGAATCGAATCCAATGACCATTTGTTGGACTCGCGGCTAAGAGATTGCCTGTTGCATCATAGCCCATACTAGTAAGCTCATGGCTTTCGAAAGTCTCGTACATAGATGATTGCGATGCAATCATCGTTGGTAGGGGGCTGCACCTGCATTGACAGAGATCTCCCTCCAATGCACGCATCTTGCCCATCATGACCACTGACAAGCGCGGTCCCGTAGCGACTATCTGTCCCATCGATTTACATGCCGGACAACTGACTTTGGCCCCCACGAAGGTTATTTCTATGCCTTCATGTGAGACAAAGGAAATTCCCTCGATAATGGTGCCGCCGGCAGATGATTTGTCGCCGACTTTCAGGTAGCAACGTCGCATATTTAAATGATTGGGAGTTGTTTGTCAAATATTTGGAATTTATCATGAATTCTATAATTTTGCCGTAACAAAATTAGCGAAGATAAGGCGCGAGCCTATGTTGTCGTGTTGTGGGTGAATTGTAAGGAGGTGGAGTTATCTCCCCTCTCATTGTTTAATGGAAGGGAGGCGATTTCCATATTTCAAATGGCGGAAATGTCGCACTCGTTAGCGCTGCTGCTCGGCGCGAACGGGTTTTGATGCACTTATCCAGTGGCGCTCTTTCGAAGCGCGATTGGTGCAGCCTCGACCCGATGCAGGTCAAAGATCGTCACTTCGTTTTTGCCTTGCCGGAGCCACGGAGCCGGGCAGAACAATCTGTATTGCGGCCCGACGTTCCAGTACCGGCCGAGGTTCCTGCCATTGATCCAGACAACCCCCTTGGTCCATCGGCTCATGTCGAGAAATGTGTCGCCCACCTGGTCGATGTCCAAAGTGGCTTTGAAGAAAAGCCCAGGGCGATGCGGGTTGGCGCATACAGGCCGCAAGGCGTCGATGAATTCGGCATCCATCGGAAGCAGGTAGGTGTGCCATCCGAGAAGATCCTGCCCGTTCAATTGAATGGATTTTGTGATTCCCTTTCGGTCGATCAGGTCGTCGCCGTAGTTCACGTGCCCCATAGCCTCGACGAGGACATCGAGCACAGACACACCTCGATCGACGATCAGCCGATGTCCGTCTGGCACGACACCGGCCGCGCCAGACAGGCAGCGCGATGTCTTCGCCCGAGTTACGCCGCCAATATAGGCGCCATCGGCGAACACGGTTGCGTAGTCGTGGACGTCGTGCAGCGTGAGTGCACTGGGGGCGTCTGGCATGCCTTGCTTGCGATACAGAATGAAGCCAGACGCCTGGCCATGATGTTCCATCGGCTGCGGTGGTGCGTTGCCGGGTGCGGCTGCCGGCGCTGGCAGGTTGTCCCAGATCGATGCATGGAGGCTCGGATGCAGTTCGTGATCCGGAGACATGTTGAGGAGAGCAGGCGTGGAAGGCACGTCGGGAATCGGACTGTCGATCGCAGCCTGGATCAGTGATCGGTACTTCCAGTAGGCTGGGGTGGGTTGGCCGCGTTCGTCGATTGGCGCGTTGTAGTCGTAGCTGGTGATGTGTAGAAGTTCAGACTTGATCTGACAGCAAGGCCTTGCCAAGAGGTGGGGTTACCCGTTTTGATAGAGGTGCGAATCTTCATCAAAACAGCGCGCAAGCGCCAAGGAGTAACCCCGT
The DNA here is from genome assembly GCA_030151225.1 of Burkholderia sp. Classification (GTDB taxonomy): domain Bacteria; phylum Pseudomonadota; class Gammaproteobacteria; order Burkholderiales; family Burkholderiaceae; genus Burkholderia. The sequence goes on along the minus strand of JASLEG010000315.1, from coordinate 24 downwards.
GAGTAGTCTCAACCAAAATGTCAT
>JASLEG010000269.1 GCA_030151225.1 Burkholderia sp. | reverse complement strand
CACCGGGCCGTCCAGGCGCTGCAGGTTGCAGTTGATCACGAACACCAGGTTGTCGAGCTGCTCGCGCGCGGCCAGCGACAGCGCGCCGATCGATTCGGGCTCGTCCATCTCGCCGTCGCCGAAGAAGCCCCACACGGTGCGGCCCTCGGTGCCGAGCAGCGCGCGGTGCTGCAGATAGCGCATGAAGCGCGCCTGGTAGATCGCGTTGATCGGGCCGATCCCCATCGAGCCGGTGGGGAACTGCCAGAAGTCCGGCATCAGCCACGGATGCGGGTACGAGCAGAGCCCCGGCCCGGCGATCTCGCGGCGGTAATGGTCGAGCTGCGATTCGTCGAGGAATCCTTCGAGATAGGCGCGCGCGTACACGCCCGGCGCCGAGTGCGGCTGGAAGTAGACGAGATCGGCGTCGCGCCCGCCGCCGGCCGCGTGGAAGAAGTGGTTGAAACCCACCTCGAACAGGTCCGCCGCCGACGCGTAGCTCGCGATGTGGCCGCCCAGCTCGCCGTAGGCGCGATTGGCGCGCACCACCATCGCCAGCGCGTTCCAGCGCAGCGCGGCGGCGAGCCGTGCCTCGATCTCCACGTCGCCCGGATACGGCGGCTGCGCCTCGGGCGCGATCGTGTTCGCATAGGGCGTGGCGCGCACCCGCTGCGTGGCGAGCCCCTGCGCCGACGCGTGGCTGGCGAGCCGGTCGAGCAGGTAACGCGCGCGCTCCTGGCCCGCGTGTTCCACCACGCCGTCGAGCGCGGCCAGCCATTCGCCGGTCTCGCCGGGATCGTCGTCGACGGGGTTCACGGGCAGGGCGAGGATCGACGGCACGCCGTTCGACAGGTCGGTCATGGTGGGGCTCCGGCAAGGAAGCTGCATGGGGATCCGCGGCACGAAGCACGCGGCGATCCGACAAGCGTAATCAGCGGCCCCCGGAATGTGTGTCTGAATTGCCTTGTGTTTTCGTGGGTCGGCAGTATAAATTTTCCGGAAATCTGCTATTTCCAGGAATTGTTACATTCATGCCCAGCGACCCGATCCGGCTCGATCGCACCGACATCGCGATCCTGAACCAGCTGCAGCAGAACGCGCGCATCACCAATGCCGAACTCGCACGCGCGGTGAACCTGTCGCCCACGCCGTGCTTCAACCGCGTGAAGGCGCTCGAGAAGCTCGGGCTGTTCCGCCAGCAGGTCACGCTGCTCGATCCGGAGCCGCTCGGCCTGAAGCTCAACGTGTTCATCCAGGTGAGCCTGGAAAAGCAGCAGACGGACGCGCTGCGCCGCTTCGAGGCCGCGATCGACCAGCGCCCGGAAGTGATGGAGTGCTATCTGATGTCGGGCGACGCCGATTACCTGCTGCGCGTGGTGGTGCCGAGCGTGCACGGGCTCGAGCGCTTCATCATGGATCGGCTGACCACGATTCCGGGGATCTCGAACATCCGCTCGAGCTTCGCGCTCAAGCAGGTGCGCTATCGCACCGCGCTGCCGCTGCCGGCGGGCGGGCTCACGCTGAGCCGCGAGGAAGACCCGGAGCAGGGGGAGGGGTGAAGCCGGCGCGCCCGCGCGGGCGCGCCGATATCGTGCGGGATCGGGCTTCAGGGCACCAGCCACAGCGCCAGCGCATAGATCGCCAGCGACACCACGAAGGTCACGGCCGTGTAGCCCATCACGCGCTGGATGCGGATCCCGGCGATCGCCACCACCGGCACGGCCCAGAACGGCTGCAGCATGTTCGACACGTTCTCGGCCATCGCCACGCCCATCGCGGTGCGCGGCACGGAGGCGTGCAGGCTCAGCGCGGCGGGCAGCACGAACGGCCCCTGCACGGCCCAGTGGCCGCCCGCGCTCGGCACCAGCAGCGTGATGATCAGCGAGCTCAGGTAGCTCCACAGCGGCAGCGACAGCGGCGTGGCCACCGTCACGAAGGCCTTGGCGATCATCGAGGCCAGCCCGGTGCCCTTCATCATGCCCATGATCCCGCCGTACACCGGGTACTGCAGCAGCATCGAACCGGTCTGGCGCGCGGCGCGGCGGATCGTGTTCGCGTAGGCGATCGGCGTGCGCTGCAGCGCGAGGCCGATCAGCAGGAAGATCAGGATCGTGGCGTTGATGTCCAGATCGAAGCGGTGCTCGCGCCATTCCATCGCCAGGAAGCCCAGGCCGAACAGCAGCAGCACCGCGGTGCCGAGCATCGACTGCTCGAGGCGCGTGGCGAAGGTCGGCGCGGCACCCGCGGCGCGCGCGTGCGGATCGTCGCTGGCCGTGCCGGTATCGGCTTCGGCGTCGGCGTCGGCGGCCTGCGCGAACGGCACCACCTCGGCCGCGCGCGGATGCATGCGGATGAAGATCGCCGTCATCACGACCGCCACCGCCACCGTGGGCACGAACACGAACGGTGCGAACACCGTGCTGGCGAGCGGCACCACCTGGCCGGTGGCCTTTTCCACGAGGTTCAGCGCGTTGCCGTGCGAGGCCTGCGACAGCGCGATCGAGCTCGACAGCCCGCTGTTGCAGACCGACCAGGCCGAATAGCTGCCGGCCACGAGCCACGCGAAATCCACGCGCACGCGCCGCGCGATTTCGCGCGAGAGCATCGCGCCGACGATCAGCCCGAGCCCCCAGTTCAGCCAGGCCGCGACGGCCACCACCGGGAACACCAGCAGCGCCGCGCGCGCCGGCGTGCTGGCGTGTGCGGCCATCGCGCGCAGGCCGCGCTGCACCACCGGCGCTTCCGCGATCGCGTAGCCGGTGGCGAGGATCAGGATCATCTGCAGCGCGAAGCCGAGGATGCCGAAGGTGCCTTCGTACCACGAGCCCAGCAGGGTGGGCACATCGCCCTTCGGCGCGATGCAGAACGCGAGGATCGCGACGAACGCGGTCAGCCCGATCGACAGCACGAAGGGATCGGGCATCACGCGTTCGAACACGTAGACGAGGGCGGATACGATACCGCGCGAATCGCGCGCGGCGGCAGGGGCGGTGGGGATGTCTCGTTGCATGCGGATCGGTCGGTTGCGCAGCGTGTGACTGCGGGCTGGCCGTGGCGACGGGATCGGCAGACGGACGACGTGCCCGGCCGCGCATCGGCGGCGGGCCGGCGCGGCGATCGGGACAGGGTGCGGTGCTCCTCCAGTTGCTCGGGGCGGGTGCCACGGCGCAGCGGGTTCATTTCGTGTTTCCGGCCTCGCGCGCTTTCGCGCGAATCCGGGAAACGGCCAGCCTGTTCTTGTTATGAGTTCGATATTCGAACATCGGATCGATCATCGAACGCGTCATCATGCGCCGCGCGCGAAGCCGGTGTCAATGCCGTTGCAAGCGGATGGTGAAGCTTTCGCGCGGGATCGGTGCAGGATGAATGCTGAATGAAAGCATTTCGGCGAAAACCGAAATGAACGTGAAAGGCGGGAGGGGAACCGGGGGCGCGCTGCCCGGCGGAAGCCGACGCGCGGGACGCGCCGGCGAAGGAGGCTCGGCGTTCAGTACTGCCTGTACGGCAGGAACTTGCCCGACAGCACCACGTTCACGCGGTCGCCCTTCGGGTCGGGCTGGCGCTGGATGTCCATCGAGAAATCGATCGCGCTCATGATGCCGTCGCCGAATTCCTCGTGGATCAGTTCCTTGATGGTGGTGCCGTACACGTTGACGATCTCGTACCAGCGGTAGATCAGCGGGTCGGTGGGCACCTGGCTCGGCAGCGAGCCCTTGTACGGCACGATCTGCAGCCAGGCCACGGCTTCGTCGGACAGCTCGAACAACCTGCCGAGCGCCTCGGCCTGCGCCTTGTCGAAGGTCATCTGGCCGAGACAGCCGGCGGTGGTGAATTCCTTCGACAGGCCGGTGGCCTCGGCGGCCTGGCTCCACTTGATGCCCTTGCGGACCTTGGTGGAGAGGATCTGTCGGGTGACTTCTTCACGGCTCGAAATCATTGCGTGTTGCTCCGGTTGACGGGGGAGAATGCCGCGCTCCGGACCGCACGAAGGCAGCGGTGCCGGCGCGGCGCGAGGTCTCATTAGCGGCCGGCCGAAAAGGCCTGTCAACGGTGGGCGCACCGTGCTGCTTTCTCGCGCGCGCGATCGATCAGCCGCCGGGGGCGCCGACCAGCACGGCCACCGGCAACCCGCCGAGCAGATCGGCGAGCCGCAGCCGCTGACCGCTCGCCCCGTTGGCGTCGGGCGTGGTGCGATGCGTGCTGCCCGCCTGCCCGAGCTCGCCGTCGAGCCAGTCGCGCCACGCGGCCGGCGCATCGTCGGGCAGCACCACGGCGGTGTCGCCCCATTGCCGAGGCTCGACGCGCGGGCCGGCGCCGTCGCTCGCCAGCAGGCCGTGCGCGAGCCGGCTCGCCACCACCAGCACGCAGGCCTCGGCGTCGCGGCGCAGCAGCGCGATCGCATGCGCGTGCGCGGGACCCTCGATCGCGAGCGGCAGGTAGGCGCCGCTCGCGAAGGTGGACGGATGCCGCGCGCGCAGGCCCAGCATGCGCGTGACGAGCGCGCGCTTGACACGCCCGTCGGGCCAGCTCGGCAGATAGCTCGCCACCGGCGCGTCCACCGGCACGGCGCGCCGCTCGGCGAAATCCACCTCGCGGCGGTTGTCGGGATCGACGAGGCTGAAGTCCCACGCGTCGGTGCCCTGATAGAGGTCGGGCACGCCGGGCGAGGCGATCCGCAGCGCCGTCTGCAGCAGCCCGTTGAGCGCGCCGGCCGGGGCGATGCGCGCCACGAACGCATGCAGCGCGTGGGCGAAATCGTCGGCGCCGCGCGGCGTCAGGATCTCGCGCACGAAGCGCTCGCAGGCGGCCTCGTGATCGGCGTCGGGCGCGAGCCAGTCGGTCTCGTGCTTGGCCTCGCGCAGCGCCTTGGTCTGCCAGCCGACGATGCGATCGGCGAACGCGGCGAGGCCCGCTGCGTCGTCGGGGGCGAGCGCGGGCGGCCAGGCGCCCGCGAGCATCTGGTACAGCATCGCTTCGGTCCCGTAGCGCGGCCCGTGCGCGGCGTCGCGCCACGGCGCGTTGTGCGCGTGCCAGGTCTCCACGGCCGAGCGCCATGCCACCGGCACCTCGCTGAGCACGGCGAGCCGCGCGCGCGCGTCCTCGCCGCGCTTGTGATCGTGGGTGGCGGTGGCGAGCAGGGTGCCCGGCGTGGCGTGCGCGCGCTCGAGGTTGCGCGCGTGGAAGGCTTCGGGCGACAGCGCGAAGCGCTCGGTCTCGGCGCCCACCTCGTTGCGCGACAGCAGGCGCCCGTAGCGGTAGCAGGCCGTGTCTTCCACGCCCTTCGCGGCGAGCGGCGCGCTGAGCCGCGCGAAGGCGCGCTGCGCGCTCAGGGCCAGCGCGGGATCGACGGCCGGCTGCGGGGCCGGCGCGCCGCCGATCTCGGGCCAGCCGAGCCAGCTCACCACGCGGTCGAGCGTGTCGCGATCGGTGCGCGGCAGCGTCTGCCGGGCCGCGCGCCATGCGGCCTCGATGAAGGGGCGGTCGTGCTCGCGACGCGCGGCGCGGGCCGCCTCGGCCTCGCCTTCCGCCGACGTGTCGAAATCCTCCGCGACCGGATACAGCCGATACACGGGCAGCTGCGCGGCCAGTTCCACCACGGCGCGCGCCAGCGGCGCGCGGGCGATGTCGCGGGTGCGCAGATCGGCCTGCGCGATCGTGTGCAGCAGCGTGACGGCGCGCGCGGCCTCGGCCGCGAGCTGGCGCGGCACGGCCTCGCGCTTGCCCGCGAGCGCCTCGTCGGCGAAGCTCGCCGCGCTGCCCGACCAGCGCGCCCAGTCCTGCGCGAGCGGTGCCTCGCCGGCCGGATCGTGCAGCAGCGCGCCCACGTCGTTCATGAAGTCGTAGCCGGTGGTGCCGTCGGTCAGCCAGTCGGCCGGCAGCGCCTCGCCGGGTGCGAGGATCTTCTCCACCACCAGATACGGCGCCGGCGAGCGCAGCGCGTTCAGGCGCGCGCGCAGCTTGCGGCAGTAGCCGCGCGGATCGGCCAGGCCGTCCACGTGATCGATGCGCACGCCGTCCACCAGCTTCTCGTCCACCAGCCGGAACAGCAGCGCGTGCACGTCGTCGAACACGGCGTCGTCTTCCACCCGGATGCCGGCCAGCGTGTCGATGTCGAAGAAGCGCCGCCAGTTGATCTCGTCGGTGGCGGTGCGCCACCACGCGAGCCGGTACGACTGGCGCTCCAGCACCGCGTGCAGGCGCGCGCGGGCCGCCGCGTCGTCGCTCGCGTAATGGCGCAGCGCGGCGTCGAGCGCGTGCGCGCCGTGGGTCTGCACGAAGTCGCGCAGTGCCTCGAAGGCGAGGCCGATGCGCGGGTTGTCGGGCGCGGCCTCGACCAGCGGCGCGAAGCGCGCGGCCAGCGCGTCGAGCGCGGGCTCGTGCGCGGCGCGCAGGATGTCGGGGTAACAGGCGAGGCTCACGGGCAGCGTGCGGCCGGGGCAGGCGATCGACAGGCGGCCGCTGTCGGCGTCGGCGCGCAGCGCGAGCTCGCCGGCCGCCAGCGCGTCGCCGTAGGGCTGGCCGAGGCAGGGCAGCAGCACGCGATCGTGCAGCGTGGCGTCGGCCGGCCGCCAGTCGATGTCGAAGTGGCGCGCGTAGCGGCTCTTCGGCCCCCATTCGAGCACGTCGTTCCACCAGCCGTTCGACGTGCCGGCCACGCCCATGTGATTCGGCACGAAATCGACGAGCGTGCCGATGCCGTGGCGACGCAGCGCGCCGACCAGCCGCACCAGGCCGTGCTCGCCGCCGAGTTCCTCGCTCACGCGGCCGTAGTCGACCGTGTCGTAGCCGTGCGTCGAGCCGGGCTCGGCCTGCGTGATCGGCGACAGGTACAGGTGGCTCACGCCGAGCGCGGCGTAATACTCGACGTGCGCGGCGGCATCGTCGAAGGTGAAGCCGGCATGCAGTTGCACGCGCAGGGTGGCGCGTGGGCGGCTCGAATCGAGGGTCATTGCGGGGCTCCGGGCGGGCGCCGCGCCAGCGCGACGGTGTCGAGCATGGCGACGGCGGCGTCGTCGATCAGGTGGGCGGCGTCGCGCGGCATGCGGCGGCGCCAGTTCGGGTGGCCGAGTGGCGGGCCGGGCAGGTTGGGCTGGGCGGGCAGCGCGAGCAGATCCTCGAGCGGCACCAGCGCGAGCGAGGCGGCGCTGCGCGCGACGAAGGCGAGCGCGGCCGCGACCGGCGGCGCGTCGGGCGCGGGCGGGACATCGCCGCGCGCGCCGTCGGCGCTCACCACGCCGGCGTCGGCCAGCGCCTGCCAGAGGCTCGCACGATCGGCCGCGCGTTCGGCGAGGTCGGGGGCGGTCTCGACTGATGCATGAGTCGCAGCGTTCAGGCCGTCGCGCGCGGCGGGCTGCGTCGGCGAGTGCGCGGTCGCGGTGGCTGCTGTCGGCGCCATCGGCGGCCAGGTTTCCGGCGGATCGTCGGCGCGGCGCGCGTCGGCGAACGCCTCCGGCGAAGCGCTTGCGCGCGCAACCGATTCGGCCGAGCCGGCCGCTTCCTGCGCCACGACGTGCCGCCGCCAGGCCAGATCCACGCCGCGCCACCAGCCCGCCACGGTCGGCAGGTCGTGGGTGGACGGCATCGCCACGGTGCCGGCATCCCAGCGCGCCGGCGCGCGGAACGCGCTGGCGTTGCCGGTCTCGCCCCGGCTTTCGCGCTCGAACCACAGCACCCGCATGCCGGCGATGCCGCGCGCGGCGAGCCGCTCGCGCAGCCCCTCGGGCACGGTGCCGAGATCCTCGCCGATCGCGATCGCGCGATGGCGCCGCGATTCGAGCGCGACCAGCCGCAGCAGATCGTCGAGCGGATAGCGCAGATAGGCGCCGTCGCGCGCGGACGCGCCGTCGCGCACGATCCACAGCCGGTTGAAGCCGAGCACGTGATCGATGCGCACGCCGCCCGCGTTCGCGAACGCGGCGCGCAGCAGCGCGATGAACGGCGCGAAGCCGCTCGCGCGCAGCGCCGCGGGCGTCCAGGTGGTGACGCCCCAGGCCTGGCCGTCGCGATTGAACAGGTCGGGCGGCGCGCCGATCGAGGCTGCGCCGAGCAGGGTGCCGGGCGCGCCCCAGGCATCGGCGCCGTCGGGCGCGCAGCCCACGGCCAGATCGGCGATCGTGCCGATCGACATGCCGCCCGCGCGCGCGGCGCGGTTCGCGTTGCCGAGCCCGCGCGCCACCAGCCATTGCGCGAACGCGAAGAACGCCACGTCGTCGGCGCGCGCGGCCGCGAAGGCGCGCACGGCGGCCGCGTCGGGCCCGTGCAGCTCGGCCGGCCAGCGGCGCCAGTCGGGGCCGAGTCGCTCGCCGATCGCCCAGGCCTGCAGCGCGTCGAAGCTGGCGTGCGCGTGCAGCGACTCGCCGCCGTCGGCCACGAAGCGCTCGAACGCACGCAGGTCCTCGCCCGGATGCGCGCGCCAGCGCTCGAACAGCACGCGCAGCACGCGCAGCTTCACGTGGGTGGCGCAGGGCCAGTCGATCAGCGGCGCGGCGGCGAGCCGGGCCGCTTCGTCGGCGAGGCCGGCCTCGGCCAGCGCGGCGCGCGTGGCCTCGGGGCCGGCCACGTCGTCGGGGTTCAGGTAGGCGAGGTTGTGCCAGCGCCGCGACGAGGGCGAATACGGGCTCTCGCGCTCGGCCTGCGCCGGAAAGGCCGCGTGCGTCGGGCTGATCGCCAGCGCATCGGCGCCGTGGCGCGCGGCGGCCTCGGCCAGCGTGGCGAGCGCCGTGGTGTCGCCGATCCCGAGGTCGCCAGCGCGACGCAGCCCGTACAGCTGCGCGGCCAGTCCGAACGGGCGCGCGCGGCCGGCCTCGCGCGCGGCATCGTCGACGGTCCAGCCCCGCGCGGGCGCCACCGCGAGCGTGAGGCTCGCGTGGTCGGTCTCGACCGTGTGATAGCCGGGCGCGTCCACGGCCGGCAGCGCGGCGTGCAGGCCGCTCGCGTCCGCCACCAGGCGGCCTTCGAGACGCTCGCCGCCCTCGAGCGTGAGCGTGTACGCGCTGCCGGGCCGGCCGGCCGCGACCGGCCATGGCACGGGCGCGCCCGCGTCGGCGGTGATCAGCGGCGGCGGGGCGGCCGGCGCGGCCAGCGCGGCGGCGCTCCATTCGCGATCGGCCGGCGACGCGCAGGGCAGGCCGAGCACGTCGAGCAGCAGCGCGAGCGCCTCGTCGCCGACGCGGCGCGGCGCGCCGCCCGCATCGGTCCAGTCGACCTCGAGCCCGGCCGCGCGCGCGAGCGCGGCCAGCGTGACGGTTTCGCCGGCGCTCATCGGCCGCCTCCGGCGTGCTTCGTGTCAGGTGGCATCTCGAGCCAGGCGATGCAGGCCTGCGCGCCGAGCCGGTCGTCGGCGAGGGCGTCGCGCACGCGCGGCGGCGTCTCGAGCACGATCTTGCCGGGCGGCTGATCGGCATGCGGCAGCGCGACCGGCGTGTCCTCGAGGTTCAGCGCGATCGCGAGACGCGCGCCGTTGCCGAGCCGCCAGCGCGCGATCAGGGCACGCGGCGCGGCGGCGTCGCCCGTGGCCGCCGTGGCCGCGGCCAGCGTGGCGGCCGCCTCGCGTTCGTTCTGCCGTTCGGGATCGGGCGAGGCGGCGGGCAGGCGCGAGCGATCGGGCGCGACGCCGGGGTCGGCGAGGCGTTCGGCCTCCTCGGCATCAGCGACCCCGGCGGCCTTGCCGGCCTCGCGCGCGAGCAGCACCACGCCTTCCGAGCGCGTGCCCGGCAGATGCGGCACCACGAAGCCGTTGCGCACGGCCAGCGCACCGCGATAGAAGGCGCGCCACGAACGGGCGTCGTCGCTTTCGTGATCGGTGTCGACCGCCGGCAGCGACGAGCGCGCGAAGGTGGCCGGATCGTTCGGATCGGGAATCGCATCGCGATGCTCGGGGCTCGCGAAGGCCGGGAACGCCGCGAACTCGCGCCGTCGGCCCTCGCGCACGGCGTCGGCCAGCTCGCCCTCGTAATCGGTGAAGAACTGGAACGGTTGCGTGGCGCCCACTTCCTCGCCCATGAACAGCATCGGCACCTGTGGCGCGAGCAGCAGCGTGGCGGTGGCCGCGCGCAGCGCGTTGTCGCTGACCAGCGCGCGCAGCCGCTCGCCGAACGCGCGATTGCCGATCTGGTCATGGTTCTGCAGGAAGGCCACGAAGGCGGTGGGCGGCAGGTGCGCGCTCGGCTCGCCGCGCGGCCGGCCGTCGTGCAGCGGCGAGGGCTCGCCCTGATACGAGAAGCCCTCGGCCAGCGTGCGCGCGAAGCGCTGCAGCGGCGCGTCGGCATAGGCGCGGTAGTAGCCGTCGCGCTCGCCGGTCAGCAGCACGTGCACGCTGTTGTGGAAGTCGTCGTTCCATTGCGCGTCGAAGCCGGCGTCGGCCAGCAGGTGCGCGCCGTTGCGCTCGTTCTCCAGCACCAGATGCACGTGGCGCGACGCGTCGGCATAGCTGCGCACGCGCGCGGCCAGCTCGCCGAGCCAGTCGTCGTCGTCGATCGCGTGCACGGCGTCGAGGCGCAGCCCGTCGATGCGGAATTCCTCGAGCCAGTAGAGCGCGTTGTCGATGAAGAAGCGGCCCACCTCGTCGCGCGAGAAATCGATCGCGGGCCCCCAGCCGGTGGTCTTGCCCTCGCGGAAGAATTCGGGCGCGTAGCTGGCGAGCCAGTTGCCGTCGGGGCCGAAGTGGTTGTACACGACGTCGAGGAACACCTGCAGGCCCAGCCCGTGGGCGGCGTCGATCAGCGCCTTCAGCTCGTCGGGGCGGCCGTAGGCGGCCGTCGGCGCGAACGGCAGCACGCCGTCGTAGCCCCAGTTGCGGGTGCCGGGGAACGACGACAGCGGCATCAGCTCGATCGCGGTCACGCCGAGCGCGGCCAGCTCGCCGAGCCGCTGCTGCACGCCGCGATAGCCGCCGAGCGCGCCCACGTGCAGCTCGTACAGCACGGTCTCGTGCCACGGCCGGCCGCGCCAGTCGTCGTGGCGCCAGCGGTACGCGCCCGGGTCGATCACCTCGCTCGGGCCGTGCACGCCGTCGGGCTGGAAGCGCGAGGCGGGATCGGGCACGGCCTCGCCGCCGTCGAGCCGGTAGCGATAGCGCGTGCCGGCGCCGAACGGCGCGGTGAGATCGAACCAGCCGCCGTCGCGTGGCGCCATCTCGATGCTTTCCCGGCGCTCGCCGTCGTCGAGCTCGACGCTGACGGCGCGACAGGCGGGCGCCCACAGCCGGAAGTGGGTGCGGCGTGCATCGATGCAGCAGGCGCCGAACGAGGCGGGATAGGCGTGGCGGGTCGGCGGATAGGACAGGGGTTCATTCATTCGGGGTACCTCGGAAGCGATGGCGAGTCGGTGTCGCGTGCACCTGGCCGTGCGGAAGGGGGGAAGCGGAGCCGGGCTCCGCGGTCGGGTCGGGGTGGGTGTCGTCGGTCGCGTCGGTGGCCTGGCCGGCGGATGGCTGGCGGGGGCGCACCTCGAGCGTGTCGAGCGGCGCGACCGCGATCAGCGCGGCGTGCGCGGCCAGCTCGATGCCGTCGGGCGGCAGCCGTGCCGCGTCGCCGTCGGGCCGGGCGCTGTCGACCAGCACGCGCCAGTCGAGGCCCGGCGCGGGCGGCACGAAACGCAGCGGGTGCGCCGCGCCGTTCAGCATCAGCAGCAGCACCTCGGGGCGGCCCTGGCGATCGGGGCCGACGCGGCGCATCGTCAGCGCGCGGCGCTCGCCGTCCTGCCAGGCCGGCACGGAGACCGGCTCGCCGCATTCGTCGAACCAGTCGATCTCGTGCAGGCCCGGGGCGACTTCCCGTTCGCCCGACGGATAGCGCGCCGCGGACAGCAGCGGATGCGCGCGGCGAATCGCGGCCAGCCGTGCCACGAAGGCGCTCGCCTGCTGCCCTGCAGGGCTCGCGGCCAGCTCCCAGTCGAACCACGACAGTTCGGAATCCTGGCAATACGTGTTGTTGTTGCCGTGCTGGGTACGGCCGAATTCGTCGCCGCCGAGCAGCATCGGGGTGCCGAGCGCGGCGAACAGCGTCGTCAGCATCGAGCGCATCGCGCGCGCGCGCACCTCGAGGATCTCGGCGTCGTCGGTCGGCCCTTCCGCGCCCCAGTTGGCGCTGCAGTTGTCGTCACGGCCGTCGCGGTTGTCCTCGCCGTTGGCGGCGTTGCGCTTGGCCGTGTAGCTGACCAGATCGGCCAGCGTGAAGCCGTCGTGCGCGGTCACGAAGTTCACCGAGGCCCACGGCCGGCGCTTCTGGTGATGGAACAGGTCGGCCGAGCCGGCCAGGCGCGCCGCGAGTTCGGGCCGCATGCCGGCGTCGCCGCGCCAGAAGCGGCGCACGGTGTCGCGAAAGCGGTCGTTCCACTCGCCGAAGCCGGGCGGGTGATTGCCGAGCTGATAGCCGCCGGGGCCGATGTCCCACGGCTCGGAGATCAGCTTGCGGGTGGCCAGCACCGGGTCCTGACCGATCGCGTCGAAGAAGCCCGAGCCGCGATCGAAGCCGTGCGGCTCGCGCCCGAGCGCCACGCCGAGGTCGAAGCGGAAGCCGTCCACGTTGAACGAGGTGGCCCACCAGCGCAGCGAATCCATCACCATCTGCAGCACCCGCGGATGCGACAGGTTCAGCGTGTTGCCGCAACCGGTCTCGTCGATGTGGTGGCGCGGGTCGTCGGGCTGCAGGCGGTAGTAGCTCGCGTTGTCGAGGCCGCGCCACGACAGCGTGGGCCCGAGCTGGTTGCCCTCGCAGGTGTGGTTGTAGACCACGTCGAGCAGCACCTCGATGCCGGCCGCGTGCAACTGCCGGATCGCGATGCGCATCTCGTCGAGCCGCCGCGTGTGCAGGTAGCTCGGCTCGGGCGCGAAGTAGGACAGCGTGTCGTAGCCCCAGTAGTTGCGCAGCCCGCGATTGACGAGCTCGCGCGGCTGCAGGAAGGCATGCACCGGCAGCAGCTCCACGGTGGTCACGCCGAGCCGCAGCAGATGCTCGATGAACTCGGGCGCGGCCAGCGCCGCGAAGCTGCCGCGCTCGGGCGGGCGCAGCCGCTCGCGCCGCATCGATACACCGCGCACGTGGGTCTCGTAGATCACCGTGTCCGACCACGGCACCTCGGGGCGGCGATCGTCCTGCCAGTCGAAGGTTTCGTCCACCACCACGCATTTCGGCATGGCCGGCGCGGAGTCGCGGCGGTCGATCGACAGGTCGGCGCGGTTCGAGTGCAGCCGGTAGCCGAACAGCGCATCGGACCAGCGCACCTGGCCCACCAGCTTGCGCGCGTACGGATCGAGCAGCAGCTTGGCGGGGTTGAAGCGGTGGCCGAGCTGCGGCTGATACGGTCCGTCGGCGCGAAACGCGTAGACGGTGCCTGGATGCCGCTCGGGCAGGAAGCCGTGCCAGATCTCGTCGGTGCATTCGGGCAGATCGAGCCGCGCGATCTCCTTGCGACCGGTCGGATCGAACAGGCACAGCTGGACGCGCGTGGCGTGTGCCGAGAACACCGCGAAATTGATGCCGAGACCGTTCCATTTCGCACCGAGCGGATAGGGTCTGCCCGGTTCGAGACGATCGGCGGTCGCCGCGCGCATGGTGTGTGCTCCTTGTTTCGTGGCCCGCTTGGTGGGGCGGGTGGCCGGATGTACCGCGTTCGTCACCGGTCCGATGTGCGCCGTGCCGCGTTGCCCCCGGATGGCGGGCAGGCGCGGCGGCGCGCGCTCAGGCCGGCTGCAGCCAGATCGTGGCGAGCGGCGGCAGTCGCAGCGCCGCCGACCACGCATGGCCATGGCTCGCCACCTCCTGAGCCTCCACCTCGCCGTCGTTGCCGAGGTTGGTGCCGCCGTAGGCCGCGCTGTCGGTGTTCAGCACTTCGCGCCAGCGTCCGCCCGAGGGCAGCCCCACGCGATAGCCGTCGCGCGGTACCGGCGTGAAGTTGCACACGGCCACCAGCAGCCGGCCGGTATCGTCGCGGCGCACGAACGCGTACACGCTGTTGTGCGCGTCGTCGCCGATCAGCCAGCCGAAGCCCTCGGGGCGGGCGTCGAGCCGGTACAGCGCGGGCTCGGCGGCGCTCAGGCGATTCAGGTCCCGCACCAGCCGCTGCACGCCGCGATGCGCGGGCGCGTCGAGCAGGTCCCACGGCGGCTGGCCGTCGTGCGAAAACTCGCCGGGCTGCGCGAACTCGCCGCCCATGAACAGCAGCTTCTTGCCGGGATGTGCCCACATGAAGCCATAGTAGGCGCGCAGCGTGGCGAGCTTCTGCCACGCGTCACCGGGGGCTTTCGCGAGCAGCGAGCCCTTGCCGTGCACCACCTCGTCGTGCGAGAGCGGCAGCACGAAGCGCTCCGAGAACGCGTAGACGAGCCCGAAGCTCATGCGCTCGTGGTGATGGCGCCGATGTATGGGATCTTCCTGCACGTACTTGAGCGTGTCGTGCATCCAGCCCATGTTCCACTTGAAGTCGAAGCCGAGGCCGCCCTCGCTCGTGGGCGCGCTCACGCCGGGCCACGCCGTGGACTCCTCGGCGATCGTCAGCACGCCGCGCGGCGCGTGCGGGCCGTGCAGCGTGTCGTTGAGCTGGCGCAGGAACGCGATCGATTCGAGGTTCTCGCGCCCGCCGTGCACGTTCGGAATCCACTCGCCCGAGGCACGGGAGTAGTCGCGATACAGCATCGAGGCCACCGCGTCCACGCGCAGGCCGTCCACGTGATGGTCGCGTACCCAGGCCAGCGCGGACGCGATCAGGAAGGCGCGCACCTCGTTGCGGCCGAGGTTGAACACGAGCGTGTTCCAGTCGGGATGGAAGCCCTCGCGCGGGTCCGCATGCTCGTACAGCGCGCTGCCGTCGAACTGGCCGAGGCCGTGCGGATCGGTCGGGAAGTGCGCGGCCACCCAGTCGACGATCACGCCGAGGTTGGCCGCATGCGCGCGATCGACGAAGCGCGCGAAGCCGTCGGTCGGCCCGAAGCGCGCCGACGGCGCGAACGGCGAGAGCGGCTGGTAGCCCCACGAGCCGCCGAACGGATATTCGGCCACCGGCATCAGCTCGATGTGCGTGAAGCCCATGCCGGCCGCGTAGGGAATCAGGCGTTCCGCGAGCTCGTCCCAGTCGAGCGTGCGCGGCGGGTCGCCGGCGCGCTGCCACGACTCGGGGTGCACCTCGTACACCGACATCGGCGCCTGCACCGCGTCGATCTCGGCACGGCGCTGCAGCCACGCGTCGTCGTGCCAGGCGAAACGCGCGAGCGTGTCGGTGTCGGCCACCACGGACGCCGTGAGCGGCGGGCGCTCGGTCGCGCGCGCGCAGGGGTCGGCCTTCAATGGCAGCACGCGACCGTCACGCGCGCGTACCTCGTACTTGTAGTGCGCACCGGCGCCGATGCGCGGCACGAACAGCTCCCACACGCCCCACGGGCGGCGCAGCCGCATCGGGTGGCGGCGGCCGTCCCAGGCGTTGAAGTCGCCGACCACCGACACGCGCGAGGCTTCCGGCGCCCACACCGCGAAGATCACGCCGGGCACGCCGTCCACCGTGGCGGGGCGCGCGCCGAGGCAGTCGAGCACGGCGAACGGATCGCCGTCGGCGAAGCGCGCGAGCGCGGCCTCGTCGAGCAGCGCGCCGAATGCATAGGCATCCTCCACGTCCTGCGTGGCCGATACCCAGTCGATCGAGAATCGATAGGGTTCGTCCGATTCGAGCGTGCCGGCGAAGCAGCCGCACGGTGCGACGCGTTCGAGTTCGCCGAGCACGCGGCCGTCGTCGCGCGCGACGGCGAGCACGCGATGGGCGCCGGGCAGCAGCGCGCGCACCACGGTGCGGCCCTCCACGCGGTGCCGGCCGAGGCAGGCGAACGGATCGGGATGGCGGGCGTCCAGCAGGGCAGCGATATCGTCGGGGGCGAACAGCATGGCGCTCATCGAGCGTCCTCCGGAGCGGGGGGCGGTTGGGGATGGGAATCGGGGGCGCTCGTCTCGATCAGCTGCGCGGCGAGCCCGGCCAGGCCGAGCACGGGCACGCGCAGCCAGTCCGGGCGGTTCGCGGCTTCGTAGCCGAGTTCGTAGGCGGCCTTCTCGATCAGGAACAGGGTGAGCAGGCGATCGGCATCGGCCGGCGACACCAGCGGCGTGGCCGCCGCGCCGACGGCCTGCCGGTAACTGTCGAGGAAGCGGTCGGCGGCCGCCTGCCCGAAGCGGTCGAACAGCGTGCGCTTGAGGTCGGCCGTCGCGCCGGGCGCCTTCTCGATCGAGATCTGCGCGGCGGCGCTCGCGTACGACAGCGAGCGCAGCAGCCCCGCCACGTCGCGCAGCGAATGCGAGCGCGCGCGTCGGGCCTCGAGCGCACGCGCCGGTTCGCCCTCGAAATCGATCAGCATCGCGTCGCCCTGCACGTCGAGCACCTGACCGAGATGAAAATCGCCGTGGATGCGCGTGCAGATCGCGTCGATGTCGCGCGGCACGAGCGCGGCGATCGCCGCGCGCACCGGCGCGCGGGAAGCGAGCAGTGCATTGGCCGCCTCGCGTGCGTCGTCGTCCAGTTCGCCGAGGCGCGGTTCGAGCAGGGCGACGGCGCGATCGAACATCGCCAGCGCGTCGGCGCTCCAGCGCTCGACGTGGGCCGGCGTGGCGGGCTCGGGCGCGAACGCGGGGTCGTCGCTCGGCGCGGCCAGCGTGACGTGCAGCTCGCCGAGGCGCGTGCCGATCGCGCCCGCGAAGCTGGCGTAGGCATCGAATTCGTCGGCGTAGTCGAGTGCCGTCTGCCGGTCGTCGGGCGTGGCGGACGAGGCCAGTGCGACATCGCTGACCGCCTGCTTCAGGAAGTCGAGGGCGCGCACCCACGCGTCGCCCTGATTTTCCGCGAAGGCCTGCATGATCGCCACGGTGTACGGCGTGCCGTCCTCGGCCAGGCGTCGCACCTCGCCGATCAGCGCGGGCGCGTTGCGGTAGCCCGCGCGCGTGAGGTGGCGGCTCATCTCGGCCTCCGGGTGGATGCCGGGCGCCGCGCGCCGCACCAGTTTCAGCACCAGCGTCTCGCCGATCACGAGCGAGCTGTTGCTCTGCTCGGCGGCGAGCCAGCGAACCCCGGGCGTGTCGCCGAGCGCCTCCCGCACCTCGGCCAGCCCGGGCTCCGGCGTGAAATCCAGCGTGCCGCCGCCCTCGAGCGGCACGCGCGCGCGCGCCGCCAGCTTGCGCAGCACGCCGTGCGAGAACGCCGGCAGGGCGAACGCATCGGTCAGGTAGCCGACCGTCGGGCCACGCCGCACGCGCGCGAGCGCGAGCCGCATGTACAGCGGATGGGCGGTCTCGTCGCCCCAGGCGGCAGCGAGCGGCACCACGTAGCGTTCCTCGGGGCCGTGTCCGTCCGAGCGCGCCACCACTTCGGCGTACTGGAACGCCTCGCCCGGTACCGGCGTCACGCAGTCGAAGCGTGTCGCCTCGAGCATGCGGTCCTTCGCGGCGAACCAGCGTCGCCGGGCGAGCCACTGCGGCAGGACCTCGGCCTCGAGCGAGGCCACCAGCGGCGCGGCCGGATGCGTGTCGCCGCGCCGCATCACGAGCGTCGTGTATTCGGGCAGCGGTTCCGCATGCGGACGATGCCAGGCCGGCTCGGCGCCGTGCGGCGTCAGCGCGAACCACAGAAAGCCGTAGGCCGGAAACGTCAGCAGGTAGGGCAGCTCGCCGATCGCGGGAAACGGCGAGTCGGACGTCATTTCGACCGGCACGCAGCCGGCAAATTCGGACAGATCGAGTTCCACCGCCTGCGAGGCGCGCGACAGGTTCGCCACGCACAGTACGGGCGTCGCGTCGGGCAGTTCGCGCAGGTACGCGAGGATCTTGCGATTCTCGGGCCGCAGGAAGCGCAGCGTGCCGCGCCCGAACACCTGCGTGGCGCGACGCGTGGCGAGGATGCGGCGCACCCAGTTCAGCAGCGAGTGGGGATCACGCGACTGCGCCTCCACGTTGATCGCGTCGAAGCCGTACAGCGCGCCCATCACGGGCGGCAGCACGAGCTGCTCCGGATCGGCGCGCGAGAAGCCGCCGTTGCGGTCGGCGGACCACTGCATCGGCGTGCGCACGCCGTCGCGATCGCCGAGATGGATGTTGTCGCCCATGCCGAGCTCGTCGCCGTAGTAGATCACCGGCGTGCCCGGCATCGACAGCAGCAGCGAATTGATCAGCTCGATGCGGCGGCGGTCGCGTTCCATCAACGGTGCGAGCCTGCGGCGGATGCCGAGGTTCAGCCGCGCGCGGCGGTCGCTCGCGTAGGTCTGCCAGAGCATGTCGCGCTCGGCGTCGGTCACCATCTCGAGTGTCAGTTCGTCGTGATTGCGCAGGAAGATCGCCCACTGGCTGCTCGGCGCGAGCTCCGGCGTCTGTCGCATGATGTCGATGATCGGGAAGCGGTCCTCGCTCGCGATCGACATGTAGATGCGCGGCATCAGCGGGAAGTGGAACGCCATGTGGCATTCGTCTTCCTGGCCGAAGTATTCCTGCACGTCCTCGGGCCACTGGTTCGCCTCGGCCAGCAGCATGCGGTTCGGGTATTCGGCGTCGATCGTCGCGCGGATCCGCTTCAGGATCGCGTGCGTTTCGGGCAGGTTCTCGTTGCTGGTGCCTTCGCGCGCGACCAGGTACGGCACGGCGTCGAGCCGCAGCCCGTCGATGCCGAGGTCGAGCCAGAATCGCATGATCTGCAGAACCTCGCGCACGACGGCGGGATTGTCGAAATTGAGATCGGGCTGATGCGAATAGAAGCGATGCCAGTAATACTGGCCGGCCACCGGATCGTGGGTCCAGTTCGACGGTTCGCTGTCGACGAAGATGATGCGCGTGCCGGCGAACTTGGTGTCGGTGTCCGACCACATGTAGTAGTCGCGATGCACCGAGCCCGGCTTGGCCCGGCGCGCGCGCTGGAACCACGGATGCTGGTCGGAGGTGTGGTTGATCACGAGTTCCGTGATCACGCGGATCCCGCGTGCGTGCGCCTCGCGAATGAAGCGGCGCACGTCTGCCAGCGTGCCATAGTCGGGATGCACGTTGCGGTAGTCGGCGATGTCGTAGCCGTCGTCGCGGCGTGGTGACGGGTAGAACGGCAGCAGCCACAGGGCATCCACGCCGAGCGAGGCGATGTAGTCGAGTTTCGAGATCAGGCCCTGGAAGTCGCCGATGCCGTCGCCGTTCGAGTCGAAGAACGACTTGACGTGCAACTGGTAGATGATGGCGTCCTTGTACCAGAGCGGGTCGCTGTTCAGCGTGCCGCGCTCCGAAAGGCGCGCGGCGCCGCGGCGCGTGCCGCGCGGGGTCGCGCCGGCCCCGGTCTGGAACGGTGCGCGGGGCAGGTGGTCGAGCGGTTCTTCGCGGATCATCGGCGTGCTCCCTGGCCGGCATGTGCCGGCCCTGCATCGCGACCGTGCGCCACGGCCGGCGCGATGCGCCAGATCGCGAACGGCAGCGCGTGCGGATCGAGATTGACGTACTGGCGTGTGCCGTGCCATTGCGCGACGTGGCCGCTCGCCAGGTCCACGCTGCGCAGCTTCGCCCCCTCGTCCAGCCCCCAGGCATCGTACAGTGCCGCGTCGAGGATGAAATCGGTGGCCTGCGGCGCCCACGGGTCGAGGCTGACGGCGGCCACGATCACGTTGTCGTGACCCGGGTTGGCCTTGCGGAACACCAGCACCGAATCGTTCGGCGCGTCGAGGAATTCGATGCCCAGATGGGTCTGCAGCGCCGGGTTGCTGCGCCGCACGCGGTTCAGCAGCGCGATCTCGGCCGACAGATTGCCGGGCTGGCGCCAGTCGCGCGCGCGCAGCTCGTATTTCTCGGCGTCGCGGTATTCCTCGCCGTCGTCGGTGAGCGGGGCGGACTCGCCCAGCTCGAAGCCGCTGTACATGCCCCACACACCCGAGAGCAGCGCTGCCAGCGCGGCGCGGATCACGAACTGCGAGCGCGGCGCGTTATGCAGGTAGCGCGGGTTGATGTCGGGCGTGTTGACGAAGAAGTTCGGCCGGAAATACTCGCGGGCGGGGCCGCAGGCGAGTTCGGTCAGATAGTCGCGCAGCTCGTGCTTGGACTCGCGCCACGTGAAGTACGTGTAGGACTGCGAGAATCCGAGCTTGGCGAGGCGATACATCATCGCCGGCCGGGTGAACGCCTCGGCGAGAAACGCCACGTCCGGGTGGCGCGCCCGCACGTCCTCGATCAGCCAGGCCCAGAACGGCAGCGGCTTGGTGTGCGGATTGTCGACGCGGAACAGCTTCACGCCCGCCTCGACCCAGTGCAGGATCACGTCGCGCAGCGCGATCCAGAGCTCGGGCATCGCATCGTTCGCGTAGAAATCGGGATTCACGATGTCCTGATAGCGCTTCGGCGGGTTCTCGGCGAAGCGCAGCGAACCGTCGGGGCGCCAGGCGAACCAGCCGGGATGGCGCGCGAGCCACGGGTGATCGGGCGAGCACTGCACGGCGAAGTCGAGCGCGATCTCGATGCCGTGGGCGTGGGCGGCCTCCACCAGCGCGCGGAAGCTCGCCAGGTTGCCGAGGCTCGGATGCACGGCCTCGTGCCCCCCGATCGGCGAGCCGATCGCGTAGGGGCTGCCGACGTCCTCGGGGCCGGCGCGCAGGCTGTTGTTGCGGCCCTTGCGCGCGGTCAGCCCGATCGGATGGATCGGCGGGAAGTACAGCACGTCGAAGCCCATTTCGCGGATGCGCGGCAGGTGGCGCGCCACGTCCTCGAACGTGCCGTGCCGCGTGACGTCGTCCGACGCCGAGCGCGGAAACATCTCGTACCAGTTGCCGAAGCGTGCCGCGCGCCGTTCGACCTCGATCGGATACACGGCGCTCTCCTGCGTGAGCGCGGTGCGGCGGCCGAGCGCCGCGTAGATCGCCGCGCTCGGCGCGGCCAGCGTCAGGGCGAGCTGGCCGGCCGGATCGGCCGCGTCGAATTCGTCGGCGAGACGCCGGGCGGCGGCGCGCGCGTCGTCGCCGGGCTTGCCCGGCTTGCCGGCCCTGGCGCTTGCCCCGGCCCGTTTCGGCTTGCCGCCGAGCGCGCTCTCGAGCAGCCCGCGCACCTCGCGCAGTTCGAGCGCCACGTCCTGGCCGGCCGCGTGTTTCTTCGCGATGTCGTCGACGAGCGAGCCCCAGTCGTCGCGCCAGGCGAGCACGCGGAATTCGTGGCGGCCGATCCGGTCGAGCCCGATCGACGCCTGCCAGCGATCGTTGCCGAGCGGCGCGAGCGGCACCTCGCGCCACTGCGCCTCGTCGGCCGCGCGCCAGGCCACGGCGGCGCCGAGTCGTGCATGGCCGTCCGCCACCAGCGTGGCACTCACCGGCACCTGCTCGCCCACCACCCGTTTCGCGGCGAAGCGGCCACCGTCCACGCTCGGCTCGACACGCTCGATCGCGATGCGATCGCTCTCCACCGCGGCCACGACGGCGGCCTGCGCCATCGATGGCGTGCGGCGGCGCCGCGCGGTCACGCTGGTCGTGTCGGCCACGCTGGCGTCGAGCGCCGCGGCCGCTTGCCGGGTGCCATCCCTGCCGCTTGCGGGGGCACCGTCCGCGGCGGACGGCCCGGCGTTCCTGTCGGGCCTGGCAGGTCTGACCGGCTTCGAGCGCGTGGCGCGCAGGATCGTGACGTCACCGGGCATCAGCGCGATCGGCCCGAGCGGCGCGGCTTTCGCGCGGCGCCCGGCCGACAGCGATGCGAAGCGCGTGAAGGCGCCGGGCACGCCGGCCAGGCAGGCCGGATCGACCGACGCGGTGGCGTCGAGTTCGGGGTTCAGCGCGATCAGCAAGGCGTCGTCGGCATGTTCGAGCGAGGCGTCGTCGCCGCGCAGCACCACGGTGGCCGACGCATCCGCGCCGCTCAGCGCGGCGAGTTCGCCGCGCGACGAGAATACCGGCGAGGTGGCGCGCAGGCGGTTCGCCTCGGCGATCGCATCGGACAGGTCGAACGGCGCGCGCTCGAATGCGTCGCGGAACGCGGCCGGTTGCGGATCCGCCGTCATCAGCGGCGTGCCCACGCCGCGCTCGAATCCCATCGGCACGAGCCAGCCGGTGCCGAGTGCGGCGGCCGCCTCCAGCGCGCGCCGATAGCCGCGCTCGACGGCCTCGGCGGGCAGCCCGCGCAGGTCGTGCGCGAGGCGCGGGCCCTCGTATGCGTCGGGATACGCGATCGGTGCACCGACACGACGCAGCAGCGCGTGTTCGTCGAACAGCCAGGGCGAGCGCAGATCCCACCAGCGCAGCGACGTGAACACCCCGTCGAAACCGGCGCCCTCGAAGCCGGCCAGCGCCTCGCGGGCATGGCCGGGAATGCCGGCCAGCCAGCGCACGTCGTGCAGTTCGCCGTGGCGCGAGGCGAGCCACTCCCGCCACCACCCGGCCGGCAGGCGTTGCGGCGCATCCACCAGGAAGCCGGCCACGCCGGCCGCCGACAGGGTGGCGAAGCGGCCGTGCCACCAGCCACCCAGCGCCTCGGCCACCTCGGGCCGCGTCACGTCGGCGTGGGCGATCGTCTGTTCGAACGCGGCCGTGCGCGGATCGATGCGGGCGTCGTCGTGATGTCGCTCGACGTACCAGTCCGGCGCCTCGCGACGCAGCGGATGCTCCGTGGCCACGCGATCCACGGTCACGTCGAGCATCAGCTTCAGGCCGAACTCGCGGGCGCGCTCGGACAGGTGGGCCAGCGCATCGGCGGTGTCGAGCCGCGTATCGAGCGCCTCGGCGGGCCGGTCGTGATCGGCCACGGCGCGCGGATGCCCGGCGCGGCCCGTTGCATGGAAGGCGCCGATCAGCACGTGATCGAAGCCGAGCGAGGCGATGCGTTCGAACCAGGCGGGCCAGCCTTCCAGCGGTCCGACCAGGCGTGCGTCGCAGAAATACAGATGCGGGGAAAAGCAGGATGCGGGAGGGGGTGCCATTGGGCCGTCCATTGCGCTTGATGGCGGCATACGCCGCCCAGGCCGGAGTTACTGCAACGATCGTGCCTGCCTGTCGGGAACCCGCGCATCGACGCCGCAGCCCCGCCGGGCGGGGGTCCGGGCAAGCATGGCGCCGCGGCGGCCACTGTATTTTTTACAGTGACGGATCGTCGCCGGCAGAAATCGGCAGTTTTTCGCGATTCCGTCACGTTTCTTACGGTATCCGATATCTGCTGCTACAGATTCCTTTCGATGGGCTCGCCGCACTCGGATCCATGCCTTCCTCATGCACCTCAATCGACAGGAAAACGCCCACGTCATGGCGAGCTCCCTGATCAAACTCGTCGCGGTGGCGGCCCTCGGCGCCGCGGTTTCGATGCCGGCCCTCGCGCGCGGCGGAAACGTGTCGCGCCCGAATTCCCGCGAGGACGATTACCGGCGCGGCCGCCCCGCGCGGATCGGGCACAAGCGGCACACGACAGGAAGCCCGGCATGGCGTGCGACGCCGGGCCGGGCTTTTTCATGGGCGCGACTCAGCCCGGCAATTCCACGATCAGCAGGTCGGTGTCGTCGAGCGCGGCGATCCGCAGCGACGGCTCGCCGGTCACGGCGGCGCCGTCCCGCGCCGCGAGTTGCACCGGCCCCAGATCGACGCGACCGTGATCGGTCACGACGTAGGCCGCGCCGGCTGCCGGCAGCGCGTGATGCAGCACCGCCCCCGCGCGCAGCGTGGCGATCCGCACGCGCGCGTCGGCCGCGATCGGCAGCGCGCCGGCCTGCACGTCCGCC
>JASLEG010000292.1 GCA_030151225.1 Burkholderia sp. | reverse complement strand
ACCGGGGTAACGGCGCCCGGGTCCTTGAGCCCCCAGTGCTATACCGCCCCTTTTTTCCGCGGGGGTATCCCCCCGGCCCGGATCAGCCGCGCGCGCAGCACGTTGCGGCTGATGCCGAGCAGCCGCGCGGCCTGGATCTGGTTGCGCCGGCAGGACTCGAAGGCCACCCGCATCACGGTGTCCTCGATGTGCTCGAACAGGCCCGCGTGCTCGCCCTCGAACAGCGTGCGCAGCGCGGACTCGAAGGCGTGCTGCGCGGCCTGCTGCTGCGCACCGCCGCCGGTCGGGTCGGGCACATCGGCCGCCGCGGGCACCACGGGCGCCGCCGCGCCGAACCCGCCGATCGGCAGATCATCGGCGACCAGCATCTCGCCGCGACTCACCAGCAGCGCGTGATGGATCACGTTCTCGAGCTCGCGGATGTTGCCCGGCCACGCGTGCGCGAGCAGCTTGCGCTCGGCACCCGCGTCGATGCCGCGCAGCCCGTGGCCCAGCCGGGCCCGGTAATCCTCGATGAAGTGGCGCGCGAGCGGCAGGATGTCGGCGGGCCGCTCGCGCAACCGCGGAATCGCCACCTGCACCACGTTGAGCCGATAGAACAGGTCCTCGCGGAAATGGCCGGCCGCCACGGCGTCGGCCAGATTCACGTTGGTGGCCGCCACGATCCGCACGTCGATCGAAATGCTGGTGCGCGCGCCCAGCCGCACGATCTCGCGCTCCTGCAACACGCGCAGCAGCTTGACCTGCGTCGACAGCGGCAGATCGCCGATCTCGTCGAGGAACAGCGTGCCGCCGTCGGCCGCCTCGAACCAGCCCGGCTTCGCGCTGAATGCGCCGGTGAAGGCGCCCTTCTCGTGGCCGAACAGCTCGCTCTCCACCAGCGTCTCGGAAAACGCGCCGCAGTTCACCGCCACGAACGGCCGGTCGTGCCGTTGGCTCAGCGCATGCGCGTGGCGCGCGATCAGTTCCTTGCCGGTGCCGGTCTCGCCCGTGATCAGGAGGTTGGCGTCGCTCGGCGCGATACGCTGGATGCGTTCGAGCAGCGCGAGCGAGCGCGGATCGACGAACACCCGGGCATGGCCGCGAATCGAGGTGGCATGCTGGCGGCGTTCCGGCAGCGCGAGGACGGCGGCGGAACGCGGCGAGCCGCGTGAAGGCGAGCGGGACGTGTCGCGCACGGGCTCGCCGGCGGCTTCGCGGGCGGCCTGCCACGCGCAGAGGGTCGGCGGGTTCATGAGTGAAGGCTCGATGACGAAGACGATGGCTGCCCAGTGTCGAGCCAATCCTGCTGCAGGAGAAGCAAGGATTCGTGCTATCCAAAGCAGCGCCGCTGCGCTGACAGCAGCGCGACCGATGCGCGTGTCGCGATGCATTGCCGCTGCCGCGCCCGCAGCGGACGGTGACGTCGCCACAACATCGACATGTACGTCGAGACGTCGACATGTTTCGCATTCCGCACGATTCGGCCCGGCTGGCACGCGATTCGCTGTATCGACACGAGCCAGCGGCCCCCTCGCGCCGCGCTCCACGAATCCGACCATGACCGACCGTTACACCATCGTCGCCGTCTCCGGCAATCCGCAGCGCCCGTCGCGCACGCTCGCGCTGGCCGACGCCCTGCTCGACGGCCTGGCCGCCGCGCTGCCGGTGCAGGCGCACCGCATCGAGCTCGGCGCGATCGCGCCCGTGCTCGGTACCACGCTCGCGCGCGCCCGGGCGCCGGCCGCGCTCGAGGCGGCGCTGCGCGCCATCGAGACGGCCGACGCGCTGATCGTGGCGAGCCCCGTCTATCGCGCGTCCTACACGGGCCTCTTCAAGCACCTGTTCGATCTCGTGCATCACGCCGCGCTGATCGACGTGCCGGTGCTGCTGGCCGCCACCGGCGGCAGCGACCGCCACGCGCTGGTGATCGACCACCAGCTGCGCCCGCTGTTCGCCTTCTTCCAGGCGCATGCGCTGCCGATCGGCGTGTTCGGCGCCGAGGCCGATTTCCACGATTACCGAGTCGCCTCGCCGGCGCTGCGCGCGCGCATCGATCTGGCGATCGCGCGTGCCGTGCCGGTGCTGCGCGCACGCGCGCCAGCCGATCCGCAGGCACATACCGCCTGATTCCCACCCTTCTCCCACAGGACCCGAGCCATGAGCCAACCCTCCGCCCCGCAAGACGCCCTCAAGTTCGCCTACTGGGTGCCCAACGTCAGCGGCGGCCTCGTCGTCAGCACGATCGAGCAGCGCACCGACTGGAGCCTCGACTACAACGTGCGGCTCGCGCAGACCGCCGAGCGTGCCGGCTTCGACTACGCGCTGAGCCAGATCCGCTTCACGGCCGGCTACGGCGCCGAGCATCAGCACGAGCCGGTGTCGTTCAGCCAGGCGCTGCTGAACGCCACCCGCAAGCTCAGGGTGATCGCTGCGATCCTGCCCGGCCCGTGGAACCCGGCCGTGGTGGCCAAGCAGATCGCCACCATCGATCACATCTCGAACGGCCGCATCGCGATCAACGTGGTGAGCGGCTGGTTCAAGGGCGAATTCACGGCAATCGGCGAGCCCTGGCTCGAACACGACGAGCGCTATCGCCGCTCGAACGAATTCATCCGCGCGCTGAAGGGCATCTGGACGCAGGACGATTTCACGTTCCGGGGCGACTTCTACCGCTTCAACGCGTACACGCTGAGCCCGAAGCCGGTGCAGAAGCCGCACCCGGAAATCTTCCAGGGCGGCAGCTCGCGCGCGGCGCGCGACAACGCGGCCAGCGTGTCGGACTGGTACTTCACGAACGGCAACACGCCGGAGAACCTGAAGGCGCAGATCGACGACATCCGCGAGAAGGCGGCCCGCAACGGGCACCGCGTGCGGATCGGCGTGAACGCCTTCGTGATCGCGCGCGACACGGAGGAGGAAGCGCGCGCCGTGCTCGACGACATCCTCCGCCACGCGCACGTGGAGGCCGTGAACGCATTCGGCAGCGCGGTGAAGGAAGCCGGCAAAGCCTCGCCCGAGGGCGAAGGCAACTGGGCCAGATCGACCTTCGAGGATCTCGTGCAGTACAACGACGGCTTCCGCACCAACCTGATCGGCACGCCGCAGCAGATCGCCGAGCGCATCGTGGCGCTGAAGGCGATCGGCGTGGATCTGGTGCTGGCCGGCTTCCTGCACTTCATCGAGGAAGTGGAGTATTTCGGCGAGAAGGTGCTGCCGCTGGTGCGCGAGCTCGAGGCGCGGCGCGCGACGCAGCCGGCCTGATCAGCCGGCCTCGGATCAGCCCGCAGCGGCGCCCGGAGTGCCCGCGGCCGCCGCTGCGGCTGCCGCGAGGTTCGCCTCGCAGTCCTCCCAGTACTTCAGCGGGTCGAGATGCTGCGGGAAACGCTCGTTGAGCCAGGCCGTGAGGCGCGCCCAGTCGGGATGACGCGGGCCGATCAGCGACGACCAGATGGCCGAGCGCTCGAGGATCTGCCCCGTGGCGCGGTCGCGCACGAGCAGGCTGCCGTTGCCGGTGGAGCTGTTCGACTGGGTTTCGACCTGGTAGCGCGACAGGAAGCGCACCTCGGCATCCTCGGCCCAGCCGTGCACGGCGCGTACCACGTTGTTCGGGTCGCGCAGCTCGATCGGGCCGCTCGGCGGGCGCACCGCCTTCCAGCCTTCGGGAAACTCGGCCACCACCTCGCGGTGGCCTTCGCGCACCCAGCGTACGCGCCATGCGCGCGCGATGCCCTGGCACAGCGCGGCCAGCGACGGGTAGCACGCGGGCACCACGAATGCGATCGGCAGCGTGATCAGATTGTCCTTCCAGATGCCGTTGGCCACGGGCCGCGGCGCCGCAACGGACGGCGCGTTCGCGAACGGGCTGGCCTCGAACGGATTCGCGGGCCGGCTCGCGGAGCGCGCGGCATTGCTGCTCGGCAGTCCCGCAAACAGGCGCTCGGCGTCCTGACGGGTCAGTTTGGGCTTTCCTTGCTTCATGAAGCCTTGATTACGACGGGAGGGTTGGTGTCGACCTGGTTCTCGGCCGCGACCGGCTGCGCCGGCGGGCTCCCAGGTGAGCAGAAGAACCATGCGCGCCGGCACGGCGGGCATGGCATGGAATACGGATTCAGGCCGTATTATGCCCGAGCCTGAGCCAAGCGTTGATTTCGAACGCGGCGCAGCCTTTCGGCAACACGAAAAACGGTTTCAAATACTAAACTTATTATGAAAACAATTCCGGTGGGCTAGAGTAAACCCTGCTCCGGGGCGACTGCCCCGCCCCTCGCCCCTGACCGCATTGCCGATGTCGCGCCCCGTCCCCCATATCGCCTCGCTCCGCCTGATCCTGATCTGCGGCATCCTCACCGTCTTCCCGTCGATGTCGATCGACGTCGGCCTGCCCGGCTTCGCGAGCCTCGCCGCCAGCTTCGACGTGCCGATCGAGCGCGTGGCGCAAACCCTCAGCTTCTTCTTTTTCAGCTTTTCGGTGTCGCCGCTGATCTACGGCCCGCTGTCGGACCGCATGGGCCGGCGCCCGGTGCTGCTGTTCGCCTGCGTGGTGTACACCGTGGCGAGCGTGCTGGCCACGGTGGCCAGCTCGTTCGACACGCTGCTGCTGTGCCGGCTGCTGCAGGGCACCGGCGCGGGCGCGGCCTCGGTGCTCGCGATCACGGTGATCCGCGACCAGCGCAGCGGCGACGAGGCGCGCCAGCTGCTGTCCTACGCGGCCGTGGTGCGCATCATCGGCCCCACCACCGCGCCCACGCTCGGCAACCTGCTGCTGATGTTCGGCAACTGGCGCTGGATCTACGGCTTCATGGCCGTGGGCGGCCTGCTGATGCTGCTGATCGTGTGGCGCGAGCTGCCCGAATCGTCGCGCGCGAAGCTCGAACGGCTCGCGCCGGGCGCCGACCGCGTAGCAGCGGCCGTGCCCGCCGTGGCCCCCGCACCGCTCTCGCCGCTCGCCCCGCGCCGCTCCGTGCTGGCCGATTACCGGCAGTTCCTCGGCGATCCCACCAGCCTGTCCTACGCGATGATCGTGGCGCTGACCTTCGCGAGCCACTTCTCCTACGTCACCGGCTCGCTGTACGTGTTCGTGGACGTGCTGCACGTGTCGTCCACCACCTACGGGCTGCTGTTCGCGGTGATGGCGCTGTGCCTGATGCTCGGTTCCTTCGTGAGCGCGCGGCTCGGCAAGCACGGCGTGCCCGGCGAGCTGGTGCTGGCCGTCACGCTCGGCATCTCGGTGGCCTCGCCGCTCACGATGCTGTCGCTCTCGGCCGGCCATCGCCTCGACGTGACGGTGCTCACCCTGCTGCTGTCGCTGAACACCACCTGCCTCGGCATCCTCACGCCGATCGCGCAGCAGGGCGCGATGGAACGCGCCGCGCTGTTCGCGGGCACCGCCTCGGCGCTGATGAACGCGCTGATGACGGGCATGGGCGCGATCGCGAGCTTCGTCGAGGGCGACCTGCTCACGCGCTTCCCCGATGCACCGGTCGCGGTGATGGCCGGGCAGATGGCGCTGTGCTGCATCGGCGCCACCGGCATCTTCCTGATGGGGATCCTGCCGAGCGCGCAGCGGCGACGCGCGGCCTGAAACGACGCTGCCCGGCACGCACCGCGCCGGGCAGCGGAGAAATCGGGGGAAGGCGGGCGGCGATCAGCCGCCGCCGACATCACGCGCGCAGATGATCGCGCAGCCGCGCCAGCATCGCGTCGCAGCGCTGCAGTTGCTCGAGCGTGACGAATTCGTCGGGCTTGTGGCCCTGATCCATGCTGCCGGGGCCGCACACCACCGCCGGCACGCCGATCGCGTGGTACAGCCCGCCCTCGGTGCCGAACGCCACGGTGCCGAACGCGGCGCCCTCGTCGTCCTCGCCCGCCTGGTCGTCCCGATCCGCCACGCCGCTGAGCTCGGCGATCAGGCGCGCGGCGTCGCTGGCCGGATCGGTCGCCAGGCCCGGATAGGCGTTCAGTTCCTCGAAGCGGATGTCGGTATCGGGCTGCACGGCGCGCATGCGCGGCAGCAGCGTGTCTCTCGCATGGGCCTCGAGCTGCCTGGCGACGCTGCCGATGTCGAAGCCCGGCACGCCGCGCACCTCGAAATCGAAGTCGCACTCGGCCGGCACGATGTTCAGCGCGCGCCCGCCGCGGATCACGCCGGCCTGCACGGTCGAGAACGGCGGCTCGAAGCGCGCGTCGCGATGCTCGGGCTGCGCGAGCGCGTCGCCGATCTCCTCGAGCTTGCCGATCAGCCGCGCCGCGTAGTGGATCGCGTTGACGCCGTACGGCGCGTACGCCGAGTGGCAGGCCGCACCCCGAATGCAGCAGCGCACCGCCATCTTGCCCTTGTGGCCGAGCACGGGCTTCATCCCGGTAGGCTCGCCGATGATGCACACGCGCGGCCGGAAGTTGCGCTTCGCGAGCTCGGCCAGCAGCGGGCGCACGCCCACGCAGCCGATTTCCTCGTCGTAGGAGAACGCCAGATGCACGGGCACCGCGAGCGGCTGCTCGAGGAACGCCGGCACGGCGGCCAGCACCGAGGCCAGGTAGCCCTTCATGTCGGCGGTGCCGCGCCCGTACAGGCGGCCGTCGCGCTCGGTCAGCTCGAACGGCGGCACGGTCCAGTTCTGGCCGTCCGCCGGCACCACGTCGGTGTGGCCCGACAGCACGATGCCGCCGTCGCCGGCCGGCCCGATCGACGCGAACAGGCTGGCCTTGGTGCGCGCCTCGTTGTAGAGCAGTTCGCACTCCACACCGAGCCCGGCCAGATAGTCGCGCACGAATTCGATCAGCGCGAGGTTCGATTCGCGGCTGACGGTGGCGAAGCCGATCAGCTTTGCCAGCAGGTCCCGGCTCGACGGCGTGTTCATCGGCAAACTCTCCTTATCCCTTGCGGTAGGCCACGTAGTTGCGCTGCAGCGCGATGTGGTCGGCGATGTACTTCGCATCGTGCCACGTTCCGTAGATGAACGACGAGGCGCGATTGGTCAGCTCGGGCAGGCCCAGGAAGTAGATGCCCTGCTCGGCCGAGATGCCGCGCTTGTGGAACGGCGCGCCCTGCTCGTCGAACGCGTTCACGTCCAGCCAGCCGAAGTCGAACTTGAAGCCGGTGGCCCACAGGATGGTCTTGATGCCGGCCGCGGCCAGGTCCAGCTGCAGGATCGGCTGCGTGAGGCAGGCCGGCGCGTCGATCAGCTTCCACGCGTCGGGTTCTTCGGGCAGGTCCAGGCCGTTGCGCGCCACGTAGGCGTCGGCCTCGCGCAGCACGTCGAAATAGGCCTCGTCGCCGGCCGCGATGTTCGCCACCAGGTCGTCGGCGATCGCGAGCACGCCGTTTTCATAGCCCTGCGTCAGGCCCAGCACGGTGATGCCCTGCTGCGCGAGGCGGCGGAAGTCCATGGTCTTGCCGCCGTCGTAGCCGCTCACGGCGAAGGCCACGTGCTTCTTCTTGGCCTGGATCCTGATCTCGTCCCACTTGCCGAGCACGCCGAGCCACCAGCAATAATCGCGGTCGCGATAGGCGCGCGGCGGCCGATAGTGCTCGCCGATCGACAGATACACGGTGCGGCCCGCCTTGCACAGCTCCTCGGCGATCTGCGAGCCGGACGCGCCGCCGCCCACCACCAGCACGGCGCCGTCGTCGAGCTGGGCCGGGTTCCGGTAGGCCGACGAATGCAGCTGGCGCACGCCGGCCTCGGCCGGCACGATGTCCGGATACTGCGGCACCTGGAAGGGGCCGGTGGCGGCCACCACGCGCTGCGCCTCGATCACGCCCGCCGAGGTGGTGACGATGAAGCCGGGGCGGTTCTCGCAGCGCTTCACGTGCTTCACTTCCACGCCGGTGCGCACCGGCGCGTCGATCATCTTCGCGTAATCCTCGAAATACTTCGCCATGCGTTCCTTCGGCGGAAACACGTCGGGGCCCACGTCGTCGAATTCGAGGTTCGGGAAGCGATCGTGCCAGGCCGGGCCGTTCGCCACCAGCGAATCCCAGCGCGCCGAGCGCCACGCCTCGGCCACGCGATTGCGCTCCAGCACGAGGTGCGGCACCTGCATATCGCGCAGATGTTCGCTCATGGCGATGCCGGACTGTCCAGCGCCGATGACGAGCGTATCGATTGCTTCAACTGACATGTTTGATCCTGAGTAAGGGCACGGGGACGGTTCGTTCTCGCCTGCGCGCTGCGCGCCATGCGGCGCAGCGTCGGCTGCGGGTGCCGAGCACGACCGGGGTTCTTGTCGGATCCCAGTGTGCTCAAAATGCCCGCGCCTGATAACCAGCATTTTTCTAGCCGGGACATCGGAAAAACCAAACCGGCATGCGTCGCAGTGTTGCGCATTCGCCGCGGCCCGTCGCCTCCGTTTTTCCGACGCCACCCATCAGGATTCGCAACGCTCGGCGCGCATTCTGTTCTCGTATGCTTCGATCCAGACCATCCCCGGTCGGCCGGCGCCCGCCCTTGGCGGCCCGGCCCCCTCATTCATCCGGATCACGCGCCTCGCGGCCTCGACACTCATGAACCCTGCTGAACCTTCACTCCGCCGCACGGCCACGCCCGCGTCGTCCGGCACGCCCGTCGCCGTCAGCGTGGAAGGCGTCGTCGCGAAGTATCGCGAGCAGACCATCCTGCACGACCTCTCGCTCGCGATCGGCCAGGGCGAATTCCTGACCCTGCTGGGCCCGTCCGGTTGCGGCAAGACCACCCTGCTGAACCTGATCGCCGGCTTCGCGCAGGCCGCCAACGGCGAGATCTTCATCGACGGCAAGCCGGTGACCGACCTGCCGCCGCACCAGCGCGAGATCGGCATCGTGTTCCAGAACTACGCGCTGTTCCCGCACATGGACGTGGCGCGCAACATCGGCTACGGGCTGCGCATGCGCGGCGTGCCGGCCGCCGAGATCGCGCGGCGCGTGGACGACGCGATGCGGCTCGTCAAGCTCGACGGGCTCGGCCAGCGCAAGCCGCGCGAGCTGTCGGGCGGCCAGCAGCAGCGCGTGGCGCTGGCGCGCGCGCTGGTGATCAAGCCCCGCGTGCTGCTGCTCGACGAGCCGTTCTCGGCGCTCGACAAGGGCCTGCGCGGCGCGATGCAGGTGGAGATCCGCGAGATCCAGCGCGAGCTGGGCGTGACCACCGTGTTCGTCACCCACGATCAGGGCGAGGCGCTGGCGATGTCGGACCGCATCGCGGTGATGTCGCGCGGCCGCATCTGCCAGATCGCGACGCCCGACGAGATCTACCGCCGCCCCGCCCACCCGTTCGTGGCCTCGTTCCTGGGCGACGTGAACATCCTGCCCACCCAATTCCACGGCGAGGACGCGAGCCACTTCCATCTGCGCCTGGGCGGCGGCCTGATCAGCGTGGAGCGCGACCGGCTGGTGGGCGGCGCGCACGGCGGCGGCCGCATGGACGTGTACGTGCGCCCCGAGCACATCCGCTTCGAGCCGCTCGGCGAGGGCTCGGTGCTGACCGGCACGATCGTCAACCACGTGTTCCAGGGCGACCACGTGGATACCTACGTGGACGTGAACGTCGCGGCCGGCGGCGCGCAGCGCGTGATGGTGCGCTCGGCCGGGCTGGACGCGCTCGACCGCTTCCCGGTGGGCACCGTCACCGCGCTCGGCCTGCCGCCGCGCAACGTCACCGTGTTTGCGGAGGCGACGGCCTGAACGGCCGCGACTTCGCGGATTCGACCGATTCCTTCGTTTTACCGACCGACATCGATGAACATTCCGGCTGACATGCAGGCCATCGTGGCCCGCGAACCCGGTGGCCCCGAGGTACTCGAATTCGCCACCCGCCCGGTGCCCGCGCCCGGCCCCGGCCAGGTCCTGCTGCGCGTGCGCGCGGCCGGCGTGAACCGCCCCGACGTGATGCAGCGCGAGGGCCGCGCCAAACCGGCACCCGGCGTGACCGACGTGCCGGGCCTCGAAGCCTGCGGCGAGGTGGTGGCCTGCGGCCCCGGCGTGACGCGCTTCGCGCCCGGTGCGCGCGTGATGGCGCTGCTGCCCGGCGGCGGCTACGCGCCGTGGTGCCTGGCGAATGCCGATCACTGCCTGCCGGTGCCCGACGCGCTCGGCGACGCCGAGGCCGCCGCGCTGCCCGAAGGCCTCTTCACGATCTGGCACAACCTGTTCGAGCTCGGCGCGCTGCAGATGGGCGAGACCGTGCTGGTGCACGGCGCGGCCGGCGGCATCGGCACGCTCGCGGTCCGCATGGCGCACGCGGCCGGCGCCACCGTGATCGCCACCGCCGCCCGCCGCGAGCGCTTCGCGGCGCTGCGCGAGGCCGGCGCGGCCGAAACGATCTGCTATCGCGACACCGATTTCGTGGCCGCCTGCCGCGCCTTCACGGGCGGCCGCGGCGTGGACGTGGTGGTGGACATGGTGGGCGGCGACTACCTGCGCCGCAACCTCGAGGCCATGGCATTCGGCGGCCGGCACCTGAGCCTGTCGTTCCTGCAGGGCTCGCAGGTGAATCTGGACCTGCTGATGCTGATGCAGAAGCAGCTGAGCCTGCATTCGTCCACGCTGCGCCCGCAGGGCGACGACGAGAAGACCCGCATGGCGCGCCTGATCGAGCGCCGCGTGCTGCCGCTGGTGGCCGACGCCCGCGTGCGCCCGCGCGTGCACGCCGCGCTGCCGCTGGCCGAGGCCGCCGAGGCGCACCGCCTGCTGGAAGGCGGCGAGGTGTTCGGCAAGCTCGTGCTGGTGCCGTGATCATGCGCACGCCCGACGACATCCGCCCGATGCAGCTGCTGCACGCCCCCACCTCCCCCTATGTGCGCAAGGTGATGGCCAGCGCGCACCTGCTCGGCCTGGCCGGCGAGATCGCCTGGCTGCCGAGCGCCGCCAACCCGATCGTGCGCGACGGCCGCATCGCCGCGCACAACCCGCTCGCCAAGGTGCCCACGCTGATCCTGGCCGACGGCCGCGCGCTGTACGACAGCCGCGTGATCTGCGAATACCTGGCGAGCCTGCGCCCCGATTACGGCCTGTTCCCGGCCGACGGCGACGCACGCTGGCGCGCGCTGGGCCTGCAGGCGCTCGGCGACGGCCTGCTCGATGCCGCGCTGCTCGCGCGCTACGAATACACGGCGCGGCCCGACGCGAAGCAGTGGCACGACTGGCGCGCCGCGCAGCTGACCAAGGTGGCCGCGTGCCTCGACGAGATCGAGGCGCTGGCCGCCACGCTCGCCACCGGGCGGCTCACGATCGGCGAGGTGACGATCGGCTGCGCGCTCGGCTATCTCGACTTCCGCTTTCCTGCGCTGCCGTGGCGCGACCTGCGTCCGAAGGCGGCCGCGTGGCACGCGGCGATCCAGGCGCTGCCGGCGATGCAGGCCACCGTTCCCTACGACAACTGATCGACACCCGACCGTCATGACCGACTCCACCACGCCCAACGCCACGCGATCGACCGTGTGGTTCCTGAACGGCCCGAACGCGAATCTCTACGGCCTCGACGCCAACCAGGTGTACGGCAGCGACAGCTATCCGACGCTGAAGGCGCGCTGCGAGGCCCGCGCCGAATCGCTGGGCATCGCGCTGAATTTCGTGCAGTCGAACTGGGAAGGCCAGCTCGTGGACTGGATCCAGGAAGCGCGCGGCACCGCGCACGGCGTGATCATCAACGCGGCCGGCCTGACCTATTCGTCGGTGCCGATCCTCGACGCGCTGCTCGCGTTCC
Source organism: Burkholderia sp. (assembly GCA_030151225.1). GTDB lineage: Bacteria > Pseudomonadota > Gammaproteobacteria > Burkholderiales > Burkholderiaceae > Burkholderia. The sequence continues at coordinate 32,981 of JASLEG010000292.1, read as the reverse complement.
CGGGCAGGATCATCGAGGTGCACATGAGCAACATCTGGCGGCGCGAATCGTTCCGCCATCACTCGTACATCTCCAGGGCGGCCGACGGCGTGATCGCCGGGCTCGGCGGCGACGGCTACGAATTCGCGATCGAGGCCATGTCGCGCCTGATCCAGCGCTGAACATGGCGGACATCCATGGCGACGGTGGCGATCTCGGCACGCTCGTGTTCTACAGCGAGTTCGACGATTTCGACACCTGGAAGCGCGCGATTCAGGCGCAACTGCCGGCGCTGCGCGTGCTGCGTCACGACCAAGTGCGCGATCCGGCCGAGGTGCGCTTCGCGCTGGTCTGGAAGCCGCCGAAGGGCTTCTTCGCGCAGATGACGCAGCTCAAGCTGATCATCAATCTCGGCGCCGGCGTGGATTCGCTGGCCGCACGCGACGACCTGCCCGAAAGCGTGCCCGTCACGCGCATCAGCGATCCGAACATGGGCCGCATGATGGCCGGCTACGTGCTGTTCGCGGTGCTGCGCCACGCGCGCGACATTCCGCATTTCGAGGCGGCGCAGCGGCGTCGCGAATGGGCCTATCTGCATCCGCGCAATCCCGAGGAGGTTCGGGTGGCGGTACTCGGGCTCGGCGAACTCGGCAGCCTGGCCGCGATCGAGCTGCGGCGGCAGGGTTTCGACGTGCTCGGCTGGTCGCGCGGGCCGAAGCAGATCGAGGGCGTGCGGTGCCTGTCGGGCCTCGACACGCTCGACGCGGTGCTGGCGCAGGCCGACATCCTCGTGATCATGCTGCCGCTGACCGACGCGACGCGCGGCCTGCTCGACCGCGAGCGGCTGTCGCGCCTGCCGCACGGCGCGGCGGTGATCAACGCGGCGCGCGGCACGCTGGTGGATCAGGGCGCGCTGACCGAGATGCTGCGCAGTGGGCGGCTCGGCTCGGCCACGCTCGACGCGTTCGCCGTGGAGCCGCTGCCGCCCGACGACCCGCTGTGGTCGATGCCGAACGTGCTGATCACGCCGCATCTGGCGTCGGTGGCGATTCCGGGCTCGGCCGCGAAGCAGATCGCGGGGAATCTGGTGAGCGTGATGCAGGGTGGGGCGTTGACGAGCCGGGTGGATCTGCGGCGGGGGTATTGAGGGCTTCCCACCTCGTCGCACCAAAGGCAAAAGCCCCGAGGATCGGGGCTTGTGCTTTCACCAATCGCAGCGGCACGCACGCCCGCCGTCACCCACCCGCACTCGCCCCGTGCGCCCCCAGCAACTCCGGCGTCAACTCCGCCACCGCCGCGCACCCCAGCAGCCGCATGCAGGTCTGCAACTCCCGCTGCAGCATCGCGAGCACCTCGTACGCGCCACGCTCCCCCGCCGCCGCCAGCCCGTACAAGGGCGCGCGCCCCAGCAACACGCCGCGCGCGCCCAGCGCCACCGCCTTCGCGATGTCGCTGCCGCGCCGCACGCCGCCGTCCATGTAGACCTCGGCCGAACACGGCGCCTCGCTCACGGTCTCGGCCAGGATGTCGAGCGCGCTGCGCGCACCGTCGAGCTGGCGGCCGCCGTGATTCGACAGCACCACGCCGTCCACGCCGTGATCGAAGGCCAGGCACGCATCGCGCACCGTCTGCATCCCCTTCAGATACAGCTTGCCGTGCCAGTGCTCGCGCAGCCACGCGAGGTCGCGCCAGTTCAGCGTCTGGTCCATGCGATGAATGCGCGTGCCGGTCGGATCGTCGATGCCGGCCGCGAGCCTGGCGCTGCGCGCCAGATTCACGAGCCGCGGTTGCCCGTGCACGCCCACCGCCGCCACCCAGCGCGGATGCGTGGCCAGATCCCACAGCATGCGCGGCGTGAAGCGCACCGGCATGCCGAAGCCGGTGCGCGCGTAGTCGTCGCGCTGGCCCAGCACCGGCGTGTCCACCGTCAGCAGCAGCGCACCGAAGCGCGCCGCCCGCGCACGCGCGAGCAGGTTCTCGGCGATGCGGCGGTCCTGCTGCACGTACAACTGCAGCCACAACTCGCCGTCGCTGACTTGGCGCACGTCCTCGAGCAGGCTCGTCGAGGCCGTCGACATCACGAACGGCACGCCGGCGGCCTGCGCCGCCCGCGCGAGCGCTTCCTCGGCGCGCGGCCGAAAGATGCCGTTGATGCCGGTGGGCCCGACCACGGCCGGAAACGCGGCCGCCTGCCCGGCCAGCGTGGTGCCGGTGTCGAGCGCGGACACGTCGCGCAGCACGCGCGGCTCGAACGCCAGCGCCTCGAACGCGGCACGATTGCGCCGCATGGTGAGCGCGTTCTCGGCGCCGCCCTCCAGATACGCCCACGCGAACGCGGGCAGGAAACGGCGCGCGGCCAGCCGGTAATCGGCCACGTTGGATCGGATCATGGCGCTTGCCGGCTTTCCTCGATGTTCAGGATCCTGCCGAGCCCGAGGAACATGTTGGCGAAGGCCAGCAGGCTCGCCGTCACCACGATGTACACCACGGACAGCGCCGCGAGCGTGGGATCGGCGAACTCGCGCACGTAGTTGTACATGGTGACGGGCAGCGTCTGCGTGGCCTCGGTGGTGATGAACAGCGAGGCGGTGAACTCGTTGAACGACAGGATGGCCGCGAACAGCCAGCCGCCGAACAGGCCGGGCGCCAGCAGCGGCACCACGACGGTCAGCAGCACCTTGCACGGCGGCGCGCCGAGGCTGGCGGCGGCGTGTTCGAGCCGCGCGTCGAGGTTCTCCATCGACACGTACACGCTGCGCAGCACGAACGGCAGCACCAGGATCACGTGGCACAGCACGAGGATGCCGTAGCCGCGATCCATGCCGGCCTGCGCCACCAGGATCAGCAGCCCGAGTCCGATCGTGAACTGCGGCACCACCATCGGCATCGTCAGGATCGCCTGCAGGCCGGCCTTGCCCTTGAAGTCGAGGCGGTTCACGGCGATCGCCACGCCGGCACCGATCACCAGCGCGATGCTCGATGCCCAGGCGGTGACGATCAGGCTCGAACGCAGGCCGCTGCGGAAATCGGCATAGGTCAGCACCCGCTGGAACCAGTGCAGCGACCAGTGCTCGGGCGGGAATGCCAGGATGGCGCGGTCGTTGAACGAGGCCACCGTCACCACGAACACCGGCAGCAGCAGGAACGCCAGGATGCAGCAGATCAGCACGGGGCCGGCGATGCGCAGCGGCCAGGGCAGGCTGTGTCGAATCTTCATCTCAATGTCCTCCGACCTGCTTCAGGCGCGCGGTGAGCCGGCCGAACACGAACAGCGAGACGGCGGTCAGCGCCAGCCCGACGATGCTCAGGCTCGCGGCCAGCGGAAAGTTCAGCGAGGACAGGCCCAACTGATAGACGAGGGTGGAAATGGTCGGCACGCGCCCGCCGCCGATCATCTGCGGCGTGGCGAACGCGCTGAAGGTCCACGCGAAGGCGGTGGTGGCGCTGGCCAGGATGCCCGGCATCGACAGCGGCAGCGTGACGGTCACGAAGATCCGCACCGGGTTGGCGCCGAGGCTCTGCGCGGCGCGCTCGTAGTCGCGGTTGATGTGCGAGATCGCGGCGCCGAGCATCAGCACGGTGACCGGAATCGTCACGTGCACGAGCGCGAGCACCACGCCGAAATGCGTGAACATCAGGTCGACGGGCCAGTCGATCAGGCCGAGATTGCGCAGCACGGTATTCACGAAGCCGTTGCTGCCGAGCACCACCGTCCACGAATAGGTGCGCACGATCTCGCCGAGGAACAGCGGCGTGAGCGACAGGATCAGGATCGCCGACTTCAGCGTGCGGTTGCGCACGCGCACCATCGCATAGGCGAGCGGATACGCGAGCAGCAGCGAAAACACCATGGTCTCGATGCTCAGGCGCAGCGTGTTCGACAGCGCGCTCCGATAGATCGAGCCGGTCAGTCCGGAGAAATTGGCGAGGGTGAAGCCGCCCACGTCGAGCGAGCCGGGGACGTAGGTGCGCAGGCTGAACTGCAGGACCGTCAGCAGCGAGACGACGGTGCCGATCGCCACGAGCACGGCGGGCGAGATCAGCCACCCCTTCAGCCTGGTGTAGATGTTCATGGTGGAGCCGTTGTGAGGAATGCGTGAAAGGCGCGCGGCCGGCGCGGTGAGGATCGCGCCGGCCGGCACCGCATCAGTTCATGATGTTTTCGGTGAACCACTTGCGCCACGTCGGCGTGAGTTCCGCGCGCAGCTTCGAGTCGATCACGATGGTCTGCTTGTTCCACTGCTCACGCGTCGTGAACACGCCCGGCAGCGCGGCATCGGCCGGCGACACGGTGGCGTTGTCCACCACCGGGCTGGCCTTCTCCATGGCCACGATCTTGGCCTGCACGGCCGGCGACAGCGCGATGTCGATGAACTTGTAGGCCAGTGCTTCCTGCTTCGAGCCCTTCATGATGCCCATGCTGTCGATGCCCAGCACGGCGCCTTCCTTCGGAATCACCACCTTCAGCGGCACGCCCTGGCCGATCTGGTAGTACGCGTTCATCGACAGCAGCACTTCCACCGGGGTCTCGCCGGTCTGGATCAGCTGCTCGCCGTTGGCGTCGTCGGTGTAGAAGGCCTTGAAGTTCGGCTTGAGCGCCTTGAGCCTGGCCTCGCCCTTCTCCCACGTCTTCGCGTCGCCGCCCGACAGCACGGCGGCCACCGTCATGATGTGGCTCGGATCCCAGTCGGGCGCCGAAATCTTGCCCTTCAGCGCCGGGCTCCATAGGTCGTTCCAGCTCGTGAACTTCATGCCGGGCGGCACGATGTCGGTGCGGTAGCCGATCGTGTAGACGTAGGCCCAGGTGCCGAGGTGGTACGGGCTCAGGCGCGCCTGGTCCATCAGGTGCGGGTAGTTCGACAGCCTGCCGGTGTCGAGCTTGTCGAACAGGTTGCTGTTCGCGTACAGCCAGCCCACCTGCGAGGTGGTGACGGTCACGTCGCTTTCCGGCGTCTTCGCGAGCTTGGCCTTGTTCAGGCGGTCGATCGTGCCGCCCGTCACGTACTTCACCGGCACGCCGGTTTCCTTCGTGAATTCCTGGCCGACCGTCTGGTCGATCATGTCGCGGAAGTTGCCGCCCCAGGTGCTGACGACGAGCGCGTCTTCGGCGCTGGCGGTGCCGGCGATCATCGCGCTGAGCACGATGCTGGCGGTGAGGATGTTCTTGATCACGCTGTATCCCGTAGATGGAAGAAGGAGTCGTCCGGCGCTGGCCGCCGGCGTTCGGTTCAGGTACCGATGCATGGTCGAAGAAACGGCCGCGCACTCCAAGTTGCCTTTTCCTCTGGCGTGGCTCGCAATTCCTGACGCCCGATTTTTTTGGCGTCGTGCACGCCACGCGATCGAACCCGCCTCCGAAAAACCGATACACGGCCACGGAAAAACCAAATGGTCAGTTGCCCCCAACTGGCCGACCATGTCAGCCATGCCGTTGCCCCGTTCCACCGCCCCCTTTCCCCTACCCGCTCGCGCCATGAAACACACCCGCATCCGCACCTTCAACACCAAGGCCACCTACCCCGAACAGAAGCTCGACAACGACCTGTGCCAGGCGGTGGTCGCACGCGGCAGCTTCGTGTTCCTGCGCGGCCAGATCGGCCAGAACCTCGACACCTCGGAGAGCGTGTGCATCGGCGACGCGGCCGGCCAGACCGAGCAGGCGATGGCCAACATCGCGATGCTGCTGAAGGAAGCGGGCGGCGAGCTGGAAGACATCTGCAAGATCACCATCTACATCGTGGATCCGCGCTATCGCGAGGAGGTGTATCGCGTGGTGGGCAAGTGGCTGAAGGGCGTGTTCCCGGTGTCGACCGGCATCGTGGTGTCGGCGCTGGCGCGCCCCGAGTGGCTCGTGGAAGTGGATGCCACGGCCGTGATCCCCGACTGATCGCGCGCCCGCGCGTCGATCGCCCCCATCCCTGCCCGATAGCGAGGCCCCAGGCATGACCTTCTCGATCATTGCGCGCTGCCCGCAAAGCGGCCAGTTCGGCGCGGCGGTGGCCTCGTCGTCGCCGGCCGTGGCCGCGCGCTGCATCCGCGCGCGCGCCGGCGTGGGCGCGGCGGCCAGCCAGAACATCACCGACCCCGCGCTGGGGCCGCGTGCACTCGACCTGATGGCGGCCGGCCACGCGCCGCAGCTCGCGCTGCAGACGCTGGGCGAGACGCCCTTCATCGAATACCGCCAGTTGATGGCGATCGACGCCAGCCACGCGCCGGCCGTGTTCACGGGCGCGAACGCGCTCGGCACGCTCGCCAGCGTGAGCGGCGAACACGCCGCCTGCGCGGGCAACATGCTGGCCTCGCTCGAGGTGCCGGCCGCGATGCTGGCCGCGTTCGAGCGCGCCGCGGGGCCGCTGGCCGAGCGCCTGATGCAGGCGATGCTGGCCGGCGAGGCGGCCGGCGGCGAGGCGGGCCCCGTGCATTCGGCCGGCCTGCTGGTGGTGGGCGAACTCGACTGGCCGATCGTGGACCTGCGCATGGACTGGGTGGAGGACGGCCCGATCGAGCGCCTCTACGAAGCCTGGAAGGTGTATGCCCCGCAGGTGAACGACTACATCACGCGTGCACGCGACCCGCGTGCCGCGCCGAGCTTCGGCGTGCCCGGCGATAGTTGATCCGATATAGCGGCCACGCACGCGCCGATCTGTGCAAAGATCGGCGCTGTCGGCGCCCGATCCTCACGAAGGCGCCTCACCCGGCCGCATCCCGCCCTGCCCATGCTCAATCGTATTTCCCTGCGTCAGATGGAGTACTTCCTGGCAGCCGCCAGGTACGAAAGCATCGCCATCGCCTCCAGTCAGATCCACATCTCCGCCCCGTCGATCTCCGCCGCGATCGCGCACATGGAGACCGAACTCGGCATCCAGCTGTTCATCCGTCACCCGTCGAAGGGCATGACGATGACGCCGATCGGCTCGCAGGTCATGCAGGAGTGCGAGCAACTGCTCGAGCGCGCCTCGAAGCTCTACGAGCTCGCCTCCGATTCGAGCGCGGGCCTGCAGGGCACGCTGCGCGTGGGCTGCTTCCAGTCGCTCACGCCGATGATCGCGCCCGAGGTGATCTTCGGTTTCAAACGCGCGTTCAGCAAGATCGACCTGAAGCTCGTGGAGGGCGACCAGCAGGAGCTGATCGGCAAGCTGCACGACGGCGAGCTGGACGTGGCGATCACCTACGACCTGAACCTGTCCGAGGACGTGGAGTTCGAGGTGCTGTGCCAGCTGCCGCCGCACGTGATCGTGAGCGAGCTGCATCCGCTCGCGCAGCAGAGCGCGGTGACGCTCGGCGAACTCGCGCCGCAGCCGATGGTGCTGCTCGACCTGCCGATGAGCCGCGAATACTTCATGTCGCTGTTCGCCAAGGCCGGCGTGGAGCCGCAGATCGCCGCGCGCTCGCGCTCGGAGGACGTGGTGCGCTCGCTCGTCACGAACGGCGTGGGCTACGCGCTGTTCAACGTGCGGCCGAAGTCGAACCAGTCGCTGGACGGCAAGCGCTTCACGCGCCTGCGCCTGTCGGGCGAGCACCGGCCGATGCTGCTCGGGCTGGCCACCTATGCGCCGGCCAGGCAGCCGCGGCTCGCGCAGGCCTTCATGCATCGCTGCCGCGCCTACATCTCGAACCAGTACATCCCGGGCATGAGCTCGGCGCGCTACTTCGATCCGCACCTGACCTCGACGGCCGCCGACGACGTGGCCTGAGGGCGGTCGGCGGCGGTTGCGGCGGCCGCGGCGACTGCACTCAACCGCCCGGTGCCAGCCCCATCTGCGCGCCGCCCAGCGCGCTCAGGTCCGCCGCCGTCGCACGCCCCTCGAACCCCACCTCGAAATGATCGGCCGGAAAATCGGGCGGGCTCTCGCCGCGCTCGAAGCTGGCCAGTTGGCGCTGCAGATACGCGGCGTTCTTCGCGCACCACGGCGCCGAGGCGATGTACATCACGTTGCTGTCGCCGGTGCCGCGATGCGCATCCTCCACCGCGTGGATCACGTCGCCGTGCCAGAACACAGTGTCGCCGGGCTGCATGGGCGGAATCGACGTGAGCGCGCGGAACAGCGGCGCGTGCCACTCGGGCCGGATCGACAGCGCGCGGCCCGGCATCGCGCCGCACAGGTCGTCGTCGGCGATGTCGTCCTGCAGCGCGCGCAGCAGCACATGGACCATCGAATCGGCGATCGGCACGAGCTGCAGCGTGCCGTCGCCGGGGCCCTGCGCGCTCAGCGCGGTCCAGCCCTGAAAGGTGCGGAACATCGAGCACACGGCCGGCGAGGCGATCTCCTCCACCTCGGTGCGCCAGGCGCCGTCGAACGGATCGTAGTCGCGCCAGTGGCCCGAGAACACGTGCCGATACACCTGCCGGAAGTTCGGCTCGATCCAGCGCTCCACCGAGCCGCCGTCGCAATGCGCCGACAGCCCCAGCGAGGCCGACCCGGGCGGGCGGCGGCGCAGGCGATCCGCATAGGCGGGCACGCGGTCCGGATCGAAATGCACGCGGCCCCCGCTCTCGGCGCGCCAGAGCCGGTTCAGGAACACCCGCACCCGCGTGAGCGCTTCGGACTGCCGCGCCTGCACCTGCGGCCGCGACCAGTACACGCCGTAAATTTGCGGCCTGCTCGAGGCGAGCTGGCCGAAATAGCGGTCCTCCGCGCGATGCGCGAGCTTCTCGTCGAGCCGGTTGTGCGCGACGTAGGCGGCGATCTCCGCGTCCCAGGCCTCGGCCTGCGCGCGCTCGAACACGCCGCGCACCACGCAGGCCCCGCGCGCCCTGAGCTGCGCGATCGCCGCGGCGCCGACACGGCCGTCGGCGATGTCCGCATAGGCGATCTCGGGGATCACCGGCTCGCCGCGCGCACGCAGCCGCTCGATCCGGTCCGCCTGCTCGTGCATCGCCGCTTCGACCTCGGCGAACACCGCCGCCAGGTTCGGCAGTTGCGCGCGCAACTCGCGCTTGGCCGCGCGGATCGCGGCGGGCAGATCGTCGATATGCAGTGCCATGGAATCGTCTCCGTTCTCGGTTGATGTGTGCTGAAAGCGTACGGGGACGGCACCCGACGCAGTGATACCATCCGGACAGATTTTTCGACTTTCCGGCCATGAAAGCAGCCTACGAACACGTGCAATTCGGCGAGCGCTGTTCGGTGCGGGTTTACCACCGCCGCCTGCCGCGCATTCCCTTCGAGTGGCATCACCACCCCGAATACGAGCTGACGCTGACCCTGAACAGCCAGGGCCGGCGCCACATCGGCGATTCGGTGGCCGCCTACGGCGACGACGATCTCGTGCTCGTGCCGCCCGACCTGCCGCATAGCTGGGCATCGAACCGCTCGCTGGACCCGGCCGCGCCGCAGGTGGCGGTGGTGATCTGGTTCGACGACGGCTGGGTGCGCCGGCTCGCCGACCTCTGCCCCGAATACGCCGACCTGCGCAGCCTGCTGCGGCGCGCCGTGTGCGGCCTCGCCTTCGAGGCGGGCGCCGGCGCGCGGATGCGCGGCGCGCTCGACCGCCTGCTGGCCGACGACGCGCGCGTGCGGCTCGGCGCGGTGCTGGAGGTGCTGAGCTGGCTGGCCGCGTGGCCGGCCACGCCGCTGGCGTCGCCGAGCGCGTTCGCCACCGGCACCGCGCGCACCGTGGTGACCGAGCCCGGCGACGGCGCGCGGGCGCTGAACCGCGTGCTGTCGCTGATCGACACCCGTTTCGCCGAGCCGCTGCCGCTCGAGGTGCTGGCACGCGCGGCCGGGCTGTCGCCGCGCAGCCTGAGCCGGCATTTCTCGCGGCACCTGGGCGAGAGCGTGGGCCAGTATCTGGCCCGGGTGCGGATCGGCCACGCCTGTCGGCTGCTCGGCGACACGCGCCTGCCGGTGTCGGTGGTCGCCGCGCGCTCGGGCTTTGCCGGCATCGCCAATTTCAACCGGCAATTCAAGGCGATGAAGGCCATGACGCCGGCCGAATTCCGCCGACGGTTCAGCCCGGCGACGACGGCCGACGCACCCGACCAGGCCGCCGAACCCGCCTCGCCGGCCCTGACCGAGCGTCCCGCCTCGCTCGACGGCCCCGCCCCCGCCACACGCGCACGCCGGCCCTCTTTTTGATTGCTTTTTGAACGTTTTTTGAAATTACCTAGGTAAATGACACGTATGGACCTAGGTAATTTGGGCCTCTACGCTCTTTTCGATACCGAAAGGCACGCTACCCGACGAGGAGGCCCCCATGTCAACGTCAGCACCCCAGGAAGTCGACGCCGCCACGCTGCGCAAGGTGATCGCGGCCGCGTCGATCGGCAACTTCGTCGAATGGTTCGACTTCGCCGCGTACGGCTTTCTGGCCACCACGCTCACGCGCGAATTCTTCCCGAGCGGCGACCCCACCGTGGGACTGCTCAAGACCTTCGCGGTGTTCGCGGTGGCCTTCGCGTTCCGCCCGCTGGGTGGCCTGTTCTTCGGCGTGATCGGCGACCGCATCGGCCGCAAGCGCACGCTCGCGATCACGATCCTGATGATGGCCGGCTCCACCACGCTGATCGGCCTGCTGCCCACCTACGCGGCGATCGGCTGGCTCGCGCCGCTGCTGCTCACGGTGATCCGCTGCGTGCAGGGCTTCTCGGCCGGCGGCGAATACGCGGGCGCCTGCGCCTACGTGATGGAGCACGCGCCGCGCGGCCGCCGCGCGTTCTTCGGCAGTTTCGTGCCGGTCTCCACCTTCTCGTCGTTCGCCTGCGCCGCCGTGGTGGCCTGGGCGCTCGAGGCCGCGCTGTCGCCCGACGCGATGGTGGGCTGGGGCTGGCGCGTGCCGTTCCTGATCGCGGCCCCGGTGGGCCTGATCGGCGTGTACCTGCGCATGAGCCTGAACGAGACGCCGGCCTTCCAGGCGCTCGAGGGCAAGCACGACGTGGCGCATGCGCCGCTGGTGGAAACGCTGCAGTCGCAGTCGCTGAACATCCTGAAGCTCGGCGCGTTCGTGTCGGTCACGGCGCTGTCGTTCTACACCTTCACCACCTACTTCTCGACCTATCTGCAGGTGGCCGGCCATCTGTCGCGCGCCACCTCGCTGCTGGTCAGCGTGCTCGCGCTGTTCTTCGCCGCCGCGCTCTGCCCGCTGGCCGGCGCGTTCTCCGACGCCGTGGGCCGCCGCCGCACCATCGCCACCACCGGCGTGGTGATCATCGCCTCGGTGTACCCGGCCTTCTCGCTGGGCAGCTCGGGCGTGCTGTCGCTGTCGCTGGTGGGCGTCGCGCTGCTGGCCATCGGTGCCGTGCTGTCGGGCGTGGTGACCGCGCCGCTGATGTCGGAAGTGTTCGCCACCCGCACCCGCTACACCGCCTCGGCCATCACCTACAACCTCGCCTACACGATCTTCGGCGGCACCGCGCCGCTGCTGGCCACGTGGCTGATCTCGTCCACGGGCTCGAACCTGTCTCCCGCCTACTACCTGATCGCGATCGCGATTCTCGCGATGATCGGCGGCCTCGCGCTGCCGGAAACGTCGAAGGCGTCCCTCGAGGACGCGGGCAACCCCACCGGCGGCAGCGCCGGCCCGCTGAACCGCGCCGTGTGAGCCTTCGGGGCGCCGCTTCGATACGTGACAACCCGCTAACTGAACGGATGGACCGATGACCACTCTCCACGATTCCAGCATCATCATCGACGGCCTGAACATTTCGAAGTTCGAGCGCTCGGTGTTCGAGGACATGCGCAAAGGCAACGTCACCGCGGTCAACTGCACCGTGTCGGTGTGGGAAGACTTCCAGAAGACCATCGACAAGATCGCGGAAATGAAGCAGCAGATCCGCGAGTACAGCGACATCATCACGCTGGTGCGCAGCACCGACGACATCCGCCGCGCCAAGCAGGAGAACAAGACCGGCATCATCTTCGGCTTCCAGAATTCGTATGCCTTCGAGGACAACCTCGGCTACATCGAGGTGTTCAAGGAGCTCGGCGTGAACGTGGTGCAGCTCTGCTACAACACGCAGAACCTGGTGGGCACCGGCTGCTACGAGCCGGACGGCGGGCTGTCGGGCTACGGCCGCGAAGTGATCCAGGAAATGAACCGCGTGGGCATCCTGGTGGACCTGTCGCACGTGGGCGCGAAGACCTCGTCCGACGCGATCGCCTGCTCGAGGAAGCCGGTCACCTATTCGCACTGCTGCCCGTCGGGCCTCAAGGATCACCCGCGCAACAAGACCGACGACCAGCTGCGCGAGATCGCCGACGCCAACGGCTTCGTGGGCGTGACGATGTTCTCGCCGTTCCTCGCCAAGGGCCCCGACGCCACCGTGGACGACTACCTCGAGGCGATCGACTACACGATCCAGGTGATCGGCGAGGACAAGGTGGGCATCGGCACCGACTTCACGCAGGGCTACAGCACCGAGTTCTTCGACTGGATCACGCACGACAAGGGCCGCTACCGCCGCCTGACGAACTTCGGCAAGGTGGTGAACCCCGAAGGCATCCGCACGATCGGCGAATTCCCGAACCTGACCGCCGCGATGCAGCGCGCGGGCTGGAGCGAATCGCGCATCAGGAAGGTGATGGGCGAGAACTGGATGGGCTTCTTCGACCAGGTCTGGAAGGTCTGAACCCCGGGGCCGGGCGATGCCGCCCACCGCGCGCGCCGCGCGCCGCTTGAACGGATCGCCCGTTGATGGGAGCATGGCGGGCCCTGCCCCGCTCGCCCCGACCGATGTCATGCCCGCCCCAGCCGATCCGCCCTCTCCCGCCTCCGTGCTCGACTTCATCGCCTCGCTGCCGCCGCTCGACTACGCCGACCTGTTCGAGCATCTGCCGGTGGCCGTGATCGTGGCGCGCGAGCGCATCATGGTGGCCTGCAACGCGCGCGCGCGCGCGCTGTTCCGCGCCGAGCGCGCCGACATCGTGGGCCAGTCGTTCTCCAGGCTCTATCCGCAGCAGAAGGACTTCACCAGCACCGGCCGCCGGCTCGCGCCGCTGCTGGCGCGCCACGACGTGTTCAGCGACGACCGCATCATGCGCCGCGTGGACGGCAGCCACTTCTGGACCACCGTGTGCGGCTTCGGCTACAACCCGAAGCGGCCGTTCGAGACGGCGATCTGGACCTTCACCGACCTGTCCGAGAAGGTCACGGCGACCGACGTGGCCAGCACCCTGACCGAGCGCGAGCGCGAGGTGGCCGCGCTGCTCGTGCACGGCCTGACCAGCAAGGAAATCGGCAAGGAGCTCGAGATCAGCCCGCGCACCGTGGACATCCATCGCGCGAGCCTGCTGCGCAAGTACGAGGTGCGCGCCACCTCCGAGCTGATCGCGCGGCTGCTGGCCTGAGCGGCGCGCTTCGCGTCAGGCGAAGCCGTACAGCGCCGCCGGGCTGTCCACCAGGATCGCCCGGCGCGCCGCCTTCGTGTCGTTGTAGAAGCCGGTCAGCTTCACGCAGGGCCGGCCGCTCGCCAGCAGCTCGCCCACCCGCAGCGCGAGCGGCCGGCTGGCGTCGTCGCCCGTCATTGCGCGTCGTCCTTGCGCTGCAGGCTCGCGGCGCGCAGGAAGTCGAAATCCACGCCCTCGTCGGCCTGCGTGACCGTCTGCAGGAACAGCTTGCGGTAGCCGCGCTCGGCCGTGGGCCGTACCACCGGCTGCTCGCTCGCGCGGCGCGCGAGTTCCGCGTCGCTGACCAGCAGCGCCACCTCGCGCCGCGCCACGCTCAGGCGGATCCGGTCGCCGCTGCGCACGTGCGCGAGCGGCCCGCCCAGCGCCGCCTCGGGCGTGACGTGCAGCACGATGGTGCCGAACGCGGTGCCGCTCATGCGCCCGTCGGAAATCCGCACCATGTCCTTCACGCCGGCCCGCGCGAGCTTGCGCGGAATCGGGATGTAGCCGGCCTCGGGCATGCCCGGCGCGCCCAGCGGGCCGATGTGCTTGAGCACCAGCACGTCGTCGGCGGTCACGTCGAGCGCCTCGTCGTCGATGCGCGTGACCAGATCCTCGATGCCCTCGAACACCACCGCGCGGCCCTCGTGCTCCATCAGCCGCGGGTCGGCCGCCGACTGCTTGATGATCGCGCCGCCCGGCGCGAGATTGCCGCGCAGCACGGCCAGCCCGCCCTGCGGATAGATCGGCCGCGCGAACGGACGCACCACGTCCTGCGCGAAGCCCGCGCCGGCCGCGTCGATTTCCTCGCCGAGCGTGCGCCCGGTCACCGTCAGCGCATCGAGATGCAGCAGCGGCCTGAGCTCGCGCAGCAGCGTGGCCACCCCGCCGGCCTTGTGGAAATCCTCCATGTAGTGCTGGCCGGTGGGCTTCAGGTCGAGCAGCACCGGCGTTTGCTTGCCCATGCGATCGAGCGCGTCCAGATCGATGCGGTGGCCGAGGCGCCCCGCGATCGCGGCCAGGTGCACGATCGCGTTGGTCGAGCCGCCGATCGCGAGCAGCACGCGCAGCGCGTTCTCGAAGGCCTTCGGGGTGAGGATGCGGTCGATCGTGAGCCGCTCGGCCGCCATCTTCACGGCCAGCGTGCCGGTCTGCTCGGCCACGCGGATCCGGTCGGCCGTGACCGCCGGCGGCGTGGCGCCGCCGGGCACGGTCATGCCCAGCGCCTCGGCGAGGCAGGCCATGGTGCTGGCCGTGCCCATCACCGAGCAGGTGCCCACGCTCGCCACCAGCTGGTTGTTGACGTCGGCCACCTCGGCCTCGTCGATCTCGCTGGCGCGGAATCTGGCCCAGTAGCGGCGGCAGTCGGTGCAGGCGCCCACCCGCTCGCCGCGATGCGAGCCGGTCAGCATCGCGCCGGTCACCAACTGCACGGCCGGGATGCCGGCCGAGGCCGCGCCCATCAGTTGCGCGGGCACGGTCTTGTCGCAGCCGCCGATCAGCACCACCGCGTCCATCGGCTGCGCGCGGATCATCTCCTCGGTGTCCATCGACATCAGGTTGCGCAGATACATCGAGGTGGGCGAGGCGAAGCTCTCGTGGATCGAGATGGTGGGGAAATCCACCGGCAGGCCGCCGGCCAGCATCACGCCGCGTTTGACCGCCTCGATCAGCTGGGGCATGTTGCCGTGGCAGGCGTTGAAGCCGCTGCCGGTGTTGACGATGCCGATCACGGGCCGGTCGAGCGCCTGATCGGTGAAGCCGGCGCCCTTGATGAAGGCCTTGCGCAGGAACAGCGAGAAGCCCTGATCGCCGTAGGAGGTCAGGCCGCGCTTCATGCCGGTGGCGGCCGCCTCGGCGGGCGGGGTATCGGCGGCGCCCGTGGATTGTCGATCCTGCTTGCCGGCGCGCTTGTCTTGGTGGTCGTCCATCTCGGGGTCCGTCCTGTATGTGGGTCGATGCGTCGAATCGGTGATGCGGGTCAGGCGCACTCGCGCGCTTCATGGCCGGAATCATCGGCAGCGCCTGGCCGAGCAGTGCCTCGCTGGCCGGGAAGATGTCGAGGCCCGCGCCCGCGAACGCGTCGATCATCGCCTTCGTGTCGGCCCGGTCGCCCGACGCATCCTTCACGCCGGCGATCGTGTGAGGATAGCGCGCCAGCAGCCGTTCGATCACGTCCGAGCAGAACGCGAACAGGCCGTCGCCGGACAGGTTCTTGTGGAAGGACGGCGGCAGCAGCCGAGGCGGTGCAGCAGCAGGTTGCTCGGCACCTCGAAGAACAAGCAGCCGACGAAGAACAGGCCCGCGCCGAAGCCGTGCACGGCATCGCCGAAGTGCCGGTCGCCCAGCATCGGCAGCCTGGCGAAGCCCACGTCGACGCGGTCGACGTAGGCCACCACGCAGCAGACGAACAGCAGCGGCATGAAGCGCCGGGCCGCGCGCCGGCCAGCGGGATCGCGGGGTTCGCGGATCGGGTGGACATCGTGCGTCGTCGCCTTGTCTCGGCCCGCTGCCGTCGGGGGGCGGGCGCTTCGGGTGAGACGGCGCGCCGGTGCGGCCGGCACGGTGGACCACGTGGACGCGGTATTGCAGCTGGCGGGGGATCGGAAAGGATGCGCCGTCGCGTTCAGAACGCAAGATTTTGGGTTCAACGCCGAATTCCGGGGAACGCAGCGCGGATCCTGAGGAAGATGTACTCCTCGTCGCGATGCCCATCGGCAGCAACAGCCAGCGGCCGGACTGGCCTACGTCATCGTCGAGCGCTACAC
Source organism: Burkholderia sp. (assembly GCA_030151225.1). Taxonomy (GTDB): domain Bacteria; phylum Pseudomonadota; class Gammaproteobacteria; order Burkholderiales; family Burkholderiaceae; genus Burkholderia. The sequence continues at coordinate 16,909 of JASLEG010000292.1, read as the reverse complement.
GGACAAGCAGGCCAGCAAGGCGCGTACATCAGGAAGCTCGGCGCCACGCTGTGCGACGGCGTGCTGGCGGGGCCACCTGAAATCGACGCATTGGCTTTCCGGCGCTCGAAGTCAATGGCTGACACGGCGCTCAGAACTGCGCCGTCAACTGAAACCCGACCGACACGCGCGCGGTCGCGAACCCCGACGGCTTGTAGACGGGCGTGCCCGCGAAGAGGTCGTAGGCATAGGCGCCCAGGCGCGTGCCCACACTGCCCACACTGCCCTTCACGCCGATCACCGCGCCGGCCAGTCGGGTACCGACCAGCAGGATCGGTTGCGGTCCCCACACACGCCCGTAGTCGAGGCCGGCGTAGACGGCCTGCCCCGTCTGCCCGATCGGTGCCTGCCATTCGTTGCGCCAGTAGAAGCCCCGCGCCGCGGCGAGCATCGTCTCGCCGTCGAAGCCGCGCACGGTGTAGCGGCTGCCGATCGCGAGGTCGTCGATGTAGTACAGCGTGTTTCCCGTGTACTGGCCGTGGAAGGTGCCGACGTAGCGGAACGCCTGCCTGCCGATCGCGAACGGCGCGGACAGGTTCGCGTCGAGCACCGCCATGCTGAAGCGATAGGTGGGGCCACCGCCCGCCCGCAAGCTGTCGTCGCGCGCGCCGAAACCGCCCACGCCCTGGCGATACGCGAGCGAGCCGTCAAGCTGCGCGCGGCCGAAGTAGTGGCGCTCGCCACGAAGGTCTGGTTCACGGCGGCGATCTGCTGATAGCAGGTGGTGGTGTAGGCCGACAGCATGGCCGTCCAGTTGCCCCATGGAATCGAATAGAAGCCGTTCCAGCCGTGCGAGCCGAGTCGCTTGTCGCCGAACTCCAGATCCTGGCTCGCGCCGATGTTGAACACGTCGTTCAGACCCAGCGGATTTTCGATGCCGACGGACAGGTTGCCCTGCAGCCTGCCGGTGGGACGCGTGCCGGCATTGTCGACCGACGCCACGATCGTCCACGGCTTGCCGCGCTTCACGTCGAGCAGGATGTCGCTCACGCCGGGCTCGTCGGGCACGGGCTCGATGCGCAGCGACACGTCCTGGCTGCGCACACGTTTCATCTGATCCACGCCCTGCTCGATGTCGCGCACGTTCAGCAGTTCGCCATCGCCGGTGGGGAACGCGTTCTTCCACGTGCCGCGCAGGCGCTCGTCAGAGAAACGTATGTGGCGGATCACGCCGAAGCGCCGGTCGATCCGAAAATTGGTGCCCCGGGAATGGCGGCCACGCCCGCAGCAATTTCCAGCAGCAGCCCCGCCGTTACCAAGCCGCCCGTGAATAGAAGCCCCGCAGTCGAATTCGCCACCGCCCCCGGCAACGCGGCCTGCTCCGGCGTCAGCGACGCCATCCTTGCTACCCCGCCAAAAACGGGCTTTTGTATTCATCCGGCGTGGCACGGAATAATCCGCCGCCGTTCTGGCTGATATAAGCCAATCAGTCACGCGTTTCAATATATGCCACCGTTGCAAAAGCACTGAATACAACCCCCAAAAGAAATCCATTCACCAGAACATACCTAGTGTCATCCGCACCCCACAAGAATCGAATGTCGTAAATCCATATGAAATACGCCACAACCATTACCTTTATCGCAGCAAAGCAAAGAAACGAAATCGAAAATGCAGCCAAGTACAAAACCAGCAGCTTCAACATTCCCTTATCTCTCATCCTCGGACCTTATTTTATTGATCATGCCGGCACCCGCTTCAGTACCGAGAGCACCGGCAACTCCCGCACCAACCACTGGAAATTTAATGCTACTCATTAAATTCTTCCCCGACGCGCCCGCCCAAATACCAACACCAGACCACCCAAAACCACTCATCCCCAATTTGTATAACTGGTAGAGAGCACTTTGCATGGCAAATCCCGCGCCATAGCCAACAGTCGCGGCTGCTGCATTTGCGACGCTTCCCGCCGCAATACTCTCCTGCTTTCCAGAAATCGCGTTATTAGTAGCAACGGCCAGCGCCCCCGTGGTGGCATTAATAGCGACATTCCCAAAGAATTTGACGTACGTGCCAGAACCTCCGGCCAAGGCCGCATATCCGACATCAACAGGATTGACCGTGCCGCTCTGCCAATACTGCGACGTCGCATTTACACCTCCAGCGAGGATTCCGATACCAACTGGCGATGCCCACGCGCTGGATCCCAACGCCCCGGTTGATCCGAAGATTGGTGCACCGGGAATGGCGGCCACGCCCGCAGCAATTTCCGGCAACAGCCCCGCCGTTACCAAGCCGCCTGTGAATAGAAGCCCCGCAGTCGGATTCGCCACCGCCCCCGGCAGCGCGGCCTGCTCCGGCGTCAGCGAGCAATCCTTGCTCCCCGACAAAAACGGACTTTTGTATTCATCCGGCGTGGCACGGAACAATCCGCCGCCGTTCTGGCTGATATAGGCCACCGCCGTGGCGTCACCACCCGGCCCCTTGCTCGCCGCCCCATCCACCAGCCGATAACCATTGGCCAGCAACATGTTTTTTGCCTGCTCGGCGCTCAGCCGCCTGTCGGTCTTTTCCTCGTAAAACCTGGCGAAGTCGTTCGCCTTGTCGTCGGCCCATTGACGCTCGTCGGCGCGCAACTGCCGATTGAACCGATCCACGTCGTACCCCGAGAACGCCCCCGCCTCCCCACCGACCACGCCTCCCGCTCCCATGGCCAACGCGTTCGCCACGATGTTGCCCAGCGCCTGATTCATGTCTGCATTGCCGGTCGGATCGCCACCGGCAATCGCGCCGCTCAGTTCGTTAAGCTTTCCTCCTGCGATCGACGCAATCGCTGCGCCGGCCGCTCCACCCACCGCATTCCCGCCCGCGATCCCCCCCACCAGCGCAGCGCCGCCCTCCTTCCACGCCTCGGCACCGGCCGTGTCGCCATTCGCCACGTCCTGCTTCTGGTTCGCCGGATCTCCGCTACGGCCACCACCATCCTGCGGAGCCTGGAATACAGACGATGCGAATTCGTGTTCATGCGCGTCGGCGCGGCTCGCGCCCATTCGTTAGGAATTGGACGCGAGATTACCGAAGCGGAAAATTGAGACGGAGAATGGTTTTTATTCTGTTGAAATTAAAAGACGAATTTCCAGTTTCTGATTCGTCCGATTGAAATCTAGCGAGGCGAGATGAGGAGGGAGTGAAGATTAATTCAATACGCTGAGCTCGAAGATACTTCTATCCTTCGTGCGATGATTTGACTCAGATTATCTCGCGGGTTGAAAACGGATTTTGTGATGTATTTCAGATCTTGCCGGCTGCGACCAGTTCGCGCTCGAGATCAGTCCAGATCGATCCGAACAGCCAGCACGTGCCCGATTCATGCACGAATCGGAACAACAACACGCGCGGCCCCCGAGCGACGATCAGCAGTCTTGCGGAGGGACGTGCGCGCATGAGATTCCCCGATTTTCATGTCTCGCGACGGAGATGGAGAATAAAGAAACGCATCGATATCGACGCGGCCAGGAAGCATGCTTTCCGCCACCTGCTTCGCGCTCCCGACCGCTGCACGGCAGTCGTCGCAAGTGCAGCGGGCAGCGTTGGCGCGAGCCGCGACAGATGAAGGGTTTCGCCAGAATGACGGGCAACGCTTGAGTCCGCTGCTCCATGCCGGGCAGAAGCCGAGCTTTGACACGTGCTTTGCCAGCTTTGCCGAGGCGGCCGGCAGCTTGCTCGGCGCGGCCAAGCACGACTGATTACTCGCTCTCGCCCTGCTGGGCGATCAGCACGGCGCCGCACCCCGTCTTGTGTCCTTCCAGAGCAACGGGCGCCCCGAAATCCGTGCTGCCGTCACATCCTTCAACAATGTCGAACTCATGCGGTTCGCACTTCGGACATGTCACCCGGTCGCCCTTGCGGGCGATAGGGATCTTCGCGCTGCTCCAGGTTGAAGAGGGGCTGCCCGAAATCACGCGACCGCCGTGGCTGGTGCTGTCGCCCACGACGATCTGGGCTTTGCCGTTAACCGTTGCTCGCATGGTCTCACCCCGTTCATTTAGAGTCGGAAGCCGAACCCTGCAAAGCCTTGATCGGGGGATCCTGATATGCCGTATCGATCGTATAACCTTTCGACTTCAGCACTTCCTCGGTCTTGACTCGACTCTCGTGATACTTCTTCAACTCGTCAGAAATCAAAGACTTCCAATTATGCACCTTCTCTTTATTCTTATAAAAATATCTCACCCCGTAAAAATCATGCTCATTTCTCACCAACGCGGTAATCAAGTAGGTCGTCTTTCCAACGAATCCCCCCATATTACTTTCAGTAATTGAAACCTCAATATAAACTCCATCAGCGTAAAACTTCCAGCGCGGACGCGACTCGACATCATTCGTCCACTCTTCAATAGTCGGGATATAGGTGGAATCTCGAGAATACAAGGATTGCTGTTTGCTATATTCCCATGCCTGCTTCCCCGTCAAACGCGGATCATCCGGTTCGATGTACCTTTTCCAACCGTGTTCGCGCAGACTCGCGAAAAAGGCCATCATTTTTTTCAGCGCGGCTTCATGTGTCACTGCATCATCAGGGCTGACGCCGAAGTTGATATTCCACTGTGAAATTCCCCCCGGCACATCCGCGTCTTCCATCCCGATCGCCGAATACACGTTGTCCACAACGAATTCATGCTTTCCGTTCTCGAACTTTACGATGCCGAGTGCGCCTGGATTCCAATCATGTTGATAAAAATTCATACCAGCGGGATGGCGATCCACCGATGCATTAGTCCCGGAAAGATCCGAATTCTTAGGATCCCCCAATTGAATTACAGTAACGGCTTTGCTCATATCACTTCCAGAAATGTTTGCGGAATTCGCCGGGACATAATGCACCATCAACACCAATCCCACAAAAAACACCCCAACAACAGCAATCCAATAAATATTCTTTTTCATCATCTATCCGCCATATCCCACCAACCCTCCATAACCGAAAGGTAACCCTCCATCTGGGTAGTCTTGTTTATCATAAGCGAATTGAATTTATACGCAGCACCTGTAATCCAATCCATTCTCTTCCCGTAATTTTGCAAAACCAGCTTATCCGGAGCATCAGACTCGAACAGCCCCCTTTCCGAATCAGGGCCTTTATAATCATCATCCGACGTCAAAACCAACTTCAAACTTGGAACCAATGCACGCACAAGCATCTGACCTGCTATTTCCGACCCATCGGACATATTAGATTCCACAGCATCCAATGATCTCTTGAGCGCCTCATTATCCGAGGTCGCCAATGCACCGCGCTGCTTATCGAGCCACCATTGAAATTTAGGATTATCATATATCAGGCCCTGCAATACCTCGCCTTGCTCGTGCTGAGCGATTAACAGCAGATGATCCATCTGCAAATCCAGTTGACTCATTGCACTCGCCCCCTCCCAAGCCTTAACCTTTTCAAATCCTTTTAGAATAATCGGCGTGCACTTCAGATAACCCAGCTTGGCTTCTTTCTTTCCAGTTTTCCCGTCAATCATGTACGGAACCTGATCAATCGCTTCCTCGTAACCCAGTTGACGCTTGAAATTGGTCGCAACCTGGTCAACAAATTTACGGCAATCCCGAGCCGGCGCGCAATGGTCGAATGTATCGGCCCCTGCTCCATACGTGTAGAACCAGGCAAGGACATCATTGAATAACCAAAGGTTGCCGAGCCCCAACCCAGCACGAAGCTCCGACCAGCGCGCACCGTAACGCACACGCCACAACGCCAGCGTCGCTGCAACTTGCTTGGATGCGAAGGCGCCCAGCGCCAACCAGTAGAAGCGTCCCTTTTTATTTTTATCTCCGAGGGGAAACTCCTCGAGGTAGACCCGTGCATACGCCGCTGCGATTCGTCGAGCTCGGACCTCGGAATCGTTGACGAACTGCGGCGCATGGGCTTGAGGTACGCCGCCCGTGCCCCGGACTTCACGGTAGTCAGGCTGCGCGTTATGCGACACGCCATTCGTCACGATCTGCCGCATCGAAAACTGCTGCGCCAGCGACCAGATGATGTCGCAGTTGCACTGCGCGTCCACGCAGGTATTCGGATCGGGATTGGTCTGCCCCGTTGCCTTCAGATTGTCCGCCAAAGCGTCTTGCTCCTGATTGAGTTCTGGTAGCCGATCACGCGTCGCCGTGTTCGGTCGCGGCGCCAAAGTCGTCCCAATGCAGCTGGAAGTGCGCCTGTTCCTGTTGTGCCGTGTTCAGGGCCGGCGAGCGCCCCTGTGCGTTCGTGCTCGCCACGTGGCCGCCCGATGCCGTGCTCATTTGATAGTCGATGCCCGGCAGCGGCTTGCCCGTCGGCGACAGTACGCGGAACACCTGATCGTTCGCCTGCACGTCGGGCAGGCCGGTCGGGCTCACGCCCATCGGCTTGGGCGGCATGTTGCTCATCTGCGCATTGACCTCGTACACGCTGCCGCCCACCGTGATCTTCCCGCTCTTCAGGCTGATGTAGCTGTCGCCGCCATGCAGCATCACCTCCTCGGTCGCGCGGATCGTGATGCGGTTGGCCGATTGCGTGATCTCGAGCTTGGCCAGCAGGTTGAGGTTCTTCTGCAGCGCCTTGATGTCGATGTCGCCGGCGTAGGACACCATCCGCAGCCCGAGCTTGTAGGCGAAGAAGCGGATGGCATTGCGCGCCGTGGCCAGCAAGCTGCTGCCGCTCGTCACGCTCACGTGCGCGTCGCTGGTCAGCGCCACGTGCTGGCCGCCGGCCACGTGCACGGCTCCCGGCGTCGACGCCTCGATCCCCGCCGGCGACGCGAGCACCAGATGCGGCTTGGCCAGTTCGGGGAAGCCGTCGCTGTCCTGACCGGCCGCCTGCCCCTGGCCCAGCAGCTCGTCGTTCTGCTGCTTCAGCACCGTGGCCACGGCGCCCTGATCCTGCGCGTCCTGCACCTGCGCCTGCACGGCGGCATTCGCGAGTGTGTCGTGCAGATCGTGCGCCTGCGCGAGACGCTGGACGGTCTCGCCCATGTCCTTCGCGGCAGCGCCCGTGCCCGAGCGTGTTTCGGTCGTCACCAGCATGCCGCGATTCGCGCGCAGCACGCCCCAGGCATCGGTCGCCAGCTCCCAGCCGGTGCCACGGGCCTGCCCGCGCCCTTCGCGGCCGTCGATGCGCGTGTTGTAGCCCACCACCAGCCGCGATTGCGCCAGATCGCTCGATACCTGCACCTGCAGCTTGCCGGGCGTGTCGTCGGCCACCACCTGATTCGCCTGCGCGCCGCCCAGCTCGCGCGAGCGCAGCCCCGACAGGCTCTGGTTCTCGGGCAGCTTCCACTGCGTGGTGTTGATGCCGTTCGATACCCGGCCCGTGACGATCGGGCGATCGGGGTTGCCATCGAGGAAGGACACCACCACCTCGTCGCTCACGCGCGGCACGTGAATCATCCCGAAGCCCTGCCCCGCCCACGGATGGCTCACGCGCATCCAGCACGAGCTGCGCTCGTCGCGCTGCCCGATCCGGTCCCAGTGAAACTGCACCTTCACGCGCCCGAACTCGTCGGTATGGATCGGCTGATCCTGCGGCCCCACCACCGTGGCGCTCTGCATCTGCATGACCGGCCTGCGATGCTCGAGCGGGCTGCGGAACGGCACGGCCTTGCGCTGCGCCTCCATGGCCACGAGGAACACGCCCTCGGCACCGTCCACATGCGTCACGCGCGTCGCGGATTGCCCTTCGCGACTCTCGAGCGCGGCGGACAACTGGCCCTCGAGGCTGCCTGGCAGATCCCCGTGGTGCCCGGCGCCCGGCAGATTGTTGCGGATCGCCCAGTTCGCCTCGATCACGGCGAACAGGTTGCGATCGCGCGTGTCCTGGTCGTGTTCGGGATGCCCGACGAGTTCGAACCAGCGCCCCGCATCGATGTCGCGCACACCGCCCACACCGTAGAACCGCCGTGCGCCGGATTCCCATTCCTCCATCCGGATCTTGCTCAACTGATCACCCCGCGCCTGATCCAGATACGTGTACGGGCCGGTGTACTCGTACATTTCGAGCGATTCCGGCAATGCCTGCGACAGCGTTGGAATATGGGTGGCCTTGGGGTTGGCGAGCGGCGACGGGTGCTTGTAGTCGAAGGTGCGCGTGGCCAGCACGGCGCTGTGCAGCGTGCGCATGCCGGACCAGTGCACCAGCGCATCCACCTCGCTGTCGGTGCCGTAGCGCGAGAACTGCACCGTCTGCGTGGCGAGTGGCTCGCAGGTGTCGAGGCGATCCGTGATCGTGAGCTTGTGGGATTTGCCGTCGCTGCTCTGCCGCCAGAAGCCGAACAGGCCTTCCTCTTCCATCAGGCGGTGGACGAAGTTCCAGTCGTCCTCGTACTGCGTGCAATAGGATCGCGCCGGCAACGGTTTCGACAGCGCGAACTCGTAGCGGCCACCGGCCTGGGGATGGGCCGCGAACACGTCCTTGAGGATCGCGTCGGCGGACAAGTCCTGCCAGATGCGCTGGTCGCGACGGAATTTCAGGAAGTGCATCCACGACGCGAAGCTGAGCTGATAGCTCGTGAGGCCGCCCTCGGCACCGAGCCGGCGCACGGTGTAGACGTAGCCGTGCCACGGCAGATACGACTGATCGGTCTGCAGCATCCACAGCGTCACGGTCTGCCCGATCAAGGTCTTCAGCTTCAGATCGCTGCGCGTGGACAGCACGTCGAGCGTGAAATCGAAGTGTCGCCCGATGCGGGAATGCCCGATGGCCCGCTGCGGCACGAGCACGTCCTGCCCGAGCGGCGTGTCCAGCTTCAGCAAGCGATCCTGTTGCAGCAAACCGCCCTGCATCGCACTCACGATGTCCTGCGCGTTCATTCGAACCCCTGCGTTTCTTTTTTTGGGTATTGTTTGCCGCCGATACGGCGGCACTCTCAGGGGCAGGATTATATCGAAGGTGCCGGGAGGGCGACGGGAAAGGATGTAGCACAAGATCGTCGATGGTGATCTTGTGCATTTTTCCGAGCTTATCTTACTTGTCCGTTGACACGCGACGAGACCAACTGGATACCACTTAATTTCCGCAACTAGAAATCTTTTTTTTCACTAATCCAAGGCGGCACGTGTACTTCAGGGCGCGTTTCCCCGCTATATGTCCAAGTTAAATCTGCAACCAAAAAATCTAGCCAAGCTGGCTCCAGACGTAGGTCACCTGCGCGCGGAGCGGGTTGCTGATGACGGTCGCGAAGCCAAGCCATGATCCGCTCACCTACAGCGCGTGAATCTCCGAAAAATTCTTTGAATTTTTCCACTTTTGGGCCACCGATTTCCAAATCCAGCTTTTCGTCCCGTTTATCTTTTAACAAAGCATCTAATGCCTCAAAAAAATCCTTATGCTCATGCAATTGTCCACACGCTTCCGGAAAGGCTTCATTCGTGAGCATACGCCCTAGAGCTTCACAACCTTCGTCAGTCAACTTCCCACGCAACTCTTTTTTCAACCCCTCTGCATTCTTATCTTTGTCCACCACTTCCACAATCGGCAAATATGCGACCAGAGACATTGGTTCAGGCAACAACTGCGGACGCGGCTTGCCGCCAACCACGTGCACGGGATCCAAATCGACAACGACCAACGCCTGATCAGCCGGTGATAATGCCCCTTTACAATCCGGCTGCAAGATTCCTTTACTCCAGCCGTGGTATGGGGTCAATAAACGCACAACGCCAGCGTGCTCATGCTTCGCATCACTCACCGAATCAATTCCAATAAAGCAACTACCTCCAATACTTCCTTTCTTGTTAGCCGCATTACAGAACACCGTCGCAGTTCCAGACGCCAAAACACTTGCCTGACCAGCATGCCAATAATCGTTACTGCGACTCGTAAAAGCAGGTACCAACAACAACGACCGCCTTTCACGCTGCGTTTGCGCGAATGTCAACAATTCACCAAGCGCATCGACATCATCACTAACCAACGCCCCCGCACCTGCAGGATCGTCTTCAAATACCTTCATTATTTTAGCCATCTCCTGCTGCAACGGCATCCTATTAGCCGGACTTGTCAGCATAAACAGCTCAGAACAAATCAACTCCATGCAAAAACGCAATTTATGAGGACCATGAACCAAATTCTTTATTACTGACAAAACCTCATCAACACTCCATTCATTCTTTTTCGTCGCCCCCTTGGCTTTACGAACCGCGTCCAAAACACTCTCTTCAGAGTAAAGTGGGTGCAATTTTTCTGAATACGGCCGGAAGAGCTCGTGAGCAGCCACAGCTCTATATTTTTTACCGCGAGAAAATTCAATGACTGCATTGGACAAACCCAATGATGCCGCGAGATCCTTGCCCGAATTCCAGAGAAGCGTCAGCTTTTCCGTCAAATGATCATGGTCACGATATGGTTCGAATTTTCGATATGTACCAGCAAGAACAGCCAGACCAGGGTAATTTGCAAGCTTCTTTTTCAGCCAAACAATAGTATCCGGCCTAACCGAAACCTCCGGTAAAATCAATAACTCAACATTCAAATCCCCACACGCCTTCAATGCCTGCCCCAGCAAAACTCGACGTCGATGCTCTGGCCAAGAAATTATATTTCGGCCGTCTTTCCACAAAAACTCACTATTTCTCTTTGCAGCTTTATTTATATTTTTAAGATCTTCATCCTGCAACATCGAACGAATCCCATCTTTCGACGAACTGGCCAAAGGAAAGCCTCCCAGGCCAACTTCGGATAAGGGATGCGCATAGCTATCATCTACTCGACACTGAAATAAAGCGACGCGAAAATGAGAAGAAATACGCTCTCCCGTCTTGCCATTTAATTCAGCTGCATGTCTATTTTTCCAAGACGTGCGCTGCCATTCATTCAATAGACCTGGATCGACCAACGTAGCATTTTTTCTCGTCTGCTTATCCGGCGCACCCAAGGATGCTGCCATATCAGGTTTTTCATCAGAAAATTCCTGATTCTTATCGATTTCTTCATCTTGATGAACAACATCACCATCTAGCTCCGCAGAAGAATCACCCTCATGATCACTCGATAACGGCGCACGCGGAAGCCTTTCATCCTGATCGACAGAGAATGATTGCCCTCGATCCTGCAGGGCCTCCTCATTTTTATGGGGTTCATCTGATCGAGACGGCAACCATTTACCCAATTTGGCATCTAGGGTATGTATCGCCAACAAATCATTTTCGGCAATACTCCGCGTCTCAGTCCAAACCTTAAATACACGCCCAGTCTCAGACGGACGACATTCTTCGACGGAGTTACCGTACAAACTAGTGTACTGTGGGCGACTCATTTGCCAACGCTCTTTAGCTGCATCAGTGAATTCGTCAGTGTCCCGATTTCTGTCGAACACTCGCCCTCGAACACACACAATTCGCATGCCTAGTTTCTGATCCAAAGCGCGCAGCGCTTCGGGCAGCAATCGAATCAAATTATCACATTGCTCAGCAGTGAATATCGGCAATGATTCAAATGGCCAGATATCTAGTTTCAAATCATCGTCAATAACGGGCTTTGTTTGCCACTCACATAGAGCGAAAAACAAATCTTTTAAAAATGTCAACTGGAAGGCTTGACCAAAATTGGCATCAAGCAAGCCGACCATAGCGAGCATCCATTGCCATGGGCTTGCTCTGCACAATGCAGGCCAATCTCCATCAAACAGAATTTTTCGTATTGCACGGTAATCACCCTGCGTATCCAAACGAGCCATATCTGGATCTGCCCATACGGTCGGGATAGTAAGACTTTCATTCATCCGATGCGGACCTGCACCCGCAGCACTCCCCCAAAGTGCAGCCACACTCCCGCGCAAGCCAATCCCAACCGTGGCAAGCGTTAGCGAAGTACGCAACGATGATGGGGAATTAGTCTCATCATTCGCATGAATCGGATAGAGCGAGCGATATAGCCCGATCATCAGTGACAATTCTGGTCGCAACGAATTGGCTTGATCCGCTGAACGATCTAATTTTAGTCCCGATACAACCCATAATGGCAACCGCGCCAACACGTCAGGAAAGGCTTGATGAAGCGTGTGTCGCAATTCACCGCCGCTACGCATGTTGATGCGCATGGCCATGGCTCGACTTTCGACCTCCATCAAAATCACATGCCTTATCTGTGCATCCAGATTCAAGTTGGTTGGAAATTCTTGCAACAACCTGAGCGCCCGCTCTATCGTCTTCGGCAGCTGTGAGTCGGAGTTTTCGTCAACGTTAATAGATGCAGATGACAGGTAGCTTCCCTGCAGTTTGCGCAATTGCTGCCGTAGTACGTAGTCTTCCAATACTTCTCTGGCACGCGCGTCATCATCCGATTCATCTGTTTCACCGATGAGTTCGTCTCGTTCGCTACCTTCCCCCGCCATATCTGCTGCCACATTCAGTACGTCAGCCACAGCCCAACCCACGCGCCATATTTCTGCGCCGGAAAACGGTACGTTTTCCGACTGCACGCGTTCATCACGATCGTGATACCACGCGCTCACACCAAGCAAATCGATAGGAATCGGATCTGCCATTAGGTAAATCGTCAAGCTTTCCGATTCGCCATCGATGAACAGTTGCTGCCGGAACGGAACATATACGCCCTTCCCGTCAGTGTCTCGCCATTGATGAATTTTCAACAGGATACGAAACAGCGACGCCGCCAAACTAGTCCTTTGACCATAAATCGATAAATTATCCTTATTCGAATCAATCCACGGATACTGCTTCGCACTCCTGCTCCGAGAGACAGTATCGGAAGGGACATTGGTTGACTCAAACATAACCTGCGAGATGCCAACAAAACCATACGAATTAACTTGCAGAAAATGAGATTTTATTGGAACATCGTCTGAATTATCGTTGCTAAGCGCCCAGCGATACAGAAACCTGCCGTCCGATTCTCTTACTTCATCGATACCATAAAGAGACTCAACACCTTTTCCCAAAACAGGCAAATTCGGAATCAAGCGTTGTTGACCGTCTGCGAGAAGATATGAAAAATTCGACAACAACCTCAGTTTCATTTCACGTCGCGCACTTCTGACGATGAAGTCGACGGTCAGCCCGACAGTTTGTTTATCATCAAATTGGTCGCTCTGACGCTTCAACTTGGCGACAACTCTCTTCGCGAGTTCCATTCCGCCACATCGAACAAGGTTGCGGCCTTCAAGCGATCCCAATGGATTACCGACACCCGATGCACTGAACAGCATCGTTCCCGCCAAACACAGCCACTCAACAGCGGATATGTCACGATTTTCCTGCGGGGCCACAACAGGCAGTACCAAGTCCTCTTCAAGATGCCGACCAGCTAAACGCCATGCCTTGCGCACCACCAGCCGCTCTCGACGCCTGATATGATCACTATTCTTGTCTGGATTAATTCGCTCAAAAAAATCACGTTCACAGACCAAGCGGGCCAGTGCAACGCGCTTGGACTTCCTGTCATCGCGCTCCGTCAGAGACTGGCCATTCATTTGCCAAGGATTTGCGTCGAGCAATTTATCCAGCCCTTCAACGGCTGCAAGTATGTCGTAGCCCGACTGGTTGAACGCCGCGGCCCAGTCATGCCCCTCTGTTACCATTTCCCACAATTGCCAAAAGTAATTCCAGGCATCAACTCGATTACCCGGTTGGTGCTCGATGGCAACGTGCCACCACAGCCAGCGAGCACACAGGCCTAAATCACTTACTCGCAGGTCCGGCGCACTCATTGCCGCTTTCACCTGTTCGCCAATGTCATCTGGACGATCCATCAGCGTCGGATGACGCAGCATTTGCAGGGCGCACTGCCGATCCACCTTCGGCAGGTCATCACCCAAACTCCAATCCACTTCACCGTCGCCTACGATAGGCGGTTCCCATGCGGGCACAGACGCGGCAAGCCCCCGTCCGTCGTTCAACTGACTCATAACCTGAGATGGCGTCCCGGATCGCACGACTTCACCCTTGTGAATCAGGGCGATAGAGAACTCCGCTGCCTTGGCCTGGAGTTCTTCACGCAGTTCCTTCAATAGCGCCTCGCTGTCCGCGAACAACACCACATCGTCTACATAACGTGCATAGCCAGCACGAGGATGTTGCGTGCCATCGGAATTTTCAATGCGAGTACGACGAATGAAACGTCGCGCCACATCGTCGACAGGAAACAAGGCGATCGTGCCAATGTAAGCTGACAACACGGGCCCTTGAGGAATACCAACCACTGCTTCGCTGTATTGAACTTCCCCCTCAACATCGGGATCGTGATACTCGTTACCGAAGATCAGTCCAATGATAAGGCGTTCAAGCTCGGCATCAGCTGGCGAGGTGTCCGATAATCCGAGCATCTCGTTGAAACCTTCAGGCTTGCAGTCTTTTAACGCATTGAACAGTGGTTTGAGAAGTTCTTCTCGTACCACGTAACGCTGGATCGAATCGTAATAGCGCTTGGCGTCAAGACGTAATACGTGCACCCGCGGGCCAATTGCATGACACTGATGCGACAAGCACGACATGAAGTCACGCCAGCACTGACCAAACGGCCGGAACATGCCTTGATCGGAGGGCGTCTTGTCCCCCTCCAGAACATCCATGTCAACCTGGTAACCAAAACTCAAGGTCTTCGGTTCATCTTTCTCAAGGTCGGGGTCGTTGAGTGACTCATATTTTCCGGTGACCACAACCTCTTGTCGGGACGAATACCAGCGCACTGCTGGAATGTGTTGAGAAAACGCACCTCCGGTCGCACTGAGGTGATCATGCCGATGGGTAAGCAGTTCGTTCAAAAGTATCTGCTGTACGTGCAAGTCGGCTGGGTGCGGCATGACCTTGCGACGAGGATCGTCAAGCACTTCACGATTGGCAGTCAGCTTGCGCGGCAAATGGACGGCGTCAAATGGTGCAGCTTGAGTCCAGGAACCGTGCGCAATGACGGCTCGTATCCGGTCCAGCGCAGTTTCATCAAACAGATATTCGTTGCTATTAAGGATTTGCCAGGCATCCTCGTCGCAAGGAAGTTCCCCCCGGCGCGAGCCATGATAGGCAAGTCGTCGAGCCAAAGCGGCGCGCGGTTGCTTCTTCTCCAGGAAAGCGCCAGGCACATTCGAGGACCGCCTGCTACCGGTGGATCCCCGAAAAATATCGGCCAGCTGCAGAGCCCACACGCGTTGGCTGTGTTCGAGTCGTGTCGTCGATATCTCGACAGATCTGTGGCCATAAAGGCGTTTGAGCACCATCGCCGTTCTGAAAAGCGCTCGCTCGCGAATGGTTGCTGCAATATCCTTCCAGCGTACTTCGTCAAGGTCGGACGCATCTTGAGTTCCAATTTCTCCTGCCAGCACTACCCCCTCAGCCGGCAGATCATATTGCGCCAACCACGATGCAGCTTGCTCAGGAGACTCGGCGTCACTCAGGCAAGTATCGGGATCTTTACCCAGCGCCGGTTGAGTTCGCCAAGGCAAGCCCGTCCAGCGCAAATCCACGCCTTGTAGGTCAAGTAACCGTCGCACCAAACGGCTGGCACCGCCGAATCCAGCCGAATCACTATCGAGGAACACGCTGTATGCCAATTCGCCTCGCCCTGGCAGCGTCTCGACCAGCGACTTCAGCAATTCCATCTGACCGTTGCCGAGGCTACTGCCCATCAGGGCTACCGCATGCTGTCCCAAGGACTCCATGCGCAGCGCATCGAGAAACCCTTCGACCAGATATAGCTTCGTCGGTTGGCCATTTTTCGATGCCTGCCGTACCGCCGCAAAAGCGTGATTCGCATTGAACAGATGGTTGCTCTTGTCGAAACCAGACGTGAGCAAATACTTCGCCACACCCTCCGGCGGCGTATTTTTCAGCGCGCGCCCTGCAAAGCCGACCACATCGGATTGCTTGCCATCCGCGCTGCGAATGGGAATAACGATCCGACCATCATGAAAAAAATCTCGAAACTGGTCCGGCAAACCCAGCTTCCAGTGCTCGGTCGAGGTGGATGATCGCATGCGCTTGAGCAGCCCCAGCCTCTCAAGTCCATCGATCAATTCGGCTCGGTCGCCCAAGCTCTTGTTCTGCAAGGCATCGATCAGAACGCCCCGCGAAATACAACGCAGCCCGTGATCAAATAAAAAGCCATCATCGAACTGACGCTCCCCGCACCAATCCTTGAATAGCTTAGCGTCATGATTCGAGTTGAATGTACTTAGCGCAAAATCGAGTGCCGTTTGACTGGAAGCCTTGCGCTCATCCCGGAGCGAAGTGGAACGCCTCAGCGAAGCAAGACCGAATTGTTGACTCAGCCATTGCACTGCCGGCAAAAACTCCAGTCCCTGAACTTGCTTCACCAGGTCGATAGCGGTGCCATGAGCACCGCAAGCAAAGCAATGGAAGTGCGCGGGTGAAGTCCCGTCTTCCGGATACAAATTCAGCGAAGGCCGAGTGTCTTGGTGAAACGGACAAAGCGCTCTCGTCTGTGCCCCTCGTCGCTCAGTTTCAATGCCAAGCCGCCTGACCACGTCTTCCAGCGAAACTCTGGTCAGCACTTCACCAATATCGTATCGATCCACTTATTTCCTCGATTTTCTTCTTGAGCAATTTGAAAGCTTGTCAAATCCCGTGGGCGCCTCTTGAGCGTCAGTCCAACGCGCTCCCTCGCCATCCTACAACAAGCAAATCTCAAAAAAGATCTGCAATGTGCGATGGATAGCACTCTCGTCTCAAACGGTCTCCTATGGCTGCTTGACCTCCCCCCGACTAGCCGAGCGTCTAGACTTGGAGATTTCCGGCCTTAAGGTGCGCGAGCCGAAACTCGCACGGTGTCAGATCGCCCAGCGAACTGTGCGGCCTGAAGTCGTTGTAATCCTGCCGCCAGTGCTCGATCTTTTCCCGAGCATCGTCCAGCGACAGGAACCAATCGACGTTCAAACATTCGTCCCGCAAACTGCCGTTGAACGACTCGATGAACGCATTATCC
>JASLEG010000224.1 GCA_030151225.1 Burkholderia sp. | reverse complement strand
TGATCGGGCGGCCGCCGGCGGCGTGGATCTTGGCGCGGGCTTCCTCGGTGTCTTCCACGATGAAGTTCGTGATGCCGTGCACGAGCGCGTGCGCGAGCCGCTTCTCGACCGGCTGGTTGCGCCACTCGAGGTTCTCTTCCTTCTTCGCGGCGCCGGTCTTGAACTTGTCGGCGATCTCGAGCAGGCGGTCGGTTGCGTCATCGCGGCGGTTCAGCACGACGTCTTCGACGCGCTCGCGCAACTCGGGGTCGAGGTCCGCATAGACGCCCAACTGCCCCGCGTTGACGATGCCCATGTCCATGCCCGCCTGGATGGCGTGGTAGAGGAACACCGTATGAATCGCTTCGCGCACCGGGTCGTTGCCGCGAAACGAGAACGACACGTTCGACACGCCGCCGCTGATCTTCGCGTGCGGCAGGTTCTGCTTGATCCAGCGCGTCGCCTCGATGAAGTCGACCGCGTAGTTGTTGTGCTCCTCGATGCCGGTGGCCACCGCGAAGATGTTCGGATCGAAGATGATGTCCTCGGGCGGGAAATCGCATTGCTCGACCAGGAACCTGTAGGAGCGCGTGCAGATCTCGATCTTGCGCTCGAAGGTGTCGGCCTGGCCGGTCTCGTCGAAGGCCATCACCACCGCGGCCGCGCCGTAGCGGCGGATCAGCCGCGCGTGATGGCGGAACGGCTCCTCGCCTTCCTTCAGCGAGATCGAGTTGACGATCGCCTTGCCCTGCACGCACTTCAGGCCCGCCTCGATCACCTCCCACTTCGACGAGTCGATCATGATCGGCACGCGCGCGATGTCGGGCTCGGAGGCGATCAGATTCAGGAAGCGCACCATTGCCGCCTTCGAATCGAGCATCGCCTCGTCCATGTTGATGTCGATCACCTGCGCGCCGTTCTCCACCTGCTGGCGCGCGACGGCGAGCGCCTCGTCGAACTGGCCGTTCAGGATCATGCGCGCGAACGCCTTCGAGCCGGTCACGTTGGTGCGCTCGCCGACGTTGATGAACAGGGTGCCTTCGGTGACGTTGAACGGCTCGAGGCCGGCCAGTCGCATGATGTGATCGGTCATGTCGGTGCGGATGCGTATCGTTGGTGCTGCGGTTCTTCGGGCGTGCGCGCGAGGGGCTCGGCGGCGGGCTGCGGGCGGATTCGGGCGGGCTTCAGGCCGCGTCGCCGTAATGCGACGGCCAGCGGCGCGGCTTCACCTCGGCCAGCGCCTTCGCGATCTCGGCGATGTGCGCGGGCGTGGTGCCGCAGCAGCCGCCGGCCAGATTCACGAGGCCGGCCTGCGCGAATTCCTTGAGCAGGCGCGAGGTGACGTCGGGGGTTTCGTCGAAGCCGGTGTCGGCCATCGGGTTCGGCAGGCCCGCGTTCGGGTAGCAGGACACGTAGGTGTCGCACAGCTTGGCCAGCTCGGCGATGTACGGGCGCATCAGCGCCGCGCCGAGCGCGCAGTTCAGGCCGAAGGTCAGCGGTCTCGCGTGGCGCAGGGAATTCCAGAAGGCCTCGACCGTCTGGCCCGACAGGATCCGGCCCGACGCGTCGGTCACGGTGCCCGAGATCATGATCGGCAGGCGCTCGCCGGTATCCTCGAACAGCTGGTCGAGCGCGAACAGCGCGGCTTTCGCGTTCAGCGTGTCGAAGATCGTCTCGACCAGGAACAGGTCCACGCCGCCGTCGAGCAGCGCCTTCGCCTGCTGGTAATACGCATCGCGCAGCTCGTCGTAGGTGACGTTGCGCGCGCCGGGGTCGTTCACGTCGGGCGAGATGCTCGCCGTCTTCGGCGTCGGCCCGATCGCGCCGGCCACGAAGCGCGGCTTGTCGGGCGTCGCGTACTTGAGCGCCGCCTCGCGCGCGAGCCGCGCCGATTCGACGTTCATCTCCACCACCAGGTGTTCCATCTCGTAGTCGGCCTGCGCGACGGTGGTGGCGCCGAAGGTGTTGGTCTCGACGATGTCGGCGCCCGCGGCGAAATACTGCGCGTGGATCTCGCGGATCGTGTCGGGCTGCGTGAGCGACAGCAGCTCGTTGTTGCCCTTGATGTCGCGCGTGAAGTCGGCGAAGCGCGCGCCGCGATAGGCGGCCTCGTCGAACTTGTACTGCTGGATCATGGTGCCCATCGCGCCGTCGAGGATCAGGATCCGGCTGGCGAGCAGCGCGGGCAGGTCGGCGCCGCGCGTGTAGGGCGCGGCGGGAGCGAGGCGGACGGGCGAGGGGATCGACATGACGGGCGGCGCGGGCTGGGACGGAAAACCGCCATTGTAGCGGGTGCGGGGCGCCGCCGTCCGGCGCGGCGGGCGCCATGGAAAACCCCCGCGCGGCAGGCCGGGCGGGGGTTCGGTCGTGCGGGGCGGCGACGGAGGCGGGCGGCAGAGTGCGGCCGCCCGGCCGCGGGCTAGTGCAGTACCACCGGTTGGGTCATGAGGCTGTCGAACTGGCCGAGGAATTCGTCGACCTCGTCGAGCGACGGCTCCTCCTCGATCAGCTGCCGGACATGCTCGCGAAAGCGCGCAGCAAGGTCGCCTTCGATGAAGATCTCGCGTTGCGCGTTCTTGTCCACGATCTCGTAGCCACCGGAATTCATCGCGTGATGGCCGACTTGCGGAGCGAACTCGACGACGCAGTAGTTAGGGCTGTTGTAGATCATTTGCATGGCGGCACTCCTCTTTGCTGTGGCTGTCAGGCCGAATGCTCCGAAGGTGGGGCGGGCCTGGCCGGTTTCAAGGGGTTGGCGCTGCACGCCCGTGTGGCACCGGGCGCATCGGTTTTGAGGCCGATATCGATGAAACGCTTCCGATTCTCCTCCGGTGGACGAAAAGGGTTGTCAATCTTTGTCAACACTGTGACGCAAGTTTACCTGTGCCGGGGGCAAGTGCGCAGGTCGTTCAAAAACGGCAGAAATTACCGGGGCTGCGAGGCGGGGTTTGCCGACGACGCGGCGGCTCGCGGCGCCGATGCGACGGGGGCCGAGGCCGGTGCCGCGGCCGTGCCTGAGGCCGCCGCGGGATCGTTCGCCGCTTCGTCGTAGCCGAGGCCGATCGTCGGCGCGTCGCGACCCTGCCACAGCAGCTCGATCTCGGTGCCGTTCGGCTCGGTCTGCACGAGCCGCACCGGCAGCCAGTCGAGCGATGGCGCGAGCCAGATGTCGATGCGGCGCGTGTCGCCCGCGCGGCGCGGCAGGCGGCGGAAATGGCGGGTCTCGAGCGAGCTGGTCGCGGTGCGGATCGTCTCGTCGCCGATCGTGACGATCGGCCAGGTTTCGCCGCTGTTGTTGTCGATCACGAGGAATTCGCGCGCCACGCCGGGCTTGTAGGTGGCCGGCGCGCCGTGCACGAGGCCCGACAGCTGCATCAGCAGGCTGAAGCGGTCCTGCGTGCCGTCGGCCAGCGCGAGCGAATCGGGCGTCTTGGTGAACACGATCTGGTGCGTGTGGCGGTTGAAGATCGCGATGTCGGCGGGGCGGCGGCCGCGCTGCTCGGTGTAGCGGTCCGGCGCGATGCCGAACGCGTCGATGCGGCCGAGGCTTTCGTAGGTGTAAGGGCCGACGAACGGCACCGGGATCTCGATCGACAGGCGATAGCGGTCGCCCGCGGTGATCCAGTGGATCGTGGCGGTGCCGTTCAGGTTGCCGTTGAAGTAGGCGCCGTAATGGAGATCGCCCGATGGCGGCGGGATGAACGTCGCGCCCGCCGCCGGTGCCGACGCGGGCACGGCCGCGCTGGCGGCCTTGGCGCTGGCCGCGCTGGTGGCCGCGGCGCCGGACGCCGGCCCCGGGGCGGACTCGGTAGGTGCGGCCGAAGGCGTGGTGGCGACGGGCGACGCCTGAGGGGTGGCGAGCACCGGTTCGGTGCGAGCGGGCGGCGTGGGCGCAGCGGGTGGCGCCGCCCGATGGGCAGGGGCGGGCGCCGGGGCCGGAGCGGGTGCCGGCGCCGGCGCCCGCTCGATCGGCTGCGGCTTGAGCAGATCGACCTCGACCGGCGTGTCGTCGCGCGGGTCGGGATTGGCCGGCGCGCGGTAGCCGGCGAACCACAGCCCCGCCGCGAGGTGCAGCAGCACCACGACGACGAGCGTCAGCGCGATGCGCAGCGCATGGCGCGGCATCGGGCGAGTCGCTTCGGGGGCGGGCGAGGTCGGCATCGAACGAATCGTGTGAGGAAGCGGTAACGGAACGGCTGGGTGATCGGGATCGGCGTATTTCAGCTGACAACCTGCAGTCAGCAAGCGGCATTCCCGAATCATGAGCGGCGACTACGCGCCACCGATCGGTCCGACCGCGATGCGCCGCGATGGTTCGCGCGCCGCGCCCGCCTCAGGCATCGCGCGGCGTGGCGCTGTAGCCGATTTCGTACGACAGCTTGCGTGCGCACTCACGCATCGCGCGGTCGATCTCGCCGCCCCAGGACACGTCGAACGAGCCTTCGTGACCGAGTGCGATGAGCCCGAGCGACAGCTCGCCCAGCGCGTCGAACACGGGCATGCAGAACGCGTGGATGGTGGGCAGCAGCACGCCCTCGACCCGCGCGGCCTGGTGGCGGCGCACCTCGTCGAGCAGCGCCTCGACCTCGGCCAGCGAGCGCGGGCCGTCGCGATGCGACGTGCGACGTGCATCGGCCAGTTCGCGCTCGAGCATCGCGGCCGTCTTGCTGCGCGGCAGGTACGCGGCGAACAGCAGCCCGGTGGCGGAGCCGAGCAGCGGCATCACGTCGCCGAGCTTCAGCGAGGCCTTGGCCGGGTGGCTCGATTCCATCCAGTGCACGACGGTCGGCCCCTGGTTGCCCCACACGGCGATGCCCACGGTCAGGTCGAGCTCGTCGCGCAGCGCGGCCAGCGCGAGCCGCGCGAGCTTCACGCCGTCCACCCGCGCAAGCCGCGCGAGCCCCATCTGCAGCGCGAAGCCGCCGAGCTCGTAGCGGCCCGACACGGGATCCTGGGCGACCGCGCCGAGCCGCTGGAAGCTGACCAGATAGCGGTGCGCCTTGGCCGGGCTCATCTGCGCGCGCTGCGCGAGGTCGCGCAGCATCATCGCGCGCGGCTCCTGGGTCAGCACGTCGAGCAGCCGGAAGCCCACCTCGATCGACTGGATGCCGGAGCGTACCTTTTCCTCGGCGCCGTCCTCGTGGGCATCGGCTGCATCGTCGGCGAGATCGTCGGTGTCGGACATGGATGGAATGGCGTTGGAGAGGCGGGCGGATCGGGATGCGGCGCGGGCGGGCCGGCACGGGCCGGACGGACGCCCTTCGCCGCGTGGATTCACCATCGTAAAATAGATTCCCTTCATCGTCACTACACGGTAACCAGCCCCATGAAACTTGCTTCGCTGAAGGACGGCACGCGCGACGGCCAACTGATCGTGGTGTCGCGCGACCTGCAGACGGCCGCGATCGCCGACACGATCGCGCCCACCCTGCAGCGCGTGCTCGACGACTGGGCGTTCCACGCGCCGCAGCTTCGCGAGCTGTACGACGCGCTCAATCACGGCCGCGCGCGCCGTGCGTTCGCGTTCGAGCCCGGCGACTGCATGGCGCCGCTGCCGCGCGCGTATCAGTGGGCGGACGGCTCGGCCTACCTGAACCACGTCGAGCTGGTACGTCGCGCGCGCGGTGCCGAGATGCCGCCCGAGTTTCGCGTCGATCCGCTGATGTACCAGGGCGGCAGCGACGATTTCCTCGGCGCGCGCGACGACATCGTGTGCGCATCCGAGGAATGGGGCATCGACTTCGAGGCCGAGGTGGCGGTGGTGACCGGCGACGTGTCGATGGGCACGGCACCCGACGAGGCGCTGCGCGCGGTGCGGCTCGTGATGCTCGTGAACGACGTGTCGCTGCGCAACCTGATTCCGGGCGAGCTCGCGAAGGGCTTCGGCTTCTTCCAGAGCAAGCCGGCCACGGCCTTCTCACCGGTGGCGGTCACCCCCGACGAGCTCGGCGAACACTGGCGCGAGGGCCGCCTCGAGCGGCCGCTGGTGGTGCACTGGAACGGCAAGCGGGTGGGCAACCCCGAGGCCGGCGAGGACATGGCGTTCCACTTCGGACAGCTGATTGCCCATGCCGCGCGCACGCGCAACCTGCGCGCCGGCGCGATTGTCGGTTCGGGCACGGTGTCGAACCGCGACGCGAAGCGCGGCTATTGCTGCATCGCGGAGAAGCGCTGCCTCGAGACGATCGAGCACGGCGCGCCGAGCACCGAATTCATGCGCTACGGCGACCGCGTGCGCATCGAGATGCTCGACGCGGCCGGCAAGTCGATCTTCGGCGCGATCGAACAGGCGGTGTCGCCGCTCGACGGCCAGGCCTGAGCGCACGCGCGAGCGGCACGACGGCGCGGCGCGCGAACGCTCGCGCGGGCCGCATGCGCGCTATGATCGCTCGTGCGCCTCGCCGTGCATCGCGGCGCGGCCCGATCACAATCGTTCCCCTCGAACCCGTCACGAAGGATGGCAGCATGACCGACGCTTCCGGCTCCAACCCGTTTTCCGGCTTCGCAGGTTTCAACCCATCCGAGATGCTCGACCGGATGTGGGACATGATGCGGATGTCGCCGTTCGGCGCGGGCCTCGGCGGGGCCTCGCCGGTCGGCATGCCGCCGTCGCTGTCGGCGATGTCGGACATGATGACGCCGTTGTCCAGCGTCGAGGAGCTCGACAAGCGCATCACCGATCTGCGCGCGGTCGAGCAGTGGCTGAAGCTGAACCTCGGCATGCTGCAGTCGGCGATCCAGACGCTCGAGGTGCAGCGCGCCACGCTCGCCACGCTGCGGGCATTCGGCACGCTCGCGAAGGAGTCGATGGCGGCTGCCGAGGCTGCCGTCGCAAAGGACGCGCCGGCAGTCGACGCCGCCGCGCGCGCCTGGAACGCGCCGGGCTCGCCGTTCGCCACGCCGCCGAAGGCCGCCTCGAAGCCGGCGGCGGAAGCGCCCGCCGAGACGCAGGCACCGTCCGCCGATGCCGAGCCGGAGCCGGCCGCCGGTGCCGCGGGTGCCGTGCCCGGCGCGGAGGCCTTCGATCCGTCGGGCTGGTGGAACCTGCTGCAGTCGCAATTCAACCAGCTCGCCCACTTCGCGGCCGCGCAGCCCGGTGCCGCGGCAGCGGCGCCGCAGCCTGCGGCCGCCAGGCCGTCCGCCGAGAAGGCCACCGGCGCGGGCGGCCCCGCGCGCGAGCACAAGCC
>JASLEG010000222.1 GCA_030151225.1 Burkholderia sp. | reverse complement strand
CCCAGGCCGCGCGCGGCCGCCGCCGACGACGCGTCGTGGCCACGCGCGACCGCGCACGGTGCGACGGCCGCGCCCGGCGGCGGCGAGCCGGGCTGACGGCCGCCTCTCGTGCGCCGCTGGCTCCGGTGTCGCAGGCCCTGGTCGCCACGCTCGACCCTGGCCGTTCGGCCAGCGCGCACGAAGTTCGCGCCGGCTTCCCGCGTTGCCCTCTACAATCTGCGGACCGCGGCGGCCTTGCCCGCCGGCTTTCCCCAACGATACGAAACGAGGACTCGTCGTGAAGTTCATCCACGCGGCCGACATCCATCTCGACAGCCCGCTGCACGGCCTCGCCGCCTATCCCGACGCGCCCGCCGCGCAGCTGCGCAACGCCTCGCGCGAGGCGCTGCGCGCGCTGGTCGATCGCGCCATCGACGAGGCCGTGGCCTTCGTGGTGATCGCGGGCGACCTGTACGACGGCGACTGGAAGGATCACAACACCGGCATCTTCTTCGGCCAGCAGATGGGCCGCCTGCGCAATGCCGGGATTCCCGCCTACGTGCTGTGGGGCAATCACGATGCCGAGAGCGAGATGAGCCGCAAGCTCGCGCTGCCCGACAACGTCACCGTGTTTCCCACGCGCGCGGCCAGGACCTTCCGGCTCGACGCGCTGAAGGTGGCGCTGCACGGCCAGAGCTTCCGGGACAAGGCCGTGACCGACAACCTTGCGGTGGCCTATCCCGATCCGGTGCCCGGCTATTTCAACATCGGCGTGCTGCACACGGCGCTCGAGGGGCACGCCGAGCATGCGAACTACGCGCCGTGCTCGCGCGCCGAGCTGCACGCGAAGGGCTATCAGTACTGGGCGCTCGGCCACGTGCACGAATTCCGGCAATGGGACGAGGCCTCGACCATCGTGTTTCCCGGCAACCTGCAGGGCCGCCACGTGCGCGAGACGGGCCGGCGCGGTGCCGTGCTCGTGACGGTGGACGGCGCGCGCGCGCAGGTGGAGCGGCTCTACATCGACGTGCTGCGCTGGGAGGCGGTGGAGGTGGACGCGAGCCGCTGCGAGACGATCGACGCGCTCGCCCAGCAGATCGGCCGCGCGCTCGAGGCGCTGCTGGCGGTGGACGGCGAGGTGCCGCGCGCGGTGCGCGTGACGGTGGCCGGCGCCACGCCGCTGCACGGCGAGCTGTTCGGGCAGGCCGCCGCGCTGCGCGCCGAGGTGCTGAACCAGATCGGCATCATCGGCAACGAGCGGCTGTGGCTCGAGAAGGTGAAGCTGCGCACCGCGCCGCCGGCCGATGCCGCGCTGCACGGCGAGCCGCTCGAGGCGCTCGACGACCTGAAGCGGATCCTGGGCGAGGCCGCCGCCGACGCCGAGTTCCTCGCGAGCCTGGAGCGCGACCTGAAGCCGTTCGTCGGCAAGGTGCGCGCCGAGATTCGCGGCAGCGACGTGCCGCTGCTCGCGATGACGCGCGCGGGCGAGCTGCCGGCGCTGGTCGGGCAGGTGGGCGATGCCTTGCTGGCCCGGCTGGCAAGGGGGGAATGACGATGCGCATCCGACGACTCGATCTGATCCGCTACGGCAAGTTCACCGACGCCTCGCTGGCGTTTCCGGCCGCGCCGCACGATTTCCACGTGATCGTGGGCCCGAACGAGGCCGGCAAGTCCACCGTGCGCACGGCCGTGTCCGAGCTGCTGTTCGGCATGAAGCTGCGCACGCCGCTCGACTTCCTGCACGAGAAATCCGAGCTGCGGCTCGGCGGCGAGGTCGATCATGCCGATGCCGTGCTGCGTTTCCATCGCGCGCGCGGCAACGCATCGCTGCGTTCGCCCGACGACGCGAAGCTCGCCGCCGACTATCTCGACGCCGCGCTCGACGGCGCGACGCGCGAATTCTTCGAGCAGATGTTCGGCCTCGATCACGAGCGGCTCGTGGCGGGCGGGCGCAGCCTGCTCGACGCGTCGGACCAGCTCGGTCAGGTGCTGTTCGAGTCGGCGGCCGGCGTGGGCAGCCTGGGCCCGGTGCGCGGCGAGCTCGAGGCGCTGCGCGACCGGCTGTGGCGCGCGCGTGGCAAGAGCGATTACGGGGATGCCGAAGCGGCCTTCGGCGAGGCCACCGGCGAGCTGCGCGCGGTGCAGGTGCGCACGCGCGACTGGGTGGAGCGGCACGACGCGCTCGAGGCCGTGCGGCGCGAGATCGCCGAGGCCCGCGAGCGGCAGAAGCAGGTGGACGGGCTGCGCTCGAAGCTCGAGCGCGTGCGGCGGCTGGCGCCCTATCTGAACGGCTGGCGCGCCAAGACGGCCGAGCTGGCCGCGTTCGGCGACACGCTCGACCTGCCGCCCGCCGCGAGCGACGAGCTGCGCGACGCGGCCCAGACGATTTCCGTCGAGCACGCCCGGCTGGGCCTGCATCGCGAGGCGCTCGCGCAGCGCCGGGCCGCGCGCGAGGCGATCGAGGGCGATGCCGCCGCGCTGCATTTCGCCGACGAGATCGATGCGCTCGACGCGCTGCGCGCGAGCTGCGCGCGCCACGAGCAGGCGCTGCCCGAGGCGCAGGCCGAACTGGGCCGGCATCGCGACGCCGCGTTCGAGGCCGCGCACCAGCTGGGCTGGCCGCGCGAGGAAGCGGCCTTGCGGGCCGCGTTGCCGACCGAGCTGGCGCTCAAGACCGTCACGCAGCTGCTGCGCGAGCGCGGCGCGCTCGTGCAGGCGCTGGCCGGTGCACGCGATGCGCTCGACGATCGCGAGCGCGAGGTGGGGCAACTGCGCGCGCAGCGCGATGCGCGGGTGGCCGAGGCGGTGCCCGATGCGCTGCGCGCGGCGCTGGCGGCCGCCCAGGCGTTTCGCCACGACGAGGCGCGCAGCGGCGCGCAGGCACGCGAGCTGGCCGATGCGCGGCATGCGTGCGACGACGCATTCGAGCGGCTCGGCCAGTGGCGCCAGCCGGCGGCGGGGCTGAAGGCGATGGCGGTGCCGTCGGCCGCACGGCTGGCTGCCTGCCAGAAGGCCGAGAGCGACGGCGAGAGCACGTTCGCGGCCACCCGCGAGGCGCTGGCCGGCGCGCGCGAGACGGCCGAGCGGCTCGCGCTGCAGCTGCGGCACTTCGCCGAGAGCAACCGGGTGGTCAGCGTGAACGACGTGCGCGAGGCGCGCGCGCAGCGCGACGGGGTGTGGGGCGAGGTCAAGCGTGGCGCGATCGGGCTGGCCGATGGCGCGCTCGCCGTGGATGCCGCGATCCGTCATGCCGACGAGCAGGCCGATTCCCACGTCGGCACGGTGCAGGCGGCCGCCGATCTGCAGGCGCTGCGCCAGCAGCTCGAGGCGGCGCAGGCGCAACTGGCGCGTCGCGAGGCCGATCATGCCGAGGCCGGGCAGGCGCTGGCGGCCACGCGCGCCGGCTGGGCCTCGCTGGTCGAGGCGGCCGCGCTGCCCGGCATCGCGCTGGCCGACATCGGCGGCTGGCTCGCGCTGCGCGACACGGCGCTGGCGGCACAGCAGGCCGTGGACCGGCTCGCGCGCGAGGTCGAGGCGCAGCGCGACGCGCGCGCGGCCGCGCAGCAGGCGCTGGCCAGCGCGCTGCTCGCGGTCGCGCCCGATGCCGAAGCGGACGATCTCGGAGGCTGGATCGCGGCGGCCGACAGCTTCGTGCAGGCTGCCGAGCGTGCCGTGGAGCAGCGCCGCAGCCTCGACGAGCGGGTGGCCGAGGCCGAGCGCAAGCGCGATACCGCCGACGCACAGGCAGCACGCGCGCAACGCGATCACGACCGCTGGCTCGAGCAATGGCGCACGGCGCTGGCCGAAGCACGGCTCGCCGAGGCCGCCGCGACCGAAGCGGCGGCGCACGGTGCCGTCGATCTCGCGAATCGCGTGACGGCCGAATTGGCCGCGGCCACCGCGCCGGCGCGTCGGGTGGCGGCGATGCGTGCCGAGCTGGCCGCGCTCGACGCCGACGCGGCTCGGCTGGCCGATGCGCTGGTCGCGTTCGAATCGACGGAGCCGGTGCCGGTTTCGCAGCCCGACGCAGCACCGGCCGAGGCAGCCGGCACCTACGACCTGTTCGCGGCGGCGGAGCCGTCCCCGCCCGCGTTCGCCGCCGTATCCGCACCCGCATCCACGCGGCGCGTGCCGGGCAGCGGCGCTGCCCTCGCGCGCGAGCTGGCCGCGCGGGTGCAGGCCGCGCGCCGCGCCGCCGAGGC
>JASLEG010000290.1 GCA_030151225.1 Burkholderia sp. | reverse complement strand
TTCGTACCCAAGACTGTAGCCGCCACGGCACTCGCCGTGCACGGACTCGCAGCCCACGCGACGTCGCCGTTCGTCGTGCAGGATATCAAGATCGAGGGCTTGCAGCGTGTCGAAGCCGGTTCCGTGTTCGCCTATCTGCCGATCAAGCAGGGCGACACGTTCACGGACGACAAGGCATCCGAAGCAATTCGCGCACTGTACGCCACGGGCTTCTTCAATGACGTGCGCGTCGCCACACAAGGCAACATCGTCATCGTGCAGGTGCAGGAGCGTCCGGCGATTTCGTCGATCGACTTCACCGGCATCAAGGAATTCGACAAGGACAACCTGACCAAGGCGCTGCGCGCGGTCGGGCTGTCGCAGGGCCGCTACTACGACAAGTCGCTGGTGGACAAGGCCGAGCAGGAGTTGAAGCGCCAGTACCTCACGCGCGGCTACTACGCGGCCGAGGTCACCACCACGATCACGCCGGTCGACGCGAATCGCGTGTCGGTGCTGTTCTCGGTGGCCGAGGGCCCGAGCGCCAAGATCCGCCAGATCAACTTCATCGGCAACAAGACCTTCAGCACGAGCACGCTGCGCAACGAGATGCAGCTGTCCACGCCGAACTGGTTCTCCTGGTACACGAAGAACGACCTCTACTCGAAGGAAAAGCTCACGGGCGACCTCGAGAACGTGCGCTCGTACTACCTGAACCGCGGCTATCTCGAGTTCAACATCGACTCGACCCAGGTGTCCATCTCGCCCGACAAGAAGGACATGTACCTGACGCTGTCGCTGCACGAAGGCGAGCCGTACACGATTTCGAGCATCCAGCTGTCGGGCAACCTGCTCGATCGCCAGGCCGAGCTGCAGAAGCTGGTGAAGATCAAGGCCGGCGAGCGCTTCTCGGCCGAGAAGCTGCAGTCCACCACCAAGGCGATCGTCGACAAGCTCGGTGAATACGGCTACGCGTTCGCGACCGTCAACGCCCAGCCGCAGATCGACCAGGCCACCCACAAGGTCGCGCTCACGCTGGTGGTGGATCCGAGCCGCCGTGTGTACGTGCGTCGCATCAACGTGATCGGCAACTCGCGCACGCGCGACGAAGTGGTGCGCCGCGAAATGCGCCAGCTCGAGAGCTCGTGGTTCGATTCGGGGCGCCTCGCGCTGTCGAAGGATCGCGTGAACCGCCTCGGCTACTTCACCGACGTGGACGTGAACACGGTGCCCGTGGAAGGCACGAGCGACCAGGTGGACGTGAACGTGAAGGTCACGGAAAAGCCCACCGGCGCGATCACGCTGGGCGCGGGCTTCTCCTCCACCGACAAGGTGGTGCTGTCGGCCGGTATCTCGCAGGACAACGTGTTCGGCTCGGGCACCAGCCTGTCGGTCAACGTCAACACGGCGCGCAGCTACCGCACGCTGACGGTCACCCAGGTCGACCCGTACTTCACGGTGGACGGCATCAAGCGCATCACCGACGTGTTCTACCGCACGTACCAGCCGCTGTACTACTCGACCAATTCGAGCTTCCGGATCATCACGGCCGGTGGCGACATGAAGTTCGGCATTCCGTTCTCGGAAGTCGACACCGTGTTCTTCGGCGTGGGCTTCGAGCAGAACCGCCTCGACGTGGATGCGGACACGCCGCAGAGCTACCAGGATTACGTGACGCAGTTCGGCCGCGTGTCGAACTCGGTGCCGCTGACGATCGGCTGGTCGCGCGACGCGCGTGACAGCGCGCTGATCCCGAGCCGCGGCTACTTCACCCAGGCCAACGTCGAATACGGCGCGCCGGTGGACAAGATCCAGTACTACAAGGCCGACGTGCAGGCCCAGTACTACTACTCGTTCTCGCGCGGCTTCATCCTGGGCCTGAACTTCCAGGGCGGCTACGGTAACGGTATCGGCAACGCCTACCCGATCTTCAAGAACTACTACGCGGGTGGTATCGGCTCGGTGCGTGGCTACGAACCGAGTTCGCTCGGTCCGCGCGACTCCAAGACCAACGACCCGATCGGCGGTTCGAAGATGGTGGTCGGCAACATCGAGCTGACCTTCCCGCTGCCGGGCACCGGTTACGACCGCACGCTGCGCGTGTTCACGTTCTTCGACGGCGGTAACGTCTGGGGCAACACGCCGGGCGGTACCAGCACGGGCGCGAACGGCCTGCGTTACGGCTACGGTGTCGGTCTGGCGTGGATCTCGCCGATCGGCCCGCTCAAGCTGAGCCTCGGCTTCCCGCTGCAGAAGCACGAAGGCGACCAGTATCAGAAATTCCAGTTCCAGATCGGGACGGCATTCTGATCGGCACCGCAACATCAAACGTATCGAGAGGGACATTTTGCTGACCGGTAAGTATTCGAAACGCGTGATGTGCGCGCTGGCGCTGACGATGGCGCTCGGCGCGTCGGCCGCCCAGGCCATGGCGCAGGACGTCGCCCGGATCGCCGCGGTCAATTCCGACCGGATCCTGCGCGAGTCCGCGCCGGCCAAGGCCGCGCAGACGAAACTCGAAGCCGAGTTCGCGAAGCGCGACAAGGACCTGCAGGACATGGCCGCGCGCCTGAAGTCGATGTCGGATTCGCTCGACAAGAACGGCCAGTCGATGTCGGCCAACGATCGCGCACAGAAGCAGCGCGATCTGGCCCAGCTCGACACCGATTTCCAGCGCAAGCAGCGCGAGTTTCGCGAGGACCTGAACCAGCGGCGCAACGAGGAACTCGCCGCGGTGCTGGACAAGGCCAACAAGATCATCAAGCAGATCGCCGAACAGCAGGGCTACGATCTGATCGTGCAGGAGGCGGTCTACGTCAGCCCGCGCATCGATATCACCGACAAGGTGCTGAAGGCGCTCGCTTCGCCTTCCGGTTCGCTGAACTGATCCAGAAGGAACACGCATGGCATTGACGCTCGAGGCACTCGCCAAACGATTCGGCGGGGACATCGCCGGGGATTCGCAATGCACGGTGGGCGGACTTGCGCCGCTCGATCAGGCCGGGCCGCACCAGCTCGCCTTCCTCGCGAATCCGAAATACCTGTCGCAGGTCGAGACGACCCGTGCCGGCGCGGTGCTGATCAAGCCGCAGGATCTCGAAAAGCTCGGCGCCGCCGCCGAGGGCCGCAACTTCATCGTCACCGCGAATCCCTACGCATATTTCGCGCGCGTTGCGCAGATGTTCATCGATCTGGCCGCGCCGAAGCGCGCTGCCGGCGTGCATCCGAGCGCGCGCGTCGATCCGGCCGCGCAGGTCGCGGCCAGCGCCGTGATCGGCCCGAACGTGACGATCGAGGCGGGCGCCGTGATCGGCGAGCAGGTGCGCCTCGACGCGAACGTGTTCGTGGGCGCCGGCACCAGGATCGGCGAGGGCTCGCACCTGTATCCGAACGTCGTCGTGTATCACGGCTGTGACGTCGGCGAGCGCGCGATCATCCATTCCGGCGCCGTGATCGGCTCGGACGGCTTCGGCTTCGCTCCCGATTTCGAGGGCGACGGCGACGCGCGCACCGGCAGCTGGGTGAAGATTCCGCAGGTCGGCGGCGTGAAGATCGGCCCCGACGTCGAGATCGGCGCGAACACCACGATCGATCGCGGCGCGATGGCCGACACGGTCATCGAGGAATGCGTGAAGATCGACAACCTCGTGCAGATCGCGCACAACTGCCGGATCGGCGCCTACACCGTGGTGGCCGGCTGCGCCGGCATCGCGGGCAGCACCCGGATCGGCCGTCACTGCATGATCGGCGGCGCGGTCGGCATCGCCGGCCACGTCACGCTCGGCGACTACGTGATCGTCACGGCGCAGTCGGGCGTATCGAAATCCCTGCCGAAGGCGGGCATGTACACGAGCGCCTTCCCGGCCGTCGAGCATGGCGACTGGAATCGCAGCGCCGCGCTCGTGCGCAATCTCGACAAGCTGCGCGACCGCATCCGCTCGCTCGAAACGGCGCTCGCCGCGCGCGACGACGGGTCCGCGCAGGACTGAAGTCGAAACGGGCGCGACGGCCGGCCGGCGGCCGCCGTCGCGCATCACACAGGGCCGCACCGCGGGTCGGGCGGTCCATCCGCATTTGCAGTCATCACCGCGCAGCGATTGCGTGAGACGAACCATCATGAGCACCGAACTGATCAATTTCGACATCCACAAGATTCTCCAGCTGCTGCCGCATCGTTACCCGATCCTGCTGGTCGACCGCGTGCTCGAACTCACCCCGCACGAAAGCATCAAGGCGCTGAAGAACGTCACGATCAACGAGCCGTTCTTCCAGGGCCACTTCCCGCAGCGTCCGGTGATGCCGGGCGTGCTGATCATCGAGGCGCTGGCGCAGGCCGCCGCGCTGCTGACCTTCAGCGAGGAACAGAAGGATCCGGGCAATTCGCTCTACTACTTCGTCGGCATCGACGGCGCGCGCTTCAAGCGCGTGGTGGAGCCGGGCGATCAGCTGATCCTGAACGTCAAGTTCCAGCGCTACATCCGCGGGATCTGGAAGTTCACGGCGAGCGCCGAAGTCGACGGCAAGGTGGCGGCCGAAGCCGAACTGATGTGCACGGTGAAGTCGGCCGACGCGGCGCCCTGAGCGCCCCGGCCCAACCGAAGCACGACTGAACAAGAGAGGCAATCGCGCATGAGCAGGATCCATTCCACGGCCATCATCGAGCCGGGCGCGCAGATCGACGCATCGGTCGAGATCGGCCCCTACGCGATCGTCGGCGCGAACGTCGTGATCGGCGCGCGTACCACGATCGGGTCGCACAGCGTGATCGAGGGGCACACCACGATCGGCGAGGACAACCGCATCGGCCATTACGCGTCGGTGGGCGGCCGTCCGCAGGACATGAAGTACAAGGACGAGCCCACCCGGCTCGTGGTCGGCAACCGCAACACGATCCGCGAATTCACGACGATCCACACCGGCACCGTGCAGGACGCCGGCGTGACGGTGCTCGGCGACGACAACTGGATCATGGCCTACGTGCACGTCGGTCACGACTGCCAGATCGGCAACCACGTGGTCCTGTCGAGCAACGCGCAGATGGCCGGCCACGTCGAGGTGGGCGACTGGGCGATCGTTGGCGGCATGTCGGGCGTGCACCAGTTCGTGCGGATCGGCGCGCACTCGATGCTCGGCGGCGCCTCGGCGCTGGTGCAGGACGTGCCGCCGTTCGTGATCTCGGCCGGCAACAAGGCCGAACCGCACGGCATCAACGTGGAAGGACTGCGCCGCCGCGGCTTCGCGGCCGAGGCGATCGGCGCGCTGCGCAACGCCTACAAGATCGTCTACAAGAGCGGCAGCACGCTCGAGGAGGCGAAGGCCGAACTGCGCGCGCTGATCGCCGCCGGCGGCGACGGCGTGCCCGAGCTGACGGCCTTCGTCGAGTTCATCGACGCGTCGCAGCGCGGCATCATCCGCTGAGCCCATGACGCTGACTTCGAACCCGCTGCGACTCGCGCTGGTGGCGGGCGAGCCGTCGGGCGACCTGCTCGGCGCGGCGCTGCTCGGCGGCCTGCACGCGCGCCTGCCCGCCGCGCATTACTACGGCATCGGCGGCCCGCGCATGATGGCGGCCGGCTTCGACTCGCACTGGCCGATGGACCGCCTGACGGTGCGCGGCTACGTGGAGGCGCTCAAGGAGATCCCCGGGATCCTGCGCATCCGCGGCGAGCTGAAGCGGCAGTTGCTGGCCGAGCCGCCCGACGTGTTCGTCGGCATCGACGCGCCCGATTTCAACTTCGGCGTGGAGCAGTCGCTGCGCGACGCCGGCATCCCCACCGTGCATTTCGTCTGCCCGTCGATCTGGGCGTGGCGCGGCGGTCGCATCAAGAAGATCGTGAAGTCGGCCGATCACATGCTGTGCCTGTTCCCGTTCGAACCGGCGCTGCTCGAGAAGGCCGGCGTCGCCTCCACCTACGTCGGCCATCCGCTCGCCGACGATATCCCGCTCGAGCCCGACACGCGCGGCGCGCGCATCGCGCTGGGCCTGCCCGAGAGCGGGCCGGTGATCGCGGTGCTGCCGGGCAGCCGGCGCTCCGAGATCGCGCTGATCGGGCCGACCTTCTTCGAGGCGATGGCGATCATGCATCGGCGCGAGCCCGGCGTGCGCTTCGTGATGCCGGCGGCCACGCCGCAACTGCGCGCGCTGCTGCAGCCGCTGGTGGACGCGCATCCGGGGCTGCCGCTGACGATCACCGACGGTCGCTCGCAGGTGGCGATGACGGCCGCCGACGCGATCCTCGTGAAGAGCGGCACCGTCACGCTCGAGGCCGCGCTGCTGAAGAAGCCGATGGTGATCTCGTACAAGGTGCCCTGGCTGACGGGGCAGGTGATGCGCCGCCAGGGCTATCTGCCCTACGTGGGGCTGCCGAACATCCTGGCCGGCCGCTTCGTGGTGCCCGAGCTGCTCCAGCATTTCGCGACGCCCGAGGCGCTCGCCGACGCGACGCTCACCCAGCTGCGCGACGAAGCCAATCGCCGCACGCTGACCGAGGTGTTCACCGAGATGCATCTGTCGCTGCGCCAGAACACGGCCGAGCGCGCGGCCGAGGCGGTCGAGCGCGTGGTCGCGAGCCGCAGGCGCGCATGAAGGCCACCCGGACCAGGGCAGCACCGGCCGCTGCCGGCAAGCCTGTCGCAGTGAAGCGCACCCCGAAGGCCGCCGCGGCGCCGCAACCGGGCTTCGACTTCGACGCGCCGGGCGAGATCGTCTGCGGCGTGGACGAGGCCGGGCGCGGCCCGCTCGCCGGGCCGGTGTTCGCGGCCGCCGTGATCCTCGATCCGGCGCAGCCGATCGCGGGGCTCGACGATTCGAAGGCGCTCAGCGCAAAGAAGCGCGAGGCGCTGTACGAGCAGATCGTCACGCGCTCGCGCGCCTGGTGCATCGCCTCGGCCAGCGTCGAGGAAATCGACACCCTGAACATCCTGCAGGCCACCATGCTGGCGATGCGGCGCGCCGTGGAAGGGCTCGCGGTGCCGGCCACGCTCGCGAAGATCGACGGCAACCGCTGCCCCACGCTCGCGATCCGCAGCGAGGCGATCATCGGCGGCGACGCGCTGGTGCCGAGCATCTCGGCCGCCTCGATCCTCGCCAAGGTCGCGCGCGACCGGCTGCTGGTGGAACTGCACGCCATCCATCCGCTCTACGGCTTCGACGTCCATGCCGGCTACGGCACGGCCAAACACCTGGCCGCGCTGCGCGAGCACGGGCCGTGCGAGCACCATCGCCGCTCGTTCGCTCCGGTGCGCGCGGCGCTCGATCTGATCCGATGAAAGTCATTACCTCGCGCGACAACCCGCTCTACAAGCGCCTGAAGGCGCTGGCGGGCTCGACGCAGCAGCAACGCCGCGGTGCCCAGGCGCTGCTCGAAGGGCTCCACCTCGCGTCGGCCTATCTCGATGCGCGCGGCCAGCCCGAACTGTGCGTCGTGACCGACGGCGCGCTCGCCCATGAAGAAACGCAGGCGATCGTCGCGCGCGTCGAGCCGCAGCGCGTGGTTTCGCTGCCCGATGCGCTGTTCGGCCAGCTCTCGAGCGTCGTGAGCGGCGTGGGCATGCTGCTGCTGGTGGAGCGCCCCGAGGCGGCGCTGCCGGAGCAGGTCGCGGCCACGGCCGTGGTGCTCGACGGCGTGCAGGATGCCGGCAACGTCGGCTCGATCCTGCGCAGCGCGGCCGCGGCCGGCGTGTCGCGGGTGTTCTGCATGCGCGGCACCGCGTATGCGTGGTCGTCGAAGGTGCTGCGCTCGGGCATGGGCGCGCACTTCCTGCTGGAGATCCACGAGGACGTGGAGGCCGACGCGCTGATCCCGCGCCTGGCCGTGCCGGTCGCGCTGACCGATTCGCACGGCGCGCAGGCGATCGACGATTGCGATCTGGGCGGGCAGGTGGCCTGGGTGTTCGGCAACGAGGGCGCGGGCGTGTCGGCCGCATGGCGCGAGGCGGCGGCGCTGCGCGTGACGATTCCGCAGCCGGGCGGCATGGAATCGCTGAACGTGGCGGCGGCCGCGGCCGTGTGCCTGTTCGAGCAATGCCGGCAGCAGCGCCGGCGCTGAACGCGCTGCGCTGGACTGAACCGCCGCGGGTACGCGGTGACGTAAAAAAAGCGGCGGGGTGAGTGGCCACCCGCCGCTTTTTTCATGCGCGCCCGCGTTCAGTACGACAGGCGGTCGAGCTTGATTTCCTGCAGGATCGTGGTGGCGATTTCCTCGATCGACTTGTGCGTCGACGACAGCCAGCTGATGCTCTCGCGCCGCATCATCGCCTCGGCCTCGTTGATCTCGTAGCGGCAGTTTTCCGGCGACGCGTACTTGCTGCCGGGGCGGCGCTCGTTGCGGATCTCGGACAGGCGCTGCGGATCGATCGACAGCCCGAACAGCTTGTCGCGATGGCTGGCGAGCTCGCCGGGCAGCTTGCCGCGCTCGAAATCCTCGGGGATCAGCGGGTAGTTGGCCGCCTTCACGCCGTACTGCATCGCCAGATACAGGCTGGTCGGCGTCTTGCCGCTGCGCGACACGCCCACCAGGATCACGTCGGCCTCGGCGAGGTTGCGGTCCGACTGGCCGTCGTCGTGCGCCAGCGAGAAGTTGATCGCCTCGATCCGCGTCTTGTATTCCTCGGTGTCGGCATTCTGGTGGCCGCGGCCCATCGTGTGCGTCGACTTCAGCTGCAGTTCCTGCTCGAGCGGTTCCACGAAGCGCTGGAACATGTCGAGCACGAGCGCGTTCGAGCCCTTCACGATCTCGTTCGAGCCGCTGTCCACCAGCGTGGTGAACACGATCGGCCGGCGCCCGTCGAGCACCGCCGCGTCGTTGATCTTCTGCACCGTCAGATAGGCCTTGTCGTGCGAGTCGATGAACGGCACGCGCACGTGGCGGAATTTCTGGTCGAACTGGGAGAGGATCGAGTGCGCGAAGGTTTCGGCGGTGATCCCGGTGCCGTCGGAGACGATGAAAACGGTAGGAAGCATGAAATCGTGAGCGCGAGCGTGCTGCGATGGCGGCCGCGAGCGGGCCGGAAGCGGCCATTCTAGCAGGGGCGGGCGCGCCGTTTTCGCCGCTCGCGCGGCCGCCTCGCGGGCCCGCCGGCGGTGCGCGGGCGGCTTGCGGGAGCGGTTCGCGCCCGCATTTCGACACCGGCCTGGAGTCGCGCTCGCCACAGCTGCCGGCGAGCACGGTAGAATAGCGGCCAACCTGTTGGATAAGCCGTTGTGAAAAGGCGTCATGTTCGCGTCTTTTTTACCGAGGCTTGCTTGCGTTCCCGGCAAATTGGGCGATTCGTCTGCTGATTTCGTCCTTCTGCCGGGATTTTTGCAAGTGGCGTCGATCCCGGCGACCGCTTATCCAACAGGTCGTGCGATGCGCGTCACCGCCTTTTGCAGGCGGCCGCGCCCGAGCCCAATCGCCCGATCGTGAATTTCTTTCACACTTAGGGGCTTGTATGACTAACGCAGCAAACGTCGCAAAGGACCAGGCGTATGTAATCCCGTTCGAGCAGTTGCGGATGACCGATGTCGAGATCGTCGGGGGCAAGAATGCGTCCCTCGGCGAGATGATCAGCCAGTTGTCGGAAGCCGGTGTGCGCGTGCCCACCGGTTACGCGACGACGGCGCTCGCCTTCCGCGACTTCCTCGCTCACAACGACCTCACCGACCGCATCGCGAAACGCCTCGAGTCGCTCGATATCGACGACGTGAAGGCGCTCGCCGTCGCGGGCAGCGAAATCCGCAAGTGGATCGTGGACGCGCCGCTGCAGCCGCGCCTCGAGGCCGAAATCCGCGAACAGTTCGAGGTGCTCTGCAAGAGCTCGCCGGAAGAGCTGTCGTTCGCCGTGCGCTCGTCGGCCACCGCGGAAGACCTGCCCGACGCCTCGTTCGCCGGTCAGCAGGAATCCTATCTGAACGTCGTCGGCGTCGAGGACGTGCTCGACCGCATGAAGCACGTGTTCGCCTCGCTCTACAACGACCGCGCGATCTCGTACCGCGTGCACAAGGGCTTCACGCACGCCGAAGTGGCGCTGTCGGCCGGCGTGCAGCGCATGGTGCGCTCGGACGTGGGCGCGGCCGGCGTGATGTTCACGATCGACACCGAATCGGGCTTCAAGGACGCCGTGTTCGTCACGTCGAGCTATGGCCTCGGCGAGACGGTGGTGCAGGGCGCCGTGAATCCGGACGAGTTCTACGTCTTCAAGACCATGCTCGCGCAGGACAAGTACCCGATCATCCGTCGCTCGATCGGCTCGAAGCTGATCAAGATGGAGTTCACACAGCCGGGCGAGCCGGGCCGCGTGAAGACGGTCGACGTGCCGGGCGAGCAGCGCAACCGCTACTCGATCACCGACGACGACGTGATCGAGCTGGCCCGTTACGCCGTGATCATCGAGCAGCACTACCAGCGTCCGATGGACATCGAGTGGGGCAAGGACGGCCGTGACGGCAAGATCTTCATCCTCCAGGCGCGCCCGGAAACGGTGAAGAGCCAGGCGAGCGGCAAGGCCGAGCAGCGCTTCAAGCTGAAGGGCCAGTCGCAGGTGCTGGCCACGGGCCGCGCGATCGGCCAGAAGATCGGCGCGGGCCCGGTGCGCGTGATCCAGGATCCGTCGCAGATGGAACGCGTGCAGCCCGGCGACGTGCTGGTGGCCGACATGACCGACCCGAACTGGGAGCCGGTGATGAAGCGTGCCTCGGCGATCGTGACCAACCGCGGCGGCCGTACCTGCCACGCGGCGATCATCGCGCGCGAGCTCGGCGTGCCGGCCGTGGTGGGCTGCGGCGACGCGACCGACGTGCTGAAGGACGGCGCGCTGGTCACGGTGTCGTGCGCCGAGGGCGACGAGGGCAAGATCTACGACGGCCTGCTCGAAACCGAAGTGACCGAGGTGCAGCGCGGCGAACTGCCGTCGATCCCGGTCAAGATCATGATGAACGTGGGCAACCCGCAGCTCGCCTTCGACTTCTCGCAACTGCCGAACGCCGGTGTCGGCCTCGCGCGGCTCGAGTTCATCATCAACAACAACATCGGCGTGCATCCGAAGGCGATCCTCGAGTATCCGAACATCGATGCGGATCTGAAGAAGGCCGTGGAGAGCGTCGCGCGCGGTCACGCCTCGCCGCGTGCGTTCTACGTCGACAAGCTGACGGAAGGCATCGCCACGATCGGCGCGGCGTTCTATCCGAAGCCCGTGATCGTGCGTCTGTCCGACTTCAAGTCGAACGAGTACAAGAAGCTGATCGGCGGTTCGCGCTACGAGCCGGACGAGGAAAACCCGATGCTGGGCTTCCGCGGCGCGTCGCGCTACATCGCCGAGGACTTCGCGCAGGCCTTCGAGATGGAGTGCATGGCGCTCAAGCGCGTGCGCAACGAGATGGGGCTGACCAACGTCGAGATCATGGTGCCGTTCGTGCGTACCGTGAAGCAGGCCGAGCGCGTGGTGGGCCTGCTCGCGAAGTACGGCCTGAAGCGCGGCGAGAACGGCCTGCGCCTGATCATGATGTGCGAGGTGCCGTCCAACGCGATCCTGGCCGAGCAGTTCCTCGAGCACTTCGACGGCTTCTCGATCGGCTCGAACGACCTGACCCAGCTCACGCTGGGCCTGGACCGCGACTCGGGCATGGAGCTGCTGGCCGTGGATTTCGACGAGCGCGATCCGGCCGTCAAGTTCATGCTCAAGCGCGCGATCGACACCTGCCGCAAGCTCGACAAGTACGTCGGCATCTGCGGTCAGGGCCCGTCCGATCATCCGGATTTCGCGCAGTGGCTGACGGAGGAGGGCATTCTGTCGATCTCGCTGAACCCGGACACGGTCATCGACACGTGGCAGGCGCTGGCGAAGACGCAGCAAAAGTAGGCATCCCTTGATGCAGGCACCGGTGGCGCATGCGCCCGGTGCCGGAACGCACATCCCGCTGTGCTATAAACACCCCGGTAGCTGCCGGGGTGTTTTCATTTGGGAGACCGCAATGATTTCGGGGCAACTGGTCTGGTGGGTCGTGGTCGGCGCGCTGGTGATCGCCGAGCTGATGACGGGCACGTTCTATCTGCTGATGCTGGCGCTCGGCGCCGTGGCGGGCGGGCTGGTGCACGTGGCGGGCGGCTCGCTCGTGGCGCAGGTCGCGGCCGCGGCTCTCGTGGCGGCCGCGCTGCTGGTGGCACTGCGCCGCGTGACGCGCCGGCGGCGCGCGGCACGGCCCGACGCGTCGGCCGATCGCAGCGTCAACCTGGACATCGGCGCGACGCTCACGATCGCGCGCTGGCAGGACCGGCGGGCCCGCGTGCCGTATCGCGGGGCCGACTGGGACGTAGAGCTCGCCGAGGGCGAGCGCGACGATGCGCAGCTTTACGAGGTCCGTGCGCTGCGGGGAAGCTGCTTGATCGTCGGCGCGAAGGCCCGGGACCGAGAGCCGGGCGCGCCGTTGCGTTCGTAAGACAACAGGAGGCTGTGAAATGAATGGACTGATTTTCTGGGTGGTGCTGCTCGTCATCGTGTTCATGGTGATCTCGAAGACGGTCAAGATCGTGCCGCAGCAGCACGCGTGGGTGCTGGAGCGCTTCGGCCGCTACCACGCCACGCTCGCGCCGGGGCTCAACATCGTGCTGCCGTTCGTCGACCGCATCGCCTATCGGCACATCCTGAAGGAAATCCCGCTCGACGTGCCGAGCCAGGTCTGCATCACGCGCGACAACACGCAGCTGCAGGTGGACGGCGTGCTGTACTTCCAGGTCACCGATCCGATGAAGGCGTCGTACGGCGCGAGCAACTTCGTGCTGGCCATCACCCAGCTCGCGCAGACCACGCTGCGCTCGGTGATCGGCAAGCTGGAGCTCGACAAGACCTTCGAGGAGCGCGACTTCATCAACCACAGCATCGTGTCGGCGCTCGACGAGGCCGCCTCGAACTGGGGCGTGAAGGTGCTGCGCTACGAGATCAAGGATCTGACGCCGCCGAAGGAAATCCTGCACGCGATGCAGGCGCAGATCACGGCCGAGCGCGAGAAGCGCGCGCTGGTGGCGGCCTCGGAAGGGCGCCGGCAGGAGCAGATCAATCTCGCCAGCGGCGCGCGCGAGGCCGCGATCCAGAAGTCGGAGGGCGAGCGTCAGGCCGCCATCAACCAGGCGCAGGGCGAGGCATCGGCCATTCTGGCCGTGGCCGAAGCCAATGCGCAGGCGATCCGCAAGATCGCCGAGGCGATCCAGTCCGATGGCGGCATGGACGCCGTGAACCTGAAGGTGGCCGAGCAGTACGTGGGCGCCTTCGGCAATCTGGCCAAGCAGGGCAACACGCTGATCGTGCCGTCCGACATGTCCGATCTGAGCACGGCGATCGCCTCGGCGCTGACCATCGTCAACCGCGCCGCGCCGGGCG
Organism: Burkholderia sp.; assembly: GCA_030151225.1. Taxonomy (GTDB): domain Bacteria; phylum Pseudomonadota; class Gammaproteobacteria; order Burkholderiales; family Burkholderiaceae; genus Burkholderia. Next base: position 12,591 of record JASLEG010000290.1, on the reverse strand, counting down.
TGGCCAAAGCGAAGGGCTGATCCGGCGGCGCGATCGATTCGCGCGTCGGCACGAAAAAATGGCCCGCATCGAGCGGGCCATTTTTGTGTGGGGCGGGGTGGCCGGGGCGCTCAGGCGCTGCGGCCGCCGTCGCGCATGATCCGTGCCTTCTCGCGTTCCCAGTCGCGCTGCTTCTCGGTCTCGCGCTTGTCGTGCAGCTTCTTGCCCTTGGCCAGGCCGATCTCGCACTTCACGCGGCCGCCCTTGTAGTGGAAGTTCAGCGGCACGAGCGTGTAGCCGCGCTGCTCGACCTTGGCGACCAGTTTCTTGATCTCCTCGCGGTGCAGCAGCAGCTTGCGGGTGCGTACCGGATCGGGCTGGACGTGCGTGGAGGCTTCGGGCAGCGGGCTGATGTGCGTGCCGATCAGGAAGATCTCGTCGTTCTTCACGATCACGTAGCCTTCCCGGATCTGGCCGCGCCCGGCCCGCAGGGCCTTGACCTCCCATCCCTCGAGCACGAGCCCCGCTTCGTAGCGATCTTCGATGTGATAGTCGAAGAAAGCCTTTCTGTTGTCTATGATGCTCATGAAAGGAAATGGCCAACTCGTTTAAAATCGCGATTTTAGCAAAGCGGGGCGGAGTTGGCCCGGCTCGGCGCCCACTCTTGATGCCGCGAGATTTATGGCAGATGTCCACAAAACCGTATTGATCCGCCATTCGGCGGAACAGATGTTCGACCTCGTGACCGACGTGGCCGACTACCCCAACTTCCTGCCTTGGTGCGGCGGCGTCGAGGTCCGGCGCCAGGACGAGAGCGGCATGGAAGCGCGCATCGACATCAACTTCAAGGGCATCCGGCAGCACTTCGCGACGCGCAACCGCCAGGAGCGGCCGCATCGCATCGACATGGAGTTCGCCGACGGCCCGTTCAAGAAGTTCACGGGCTACTGGCGCTTCACGCCGCTGCGCGCCGATGCCTGCAAGATCGAGTTCGCGCTGCACTACGAATTCACCAACGTGATCCTCGAGAAGATCATCGGCCCGGTGTTCAGCCACATCGCCAACACCTTCGTGGATTCGTTCGTGAAGCGCGCCGACCAGCGCTACGGGAAGGGCTGATCGTGCCGACCGTGCAGGTATGTTACGCGCTGCCCGAGCGCCAGACGCTGATCGACGTGACGGTGCCCGAGGCGGCTACCGTGCACGACGCGATCCGCGCGAGCGGCATCGTCGGGCAGCATCCCGAGATCGACGTGAGCGTCGCCAGGACCGGTGTGTTCGGCAAGCTCGTGCCGCTCGACGCTGTGCTGCACGAGGGCGACCGGGTGGAAATCTACCGGCCGCTGATCGTCGATCCGAAGGCGGCGCGCCAGCGGCGCGTCGAGAAGAGCCGCCGCGACGGCTCGGTCGAGGGCCGCAAGTGGCAGCACAAGGATTCGCGCTGAGCGCGGATGCCGCCGCCGGGGCGTTGCCGCGTCAGTGCGCCGGGCGCGGCGCCTCGGTCGTTTTTTCCGCGTCCGCCTGATCGAGGTCCGGGCTGCCCGGGCCGGCCGGCGGCGGTGCCGCATCGCCGTGGCGGCGCACCGCGCCGTACACGCCCGCCAGCAGCAGCGCCAGCGCCGCGATTTCCAGCCCGCGCGGCAGGCGCGCCTCGAACGCGAAGCCGTACAGCATCGCGAACACCGTCTCGAACACGATCAGCTGCCCCGTCAGCGTGAGCGGCAGGCGCGTCGACGCCGCATTCCACAGACCATTGCCGAGCCAGGACGCGCCGATCGCGAGGCCCAGGTTCAGCACCCAGAACAGCGGCCAGTCGCCGGCCGCCGGCATCGTCACGGCGCCGGCCGGCAGCAGCGCCAGCACGAGCCAGGCGAGCACGCCGAGCGCACCCGTCACCACGCCCCACAGCGCCGACCATTCGTTGCCGTCGAAGCGCCGATGGCGGCGCAGGTAGCGCGCGTTGGCCACCGCGTACCAGGTCCAGCTCGCCAGTGCGCCGGCCGCGCAGCCGATGCCGGCGAGCTTGTCGGCGGCCGGGGTGGCCCGCGCCGCGCTCGACGTGAACAGGTCCACGTTGATGCAGGCGATGCCGGCCGCCACCAGCGCGAGCGGCAGCGCGAGGCGGCGCAGCGGCGGCGCGTGCGCGTCGCGCAGGCCGGCGAAGGTGACCGTGACCGGCAGCACGCCGACGATCAGCGAGCTGGGCGCGATGCCGATCAGGTGCACGGCCGAGGCGAGCAGCAGGTAATAGCCGAGGTTGCCGATCACGGCCAACTGCACGAGTGCGACCAGATCGGCGCGCGTGAGCCGCGCGAGCAGCGAGCGCGCCTTCGGCAGCGCCACCGCGGCCGACACCAGCCCGTACATCGTGTAGCGCCCGGCGCTCAGCGCCAGCGGCGACACCTCGGCGAGCAGCCGCGGCACCAGAAACACCATGCCCCAGAGGGCGCCGGCGAGCACGCCGTACACGATTCCACGCTGCATGACCGTCCTTTCCCGCTTCATCGAGTTCACAAGGCCCGCATGCTAGCGGCGATCGTGCCGGCGCGTCTTGTCGAATCCTGCACCGGGCGCGGCATCGGGGAGGGGGCGCAGGCGCAGGTATGGAGCGAAATTTCCATGGTCGATACAGGGTTTTTTCCGGCGCGACGGATCCCCGAAAAGGCCCGCGCGCCGCGCGAATGTTCGGAACCGAACAGGCCCGCGCGGCGGCGAAATCCGGACGAACGCGCGGCGAATCGCAAACCGAACGGCAAGGCGGACCCGCCCCGGCAAAGGCGCTAAGCCGTTGTTCGGGTGGTGAAAAGCCGCCGCGAATCGCGTATAATTCGGCTTTGCGCCCATAGGATCTGCCATGCGTCTTATCCAAAAAGCACTCACGTTCGATGACGTGCTCCTCGTCCCGGCCTTCTCCGACGTCCTGCCGCGCGACACCAGCCTCAAGACCCAGCTCACCCGCAACATCGCCCTGAACATGCCGCTCGTGTCCGCTGCCATGGACACGGTGACGGAAGGCCGTCTCGCCATCGCCATGGCGCAGCAGGGCGGCGTGGGGATCGTCCACAAGAACCTGACGCCCGCCGAGCAGGCGCGCGAGGTGGCGAAGGTCAAGCGTTTCGAGTCCGGCGTGGTACGCGATCCGATCACCGTGCCGCCGAGCATGAAGGTGCGCGACGTGATCGCGCTGTCGCGCCAGCACGGCATCTCGGGCTTCCCGGTGGTGGAAGGCCCGCAGCTGGTGGGCATCGTGACGAACCGCGACCTGCGTTTCGAAACCCGCCTCGACGAGCCGGTCAAGTCGATCATGACGCCGCGCGAGCGCCTCGTCACCGTCAAGGAAGGCACGCCGCTGGCCGAGGCCAAGGCGCTGATGCACAGCCACCGGCTCGAGCGCGTGCTGGTGGTGAACGACGCATTCGAGCTGCGCGGCCTGATGACGGTGAAGGACATCACCAAGCAGACCGAGCACCCGGAAGCGTGCAAGGACGAGCACGGCAAGCTGCGCGTGGGCGCGGCGGTGGGCGTGGGCGCCGACAACGAGGAACGCGTCGAGCTGCTGGTGCAGGCCGGCGTGGACGTGATCGTGGTGGATACGGCGCACGGCCACAGCAAGGGCGTGCTCGAGCGCGTGCGCTGGGTCAAGCAGAACTTCCCGAACGTCGAGGTGATCGGCGGCAACATCGCCACGGCGGCGGCCGCGAAGGCGCTGGTCGAATACGGCGCGGATGCGGTGAAGGTCGGCATCGGCCCCGGTTCGATCTGCACGACGCGGATCGTGGCGGGCGTGGGCGTGCCGCAGATCAGCGCGATCGCCAACGTGTCCGAGGCACTGCGCGGCTCCGGCGTGCCCTGCATCGCCGATGGCGGCGTGCGCTTCTCGGGCGACGTGTCGAAGGCCCTGGCCGCCGGCGCGAATGCCGTGATGATGGGCAGCATGCTGGCCGGCACCGAAGAGGCGCCGGGCGACGTGTTCCTGTATCAGGGGCGCCAGTACAAGTCGTATCGCGGCATGGGCTCGGTCGGCGCCATGAAGGACGGCGCGGCGGATCGCTACTTCCAGGACAACTCCGCGAACATCGACAAGCTCGTGCCGGAAGGCATCGAAGGCCGCGTGGCCTACAAGGGCTCGGTCAACGCGATCCTGTTCCAGCTGATCGGCGGCGTGCGCGCGAGCATGGGCTACTGCGGTTGCAAGACCATCCCCGAGATGCACGATAAGGCCGAGTTCGTCCAGATCACGGCGGCCGGCATGCGCGAATCGCACGTGCACGACGTGCAGATCACGAAGGAAGCCCCCAACTATCACGTGGACTGATCGCCGATGAAACCTCTGCTGCGCGTCGTACTCGTCATCGATGCCCTGCTGCTGCTCGCGGGCGGTGTGCTGTTCGTGCTGACGCCGTGGAAGGCGCTGTACGACGCGTTGCAGCTGGTTCAGATCGATCCGGCGATGGCCGGGCAGATCCTCGGCATCGCGCTGCTCGGGCTCGCGTGGCTCGCGTTTCACGCGGCGCTCGACGGCGATCTGACCTCGGGCGTCGCGCGCGCGGTGGGCCATGTGAACTGGCTGATCGGCGTGGTGATGGTGGTGTGGCTGATCGGGTTGCACCGGCCCGAGCTGACGGCCTTCGGCCAGCTCGTGTCGGTGGCCACCGCGGTCGTGCTGTTCGTGGTGGGGCTCGGCGGGGTACGGCTCGCCGCCACCGTGCGCAAGCGCGAGCGCCTGAAGGCGCTCGAGGCGAAGACGGGCGCGGCCGGTTCCGCGGCGTCCTCGCCGGCGCAGCCCGCGCCGGTGGTCGTGCCGCCGCAGCCCGCGCCGGTGGTCGTGCCGCCGCAGCCGCATCCGGCCGCCACCACCGCCCGCGTCGAGCCGAGCGTCGGCACCGTGACCGGTGCGCGCCCGGCAACGGGCAGCGGCACGGCGCCGTCGCCGACCTACGCCGCGCCGTCCGGCACGTCCGCCGCCACGTCCACGTCTTCCGCCGCCGCCCGCGACGCATCGATCCATCGCGATCCGCCGATCCACGGCTGATCTGCGCTTGACCGGCACCGGGTAGCGATCCTGCGCCCGGGCCGCTTCCGATCCGGATGCAGCGCCGCGTGCGCTGTTCTTCTTACCCGTTTGTTTTCATTGCGTCCGCAGCCATGCACGACAAAATCCTGATTCTCGACTTCGGTTCGCAAGTCACCCAACTGATCGCACGCCGCGTGCGCGAAGCGCACGTCTACTGCGAAATCCACCCGAACGACGTGACCGACGACTTCGTGCGCACGTTCGCGCCGAAGGCCGTGATCCTGTCCGGCAGCCACGCCAGCACCTACGAAGATCACCAGCTGCGCGCGCCGCAGGCCGTGTTCGATCTCGGCGTGCCCGTGCTCGGCATCTGCTACGGCATGCAGACGATGGCCGTGCAGCTCGGCGGCAAGGTGGCGTGGAGCGATCACCGCGAATTCGGCTACGCCGAGGTGCGCGCCCACGGCCACACGCGCCTGCTGAACGGCATCGAGGATTTCAGCACCTCCGAAGGCCACGGCATGCTGAAGGTGTGGATGAGCCACGGCGACAAGGTGGGCGAGCTGCCGCCGGGCTTCAAGCTGATGGCGTCCACGCCGAGCTGCCCGATCGCGGCGATGGCCGACGAGGAGCGCGGCTACTACGCCGTGCAGTTCCACCCGGAAGTCACGCACACGGTGAAGGGTCGCCAGATCCTCGAGCGCTTCGTGCTCGAGATCGCCGGCGCGAAGCCCGACTGGGTGATGCGCGACCACATCGAGGAAGCCGTCGCGCTGATCCGCGAGCAGGTGGGCGACGAGGAGGTGATCCTGGGCCTGTCGGGTGGCGTGGATTCGAGCGTGGCCGCCGCGCTGATCCACCGCGCGATCGGCGACCAGCTGACCTGCGTGTTCGTCGACCACGGCCTGCTGCGCCTGAACGAAGGGCAGATGGTGCTCGACATGTTCCAGGGCCGCCTGCACGCGAAGGTCGTGCACGTGGACGCATCGGAGCAGTTCCTCGGCCACCTGGCCGGCGTGACCGATCCGGAAGCGAAGCGCAAGATCATCGGCCGCGAGTTCGTGGAAGTGTTCCAGGCCGAGGCCAAGAAGCTCAGCAATGCCAAGTGGCTCGCACAGGGCACGATCTATCCGGACGTGATCGAATCGGGCGGCGCGAAGACCAAGAAGGCCACCACCATCAAGAGCCACCACAACGTCGGCGGCCTGCCCGAGACGCTGGGGCTGAAGCTGCTGGAGCCGCTGCGCGACCTGTTCAAGGACGAGGTGCGCGAGCTCGGCGTGGCGCTGGGCCTGCCGCCGGACATGGTGTATCGCCATCCGTTCCCGGGCCCGGGCCTGGGCGTGCGGATCCTCGGCGAGGTGAAGCGCGACTGCGCGGAGCTGCTGCGCCGCGCCGACGCGATCTTCATCGAGGAACTGCGTTCGACGATCGCGACCGAGCAGGACGCGGCCGCGGGCATCTGCGATGCCTCGCAGGTCGGCAAGTCCTGGTACGACCTGACGAGCCAGGCCTTCGCGGTGTTCCTGCCGGTGAAGTCGGTGGGCGTGATGGGCGACGGCCGCACCTACGACTACGTCACCGCGCTGCGCGCCGTGCAGACCACCGACTTCATGACGGCGCACTGGGCGCATCTGCCGTACGCGCTGCTGGGCCGCGCGTCGAACCGCATCATCAATGAAGTGCGCGGGATCAATCGCGTGGTGTACGACGTGTCGGGGAAGCCGCCAGCGACAATCGAGTGGGAGTGAAAAGCCCCGTTGAATCTGGGATTTAATCGGCTCCCGTAGTAGCGCATTCGTTGATGTTGCGATAGTTCGTAATCGGGTTCCTGATTCAGTTCGTCCGATGTCCAAGCTCAAATTTGGACAGGATTTGGACAAGAAACGGCTTGGCGGTGCCAGGCCGTTTTTGCATCTAGACTGTGAAGAAGCTGCGTGGATAGAGTCACCGTGAGCGTTCATCAGGAGCATTGAGCGTGTAGTCATTGAACATGATGACCGCTGCACGCAATTTCTGTTTCCCCGATTTTTCACGCGACGACCGTGCGCAGTATCTGGACGGTTAGCCGTGTCTGCATCCAAGAACATCCCCGAAGCAACAATCGAAGAACGGGCGTGATTCAAGCCCGACAGCTACGTAGGACTGCACCAGTTTACGGCGTTGAACTGGGCTCGTCTCGTTGGGGATCGTCTGACCGGTGACCCTGAACCGGAATTAGTCCCGATCGGAAGTGGAGATTTCCGGCTTGTGACCCTGAACCGGAATTAGTCCCGATCGGAAGTGGAGATTTCCGGCTTGGTGACCCTGAACCGGAATTAGTCCCGATCGGAAGTGGAGATTTCCGGCTTGGTTGAGTTGTCAGGCGAGGCGGATTCCCTTGCCTGACGGGCGAATTCGGCTGGCGTCATCCACTGCAATGAGGAGTGGGGACGAACCTCGTTATAGTACGTGCGCCAGTCGTCGATTTTGCTCTGCGCGTCGGCCAATGACAAGAACCAATGCGCGTTCAGACATTCCTGCCGGAAGCGCCCGTTGAAGCTTTCGACTTTGGCATTGTCAGTGGGCGTGCCCGGTCGGCTGAAATCCAGTTCAACGCCGTATTCATACGCCCAGCGATCCATTGCCTTCGAGATGAACTCGCTGCCATTGTCGACCTTGATCGTGGCCGGTTGTCCACGCATGGCGGTGATACGCGTCAGCGCTTGGACCACATGTTCCCCTTTCAGACTTTGTCCGACCTCGATGGCCAGGCACTCTCTTGTGTAGTTGTCGACGATGGTCAGTGTCCGAAGGCGCCTTCCGTCGAATAGTGCATCTGCAACGAAATCCATGCTCCAGATTTCGTTGATTGCGGTCACGATGTGCTTGGGTTGCCGCAGCCGAGCCGACTTGTTGCGTCTTGGTCGCTTATGCCGCAGCGACAAGCCTTCCGCCCGATACAGCCTGTAGACACGCTTGCAATTATCTCGCCAGCCTTCCCGTCGCAGGATCACGTGAACGCGTCGATACCCGTAGTGCACGCGCGTGGCCGTGATCTCTTTGATACGCATGAGCAGCGCCGATGAATCGCGCGCGACTGACTGATACCGATACAGCGAACGAGACATGCCGAACAACGCACAGGTCTTCGTCAGACTGGTTCGATAGCGATCACGCAACTCATCGATCAACATGCGCCGACGGGCAGGCTTCAGAGCTTTTTTGCGAGTACGTCCTGCAACATCGCCTTGTCCAGGCTCAGGTCCGCCACGAGCCGTTTCAGCTTCGCGTTTTCCTCCTCAAGCTGGCGCAATCGGCGTAACTCGGAAGGTCCCAACCCGCCGAATTTCTTCTTCCAGTTGTAGAACGTCGCTTCGCTAATTCCGAGCTTGCGGCAGATCTCTTCGACCTTCGTGCCGAGTTCTGCTTGCTTCAGCGCAAACGCGATTTGCTCTTCCGTAAATTTGCTCGTCTTCATGGCATGGCCTTCGTGTCCAGTCGGACACATCATGCCGAATTTCTCTACTTTTGGTCCGGACTATTTCTTGGGTCAGGGTCAAGACGAACCAGTGCTCGTTCAGGCATTCGTCGCGGAACCGCCCATTGAAGCTCTCGATTTAGGCATTCTCCACCAGTCTGCCAGGCCGAATGAATGACAGCGTGACACCGGCTTCGTAGGTCCATGCATCCAGCACCTTACCAGCGAACTCCGGCCCGTTGTCGACCGTGATGGAGGCGGGTAAGCCTCGCATCTCCTTGAGCCGCTCGAGCACTTGCTGCACTCGTAGTGCCCGGCAGCGAAGTATCGACCTCGATGGCCAAGCATTCGCGCGTGTAGTCGTCGACTACGTTCAGGCATCGAAACCGCCGACCACAGGCCAATCGGTCAGAAACAAAGTCCATCGACCAGCTCCGATTCGGGCCTGTTGGCAAAGGCAGCGGCGTGCGCTCGACAGCCGCAATACGCTTGCGTCGCCGCTTGCGCACGCTCAACCCCGCCTTGCTGTACAGGCGCCAGATGCGCTTGTGGTTGGCGAAGCAGCCATCCCGCAGCAGCAGCACGTGAATCAGCGCTTCGTCGTCAACTCGGCGACGTGATTCGTAGTGAAACGGCGAGCGCGAAATCCCTACCAGCCCGCAGGCCCGGGTAACACCCATGGCGCGTTCGGTCATGAAGATTCGGACCGCTTCGCGCTTGGCCTGCGGGCTTGCTACTTTCGAGCCAGCAGGTCCTTCAATGCGGCGTTGTCCAGCATCGATTCGGCCAACAGGCGCTTGAGCTTGCTGTTCTCCTGCTCCAACTCCTTCAGGCGCCGTGCTTCGGAGACCGTCATCCCGCCGAACTTCGCTTTCCGGTTGTAGTAGGTCGCTTCCGAGGCGCCGTACTTTCGGCACAGCTCCGCCGGCTTCAGATCAGCCTCGGCTTCCTTCAAGATGCCGATGATTTGTTCTTCGGTGAATCGCTTTTTCATTGCCGTTCCTCTCCGGAACGGACTCTACTCCGTCACCGTACCAAACGCGGGGCGCCGGTCACAGCGGCAAAGGGCTGGGCGACCTGGGCTTTGGGGCCGAGCAGCGCGGGCAGCGCGTCGTCGTCGCACGCAACCTGCTGGCGACGCTGCGCGAGAGCGAGCTGGCGCAGGCCGCGAAGGACATGGCCACCGAAACCGGATTGGAGCATCGGCCGGTAGCCGGCGGGCAGCGTGTAGCCGGCATCTACCGGCGTAGCGTCATGCTCGCCAGCGGGCGTTACGTCATGCTTGATGACGGCGTAGGCTTTTCGCTGGTTCCGTGGAGCTGGTAATCGAACAACGGCTGGGCCAATCGCTCGCCGCCACGGTTCGCGGCGGCAGCGTGTCTTGGGACACAAGGCGGCAACACGGGATAGGTCGATGAAAGGACGAGCCACATCGGCATGTGGCTTCCAACCGTCTATCGCCGAGGCGATTCGCCATTACGCCACGATGCTGCCAAAGTGTTCAAGGCACGGCGGGCCTCGTGATCGGTAAGGCCGCTGTGTAGAACCACATCCGAGTCAGGCAGACGGGGCAGCTTCAGCTCTGATCCAACATCAAGTGCGCCTATCGGTGCCACGCTGTAGGGCAGAGCTGCTACCGCCAAGCCTGCGGATACAGCCGCGCCGATCGCCCCGATACCGCCGCCTATAAATACTTCCATCCACGCAATACCCGCCTCGTCCAAGGCTTGTGTAGCCAAGCCGCGTATGCCACAGGTTGCGGCCAAGGACGCTAGCCGTAGCGGTTGCTTCAGATCGTACTCCCAATGTGGAGCGGCGAACCAGCCTAAGCGTTCCCGCAGCAAGTGTTCGCCTCCACGCCGGTCGTCTTCACGGCGCACGATAACGGCATTCAGTGAACCCCGATCGAAGGAGTCCATGAGGTTGCGCGATGCCTCAATATGGACTTCGATGACCAGGCTTGGAGCATGTGCGCCCAGGTTTGCCAGTAAGCCAGGCAACCCGGGGCCTGCCACTTGGTCGCTTATGCCAAGGGTCAATCGACGTGAGGCCGCGGACAGTCCCCTTACAGCCATTTCATGCGCCGAAATGAAATGCCGCGCGGGCTTGAGAAAGGTCGTGCCCTGTGCCGATAACTGCACTTTGCGAGGCGTGCGTTCCAGCAATCGGTAGCCCAGGCGGTCTTCCAATCGCTTGATCTTGACGCTCACGGCGGCTTGCGAAGTACCAAGTGCCCGAGCCGCTTTGGTAAAGCTACCTAGATCCGCCACGAGCACAAAGGCGCTCACCGATTCGACGTCCAGTGTGGCCATTCATATCATCCTAATTTGTTATCTCTGAAATGCAATTCCATATCTGTACGTTATCATAGATCGTCCACATACTCTTGCCATTGCCCGTATGTGGACGCAGGACATGACATCGCACGATTTACCTTACACAGTCGCGGAGGCAGTCGATGATCCGCGCCGGTGGCTGGCGCTCGCCGTTTTGCTGACCGGGGCTTTCCTGCCCATACTCGACTTCAATGTCGTCAATCTCGCGCTGCCGGAAATTCGTCGCAGCCTGGGCGCCACGTCGAGCGACACCCAGTTTGTCATTTCCGCCTATGCAGCCACGTATGCAGTATTCCTCATCACTGGCGGCCGGCTGGGCGACTGGCTGGGCCGCAAGCGCATGTTCATGCTGGGCGTGGCGGGATTCACGCTGGCTTCCGTGCTATGCGGCTTGGCGTGGTCGCCGGCCGTGTTGATCGCCGGCCGCATCCTGCAAGGCTTGACCGCCACCGTCATGGCGCCGCAGGTGCTGGCCTCGATCCGGGTGCTGTTCCCACCGGCCGAGCAGGGTACGGCGCTGGGACTTTACGGGGCGGTGTTCGGGCTGGCCAACATCGTCGGCCAGATCCTGGGCGGCGCGCTGGTGACGCTGCACCCGCTCGGGCTGGCCTGGCAGGCGATCTTCCTCATCAATGTGCCGATTGGCGTGGTGGCCTTCCTCGGTGGTTTGTGGTTGCTGGGCGATTCCCGCGCCGACCATGTGCACCGCCTGGATGCGGGCGGCATCGTTCGCCTGTCAGCGACCCTCGGGCTGTTCGTCTATCCGCTGATCGAAGGGCGCGAGGCGGGCTGGCCTGCGTGGACGCTACTCATGCTCGCGGCTTCGCCGCTGGCCCTGTTGACCTTCGTGCGCTACGAGCGTCGACTGGCGCAGCGCGGCGGCGCGCCTCTCGTCGATCTCAGCCTGTTCCGCGAGCCAGGGTTGTCCATCGGTGTGGCAATGGCGCTGCTGTACTACATGTTGTCTTCCTTCTACCTGACCTTCTCGGTCTATCTGCAAGACGGCTTGCATCTGACACCGTTTGATGCGGGGCTGCGCACGCTGCCCTTTGCGATTGGCTACTTCGTGGCGTCGTTTGCCGCGGCGCGCTTCATGCATTGGCTGGGGCCGCGTGCCTTGACACTGGGTTTTGCCGTGCAGGTGCTTGGATTCGGAAGCGTGATTGGGGCGATGATGACCGCGCGTCCGACGTTTGTTGGAATGGGCTTGCTCGTCGCTGGTGTGGGGTACGGCATTGTGATGCCATCGGTTATCAAGGCCGTGATCGGCGGCATCGAACCGCGCCATGCAGGACTGGCTTCGGGCATTGTCATTTCGACTTTCCAGATCGGCGCTGCGCTTGGTGTCGCGATCATTGGGGGAGTCTTCTACAGTAACCTCGGCGCAGGCCATGACATAGCTGCCTATACACGAGCCTTTGTCGTCGCATTAAGCTGCAACGTAGCTCTTTTGACCGTTGGCGGAATATTGTCAACCAGGCTGCCACGCGTTCACTGAATCTGAATCGGCACCGAGACCTGACACGATAGATCTGCGCCATCTGCGCTGTTTTCTCGCCGTGGCCGAGTGACCTCCCCCCGACTAGCCGAGCGTCTAGACTTGGCGATTTCCGGCCTTGAGGTGCGCGAGCCGAAACTCGCACGGTGTCAGATCGCCCAGAGAACTGTGCGGCCTGAAGTCGTTGTAATCCTGCCGCCAGTGCTCGATCTTTTCCCGAGCATCGTCCAGCGACAGGAACCAATCGACGTTCAAACATTCGTCCCGCAAACTGCCGTTGAACGACTCGATGAACGCATTATCC
>JASLEG010000196.1 GCA_030151225.1 Burkholderia sp. | reverse complement strand
GCCGCGATGCCCGCATCGGTCGACGGCGTGGCCGCGCAGCCGGCCAGCGCGGCCACGGCCGCCGCCATCATCGACCGCCGCGCGGCGATCCAGGGTGTGCGTGTCATCGTGTCATTCCCCCGTCAGCGCGACCACCGGGTCGAGGCGCGCCGCCTGTCGTGCCGGCATGAAGCCGAAGATGAGGCCGGTGGCCAGCGCGCAGGCGAAGGCGCCCACGATCGCGCGGATCGAGAAGATCGCCGGCACGCCGCACGCGATCAGCGTCGCGCCCACCGCGAGGCCGCCCGTCACGCCGAGCAGGCCACCCACGCCCGACACCAGCGTGGCCTCGGTCAGGAATTGCCGCATGATGTCGCGCTGCCGCGCGCCGGTGGCGATCCGGATGCCGATCTCTCGCGTGCGCTCGCGCACCGTCATCAGCATGATGTTCATCACGCCGATGCCGCCCACCAGCAGCGAGATCGCCGCGATCAGGCCGAGCATCAGCGTCAGCGTGTTCTGGGTTTCGGCCTGGGCCTTCACCGACGCGGCCGCGTTGAACACCTGGAAGTCGCGCATGTGGTGGCTGTCCTCGAGCACCTGGGTGATGCGGTTGGCGATGGCATCGGCCAGATCGAGGTTGTCGATCAGCACCGAGATCCACGACAGGTTGGTGGTGCCCACCAGCCGCCGGGCCACCGACGTGTAGGGGATCAGGATCACGTTGTCGTCGTCGCTGTCGCCGGAGGTCGCGCCTTTCTCGGTCAGCTCGCCGATCACCTGGAACGGCACGTTGCTGACCAGCACGTAGCGGCCGAGCGGGTTGTCGTCGCCGAACAGCTTCTCGCGCACGCGCTTGCCGATCACGGCCACCGTGGCGAGATCGTGCACGTCCCGGGCCCCGAAGAAGATGCCGCGCGCCGTGTCCCAGTGCAGCACCGTCGGCGCGCGTTCGCTCACGCCCCACACCGGCACCGTGACGTCGCGGTTGCTGAAGCGCACGGTGGCGTTGCTGCGCACGAACGGCATCGCCACGCTCACGCCCGGCACCTCGCGCACGAGATCCACGTCGTCGAGCGTGAGCGCGCCGCCGGGGCTGCGCGGATTGTCGCCGCCCGGCGTCACGTACATGCGGTTGGTGCCGAAGCTCGCCATCTTGGCGATCACCTGGCGCTCGGTGCCCGCGCCGATCGCGAGCATCGCGATCACCGAGGTCACGCCGATGATGATGCCGAGCAGCGTGAGCAGGGTGCGGAAGCGGTTGATCCACAGCACGCGCCAGGCGGCGCGCGCCGCGTCGCGGATCTCGGCGGCCAGCGGCGCGGCGTGCGCGACGCCGTCGGCCATGGTCGACATCAGCGAGGCCGCGTCGAGCGAGACGGGGGCATCGGCCGCGCGCGGCACCGCGCCCGAGTCGGACACGATGCGGCCGTCTCGGATCTCGATGCTGCGCCGGGCGCGTGCCGCGACCTGCCGGTCGTGCGTGATCACGATGATCGTGTGGCCGGCCGCGGCCAGTTCGGTCAGCAGTTGCATCACGTCGGCGCCGCTCTTCGAGTCGAGCGCGCCGGTGGGCTCGTCGGCCAGCACGATGTGGCCGCCGTTCATCAGTGCGCGGCTGATCGAGACGCGCTGCTGCTGGCCTCCCGAAAGCTGGTTGGGCCGGTTCGCCAGCCGCTCGCCGAGCCCGAGCCGGGTCAGCAGTTCGGTGGCGCGCCGCTCGCGCTCGGCGGCCGGCACGCCGGCGTAGATGGCCGGTACCTCGACGTTCTCGCGCGCGCTCTCGGTGGCGATCAGGTGATAGCCCTGGAACACGAAGCCGAATGCCTCGCGGCGCAGCCAGGCCAGTTCGTCGGCATCGAAGTGCGCGATGTCGCGACCGCCGAAACGGTATTCGCCGCTGCTCGGGCGGTCGAGGCAGCCGAGGATGTTCATCAGCGTGGACTTGCCCGAGCCCGACGCGCCCACGATCGCGACGAATTCGCCGGCGTGGATCGTCAGGTCGATGCCGCGCAGCACGTCCACGGCCGGCAGCGGCTTGCCGTCGGGGCCGGGCGTGTCGCCGCCATAGGACTTGCGGATGCCGCGCAGCGCGATCAGGGGCGGGGCGGGCGCGTCGTCGGTCTCGACCCCGGCGAGCGGCGCCCGCGTGGACGCGGCGCTCACCACGTGAATTTCCCGTCGGCCAGATGGCGGCGCGTGACGCTCGTCACGAGCCGGTCGCCGGGTTTCAGGCCGGACAGCACCTGCGCGTTGAGCCGGTCGCGCACGCCGATGCGGACCTCGCGCGTGTCGATGTTGCCGCCCGACAGCACGCGCGCCGTGTACTGGCCGGGATGGTCGTTGTCCGGCACGAGCGCCACGAGCGGCACGATCACGACGTTCTTCACGCTCGCGGCGAGGAAGAACACCTGCGCGCTCATTTGCGGCATCAGATCGCCATCGTGATTGTCGACGTCGAACAGCACCGTGTAGAGCACCACCTTGCCGGCCGTCGACGTGGCGTTCGCGCCCGTGCCGCCGGCCTGCGCGCTGCCGCCGCCGGCCGGATTGGCGGGATTCGGCGGCGCGGGCAGGATCTGCCGGACCTTCGCGTTCCAGCGCCGGTCGAGCGAGCCGAGCGTCGTGAAGTACACGGGCATGCCCGGCTTCACGCGCAGCACGTCCGCCTCCGATACCTGGGTCCACACCGTCATCGTGGAGAGATCGGCGATGCGCAGGAGGTTCGGCGTCTGATAGGTGGCGTTCAGCGTCTGGCCCGCGCGCGCGTCGAGCGTCACCACCGTGCCGCTCATCGGCGCGTAGATGCGCGTGTAGCCGAGCTGGGCCTGGTCGCCCTTGAGCGTGGACTGCGCGCCGGCGATCTGGGCACGCAGCGCGTCGATCGCGGCGCTCGCGTTGGCGAGCGTGGCGCGGGCCGTCTGCACGTCCTCGGCGCGGGTGGAGCCGTCGGCTTCCATCCTGCGCTGTCGAGCATATTGCTCGGCGGCGAGTTCACGCTGGGCGTTCGCGCCGATCAGTTGCGCGCGCAACGTGGCGAGCGCCGACTGGTCGACGTCGACCTTCGCCTGCTGGATGCTCGGATCGATCTCCACCAGCAACTGGCCGCGCTCGACCTTGTCGCCGGGCTGCACGTCGATGCGCCGGATCTCGCCCGATGCCTGCGCGCCGACGTCCACGTAGCTGTGGGGCTGCAGCGTGCCGAGCGCGGTCACGCTGGATTCGATGTCGCCGCGCCCGATGGCGACGGTTTCCGCATGTTCGACGATCCGGAAGAACACGGCCCAGATCAACCAGACGGCCAGGCACAGGAAGGCAAGCAGGACAACGGGATTGCGTACGCGTTTCGGAATACGTCTCATCGACAAGGCTTGGAATGGATAACGGACGGGCCAAAGAATAATGATTCTTATTATCGAAATATTGTGCCATGAGCTTCCCGGCCCCAAAGAGAATTTTTTATGGCGGGACCGGGCTGGGCGGTCGGCCCGGCTGAAGCCGACGGCCCGCCGCGTCTGGCCTGGCCGGCCGTGCAGGCTTCGCCTGCCTGCTCCGTCGGGCCGCCTTCGCAGGCCGGAAAGCCGCACGGCACGTGGGCCAATGCCTTGACAAGGCGCGGCGCTCGGCATATTTTTCGGGTCGGTTGCGAACAATTCTCATTCCCACTTCTGTTTTGAGAATGGTTCGCATGTAATTGAAGGCGCGGGTGGCGACACGGATCGCCGCCGGCACGAGAGACACAGACATTCTGGGGGTATCGATGAGTTGGGATGACGAGAACGCCGAGTTCGAAGTGGTGATCAATCAGGAAGAGCAGTACTCGATCTGGCCGAGCTACAAGGCGATCCCGGGCGGCTGGCGCGCGGTCGGCAAGAAGGGGCCGAAGGCCGAGTGCCTGGCCTACATCGAGGCGAACTGGACCGACATGCGTCCGGCCAGCCTGCGTGCGGCGATGGCCGCGGGCGGCCCGACCACCCGCTGACGGCGAGCCACCGGTGCGCAACCCTCCCGGCCGCGATCGCGAACTCGCCGTGTTCTGCCTGCCGTACGCGGGCGGCAATGCCTCGATCTATCGTGACTGGCATGCGCGCATGCCGGCCTGGCTGGAGCTGGTGCCGCTGAACCTGCCGGGGCGCGGCGTGCGCCAGCGCATGGCGCCGCTCGCCGAGATCGATGCGCTGATCGCGCTGCTGGCCGACGACGTGCGGCCGTGGCTCGAACGGCCGTTCGCGATCTTCGGCCACAGCATGGGCGCGCTGCTGGGCCTGGAGCTCGCGCATGCGCTGCGCCGCGAGGCGGGCGTGTCGCCGGCGTGGCTCGGCGTGTCGGCCTGCCGCGCGCCGTCGCGTCGCGAGCAGGAGCTGCACTGGCTGACCTGCCCCGAGCCCGAGTTCATCGAGGAAATCCGTTCGCTGAACGGCATGCCCGACGAACTGCTCGAGAACCGCGATTTCATGGAGCTGGTGATGCCGATGCTGCGCGCCGATTTCCATCTGTGCGGCACCTATGCGCCGCCGCTGGGCCGCGCGCCGCTCGACTGCCCGATGCTGATCGTGGGCGGCGCCCGCGACACCGAGCTGGCCGAGGATCCGGCCGACCTCGGCGCCTGGGCCGACGAAACCACCGGGCCGGTGCGACGTCGCGAGATCGACGCGGGCCACTTCTTCATCAATACCCATCGCGACGCGCTGATCGGCCATGTGCTGGACGGCCTCGCGGCAGTGCGCGGGCCGTGCCGGCTCGCGAGCTGAGCGCGCCACGCGGAGCATGCAAGGCGCGAAGAGAGCGCGCAACACCTCGTCGCGAACCGCGTCGTGTCGGAGTCCCGGTGCCGGGTACCGATCGGCGACCGGTTCGAACGAACGAAGTCATGTCCCGATGCGAACGCTGCGCCAGGGTGGGCGCGCCGCTCGGGAGCGAACTATCTGAATCCGGCCGTCGCCCCGCGCTCGCGGATGCGGCGGAACCGGACTGCAAGGACACCGGAGCGGGCAAGAAATGAGCGAAATCGCGCGAGATCTGGACGGCGAGCTGCTGACCATATCCAGAACCTATGTGAGCTTGCCGCCGGAAAAGCGACGCGTGTTCAGGGCGCGGCTCGATGCGCGCGGCATCGCGCGCGGCAGCCTGCCGATCGTGCCGTTCCCGGGCGAACAGGTTCGTTTCCCGCTGTCGCACGCCCAGGAGCGGCTCTGGTTCCTGTGGAAATTCGAGCCGCATGGCGCGAGCTACAACATCACCGGGGCCGTGCGTCTCGACGGCCGGCTCGACCGCGACGCGGTGCGCCGCGCGATCGGCTGGGCCTGCGCGCGGCATCCGAGCCTGCGCAAGCGCTTCGAGGAGCAGGACGGCGTGGCCTGGCAGGTGGTGGGCGACGCCCATCACGGCTGGGCCGAGCACGACCTCTCGACGCGGCCGGCCGAGGCGCGCGATGGCGAGCTGCGCGAGTTGCTGCGCACGCTGTCGCTCGCGCCGTTCGATCTCACCGCCGGGCCGTTGCTGCGCGTGGCGCTGATCCGTTGCGACGACACCTCCCACGTACTGCATTTCGCGATGCACCACATCGTGTCGGACGCGTGGTCGCTCGACATCCTCACGCGCGAGTTCGGCGCCGCCTACGGCGCGTTCTGCGGCGGCGCGGAACCGGCGCTCGCGCCGCTGCGCATCCAGTACGGCGACTACGCGCTCTGGCAGCGCGAATGGCTCGACGAGCAGGTGGTGGAGTCGCAACTCGCCTACTGGCGCGCGCGGCTCGGCACCGAGCATCCGGTGCTGGAGCTGCCGATGGCACGCAAGCGCACCGGCCTGCGCGGCAGCGAAGGCGGGCGCGTGTCGGCGCCGTTGCCGGCCTCCTTGTCGGCCGCGCTGCGCCGGCTGGCGCAACGTCACGGCGCGACGCTGTTCATGACGCTGCTGGCCGCCTACGACGTATTGCTCGCGCGTTATTCGAATCAGCAGGACATTCGCGTCGGCGTGCCGACGGCGGGCCGCGATCGTCTGGAGACCGAAGGGCTGATCGGCTTCTTCGTCAACACGCTGGTGATCCGTTCCGAGCTGGCCGGGCTGCGCGATTTCGGCGAGCTGCTCGCCCAGGTGAGCGCGCGTGTCACCGAGGCGCAGGCGCATCAGGACCTGCCGTTCGCGCGACTCGTGGAGGCGCTGCAGCCCGCGCGCAGCCTCAGTCACAGCCCGCTGTTCCAGACCATGTTCAACTTCGCCGGTGCCGAGCGCGGCGAGGCGAAGCTGTCGGGGCTGACGATCCGCAACGCGGCCGGCGATTCGGAAACCTCGCGCTTCGACCTGGTGCTGAGCGCGGTGGACAGCGAATCGATCGGTCTCTCGCTGGGCTTCGCGCGCGACGTGTTCGACGAGCCGGTGGTGGCGCGCATGCTGGGCCATTACGTGGAGATCCTCGAGCAGATCGCGAGCGAGGACGCGAAGCCGCTCGGTTCGATCGTGCTGAGCGTGGAAGGCGCGTGGCAGGCCGGGCGCGTGGAGACGCGCTTCGAGCCGGTCGTGCGCCGCATCGCGGAACAGGCGCGGCGGCATCCGCAGGCGCCGGCCGTGCACTGCGAGGGCGAGCGCCTG
>JASLEG010000183.1 GCA_030151225.1 Burkholderia sp. | reverse complement strand
GAGGCGCCGTACGGCGCGAGCCATTCGAGGCGCTCGATGAAGGTGTCGGCGCGAAAGTTGCCTTGCGCGTCGAAGTCGGTGACGGGGAAGGACAGCAGCCCTTCGGAGATGATCTTCTTGAGTTCCTGCGGCGTGGTCATGAGCTTGCCTGCTTCGGTGATGTGGGTTGCGGTTGCGTTCGGGTGACGTCGGGGCGGATGCGCTCAGCGCACGAGGCACGGCCGCTTGTTGTCGAACTTCCAGTTCGGGATCAGGTACTGCATGGCGATGCCGTCGTCGCGCGCGCCCAGGCCGTGCTGCTCGTACAGTGCGTTGGCGCGCTGCAGCGCATCCATGTCGAGCTCGATGCCCAGGCCGGGCCTGGCCGGCACCTTCACCTTGCCGCCCACGATCTGCAGCGGATCCTGCGTGAGGAACTGGCCGTCCTGCCAGATCCAGTGCGTGTCGATCGCGGTGATCTTGCCCGGGGCCGCGGCGGCCACGTGCGTGAACATCGCCAGCGAGATGTCGAAGTGGTTGTTCGAGTGCGAGCCCCAGGTCAGGCCCCAGTCGTTGCACATCTGCGCGACCCGCACCGAGCCCTGCATGGTCCAGAAGTGCGGATCGGCCAGCGGGATGTCGACCGATTGCAGCTGGATCGCGTGGCCCATCTGGCGCCAGTCGGTGGCGATCATGTTGGTGGCCGTGGGCAGGCCGGTGGCGCGGCGGAACTCGGCCATCACCTCGCGACCCGAGTAGCCGTTTTCGGCGCCGCACGGATCTTCCGCGTAGGCGAGCACGCCGTGCAGGTCGCGGCACAGGCGCACCGCCTCGGCCAGCGACCACGCGCCGTTCGGATCGAGCGTGACGCGCGCCTCGGGGAAGCGCTCGGCCAGCGCCTTCGCGGCCTCGATTTCCTGGTCGCCCGACAGCACGCCGCCCTTCAGCTTGAAGTCGTTGAAGCCGTAGCGCGCCTGAGCGGCCTCCGCCAGGCGCACCACCGCCTCCGGCGTCATCGCCGCTTCCGTGCGCAGGCGCTCCCAGTCGTCGCGGCCGTCGGCGCCGCTCGCGTACGGCAGATCCGTCTTGTTGCGGTCGCCGATGTAGAACAGGTAGCCGAGCATCTCGACTTCGTCGCGTTGCTGGCCTTCGCCGAGCAGCGCCGCCACGGGCACGTTCAGGTGCTGGCCGAGCAGGTCGAGCAGCGCGGCCTCGAGCGCGGTGACGGCGTGGATCGTGGTGCGCAGGTCGAAGGTCTGCAGGCCGCGGCCGCCCGAATCGCGATCGGCGAAGGCCGAGCGCACGCGGTTCAGCACCGCCTGCAGGTTGCCGATCGACTGGCCGACCACGATGTCGCGCGCATCGTCGATGGTCTTGCGGATCGCCTCGCCGCCCGGCACCTCGCCCACCCCGGTGTGGCCACTGCTGTCGCGCAGGATCACCACGTTGCGCGTGAAGAACGGGCCGTGCGCGCCGCTCAGGTTCATCAGCATGCTGTCGCGACCGGCGACCGGCACAACGCGCAGTTCGGTCACGACAGGGGTGGCGTTTGCCTGGACGGAATTCGATGACATGATGCGTTACCTGAAAAAGAGCGCCGCCAGCGGCGCGGAAAACGTTTCGAAATCGGCGGCGCGTCCGGCGCGCCGCCCCTGAATCAAATGTGTCGGGTCAAGCGGACTTCAGTGCGCGCTCAGTACGCACTGTCGGGCAGCGCGTCATCATCGCGCGCGGCATCGGTCGGCCGGCTGCGGGCCAGAAAGCCCGCGGCCGCGGCGATCAGCGAGGCCACCGCCAGGCCGTACAGGCCGCCCTTGATCGAGCCCGTGTGCTGCTGCAGGTAGCCGAACGCGGCCGGCGCGAAGAAGCCGCCGAGGTTGCCGATCGAGTTGATCAGCGCGATCACGCCGGCGGCCACGCGGGCATCCAGATAGCCCTGCGGAATCGGCCAGAACAGCGACGAGGCCGCCTTGAAGCCGATCGCCGCGAAGCAGATCGCCACGAACGACAGCGTGGGATTGCCGGTGGTGGACGCGAACAGCCCGCACGCGGCGATCACCAGCGCGGTGGCCATCCACGCGCGCTGATGCTTCCAGCGCGCCGACGCCATCGCGAAACCGTACATCGCCACCATCGCGATCAGCCACGGAATCGCGTTGAGCAGGCCCACCTGGAAATCGCTCAGGCCGCCGATCTTGCGGATGATCGTGGGCAGCCAGAAGGTGGCCGCGTAGATCGTCAGCTGGATCGCGAAGTACAGGAAGCAGAACAGCAGGATCTGCGGATCGCGCAGCAGCTTCGCGGTGGGCATGTGCGCGTTGCCGCGTGCGTCGCGCTCGGCCTGCTCGGCGCCGATCGTCGATTGCAGCGCGTGCTTCTCCTCGGCCGTGAGCCAGTGCGCATCGCCGATGCGCGACTTCAGCAGCAGCCAGCTCGCGCCGCACAGCAGGATCGAGAAGCCGCCCTCGACCAGGAACATCCACTGCCACCCCTTCAGGCCGAGCCCCGTGATCGACAGCAGGCTGCCCGTGATCGGCCCGGACAGCACCGAGGCGAACGCCGAGCCGCCGAGGAAGATCGCCACGGCCTTGCCGCGCGACGATTGCGGCAGCCACTGCGTGAAGTAGAACACCACGCCGGGGAAGAAGCCCGCCTCGGCCACGCCGAGCAGGAAGCGCAGCACGTAGAACGAGGTGTCGTTCCACACGAACGCCATGGCCGCCGCCACGATGCCCCAGGTACCCATGATCCGCGTGAGCCACGCGCGCGCGCCGAACTTCTGCATCAGCACGTTCGACGGCACCTCGAACAGCGCGTAGCCGACGAAGAACAGCCCGCTGCCGAAGCCGTAAGCCGCCGCGCCGATGCCGAGGTCGGCATGCATGTGCGAATTCACGAAGCCGATGTTCACGCGATCGATGTAGTTCGCGATGAACATGATCAGAAACAGCGGCATCACGTGCCGCATCACCTTCGCGACCGCCGAATCGAGCGGGGCCGCTGCCGTATCGAGAGTTGCTGTCAACGATGTCTCCTGAATCGGCCGCCCGGCGGCCGCTACTCATGCGTCGCAGCACGGTCGGTCGCCAGTGGCATGCCATCGTGATACGTCGTCTGACAACATTGTAGTCAGACAACCCGGTCAGTCGTTAGCCGCGTTAACCCTGAATCCAATAAGTACGGTGTTGAAGCCTATCGTAGCTGGCTTTCGGATCGCTGGCGGATCGCCCTTCGGTCGTCTGCTAGGACATCAGACAACTTGGTTTCGCGTCATGTTGGACGCTCTCGTCTGACGACACGGCGATTCGGCTGCGCTAACGTTGGCCCGTTTCGTCGATTCCGCGCGGTGCGGCTGAAACGGCCGGGTTTGCGGCTATGATGCCGGGACGCGGGAGATCGGACGACGCCGCCCGAGCACGCCGATCCGCCCGCCCTTGCCGATTTCCGAACCGCAGCCCCTATCCGCGCGTATCCGCCCCGCATCCATGAGCAGCCTGTCCGAGAAGGTCGTCGCCTCCCTGTCCGAAGAAATCCGCCGCGGCAGCCTGCGGCCCGGCGACCGCCTGCCCACCGAGGTGGCGATGATGAAGCAGCTGTCGGTGAGCCGCTCGGTGATCCGCGAGGCGATCTCGCGCCTGCAGGCCGCCCGCATCGTGGAGACGCGGCACGGCGTGGGCACCTTCGTGCTCGCGCCGCAGAACGACGCCACGATGCGGCTGCCCACGGCCGACCTGTCGAACATGCTCGACGCGATGGCCGTACTCGAATTCCGCATGGACGTGGAAGCCGCGTCGGCCGCGCTGGCCGCCAGGCGGCGCACCGAACAGAACCTGCGGCAGATGCAGGCCGCGCTCGACCGCTTCGCCGCCGAGCTCGAGCGCGGCAGCACCGACACGCTCGCGCACGACATCGAATTCCACCAGCAGATCGCGCAGGCGAGCGGCAACCGCTACTTCGTGGACGTGCTGAGCCAGCTGGGCCGCGCAGTGAGCCCGCGCACGCGGCTCGGCAGCGCCGAGCTGGCCGAACTCGACCACATCGACCGGCTGCGCAGCGTGCTCGACGAGCACCGCTGGATCTTCCGCGCGATCGAGCGGCAGGACCCGGACGACGCGCGCGCCGCCATGCGCGTGCACCTGAGCAAGAGCCGCGAGCGCCTGCAGCAGGCGCACGACACGAGCCATCCGAACGCGTGAGGCACGGCGCGAGGCGGTGAACGGCACGTTTTCACGAGTCCCGAAAAACCTCACCTTTCGTGTCATGTCGACGATTTGGGTGCATGTGCAACGGTGAGCGGGCTCACCGGATTCAGGTCACGTGGGGTGCGTGCAGCGTGTGGGTAATGCCCGGAATCGCCCGCCGGGACTGGGTTTGGCGGTTTTCGTCGCGGCCCGTGCGGTTGCCGCGCATTGCGCTGTGGACGCACAGGTGCGCTCGCGTGATCGCCGGAAGCGCACCGTTACGCCGGCTCCCGAAAACCATCACCTTTGCGCGCGAATGCCGCGATGGGGGCGGGACACGCCGTTATCCTGCTCGCCTGCCGATCACGGACGGGGCATCGGACATGCCTGCCCTGCAAAGGAATGCATCTTTCCGGCAATGGAAAAACACCCGGAGCAACGTTACACGGCGACCCAGGGGCAACCGTTGCGCGGGCGCGAGGCCCCCGATCCTGGGTGAAATTCACCACCGCTACCCCTCCACCCCGCTCCACCGCGCGAACGCCTCCTCCAGAAAATCCACGCACACGCGCACCTTGGCCGAGGCCGCGAGCCGCGCCGGGTACACGGCCCACACGTTGGCCGGCTGCGTCACGTCGGGCAGCACGCGCCGCAGCGCGCCGCTCCCGAGCAGCGGCCCCGCTTCCCAGATCGAGCGCAGCACGATGCCGCGCCCGGCCAGCGCCCACTGCACGGCCACCTCGCCGTGATTCGTCGACAGCGCGCCCCCCACCTTCACCGAGGTGGTCTCGCCGCGCTGCGTGAGGCGCCACACGCCGAACGGATGATCGCGCTCCTTGATCGCCAGGCACTGGTGCGCGCCGAGATCGGCGATCTGGCGCGGCGCGCCGTGTCGCGCCAGGTAATCGGGCGAGGCGCACAGCACGCGATAGTTCGTCGCCAGCCGCTTCGCGATCAGGTGCTCGGCGATCTCGTCGCCGATCCGCACGTCCAGGTCGAAGCGCTCGCCGGCCACGTCCACCAGCCGGTCGAACAGATCGAGCCGCACGCTGATCTGCGGATAGCGCGCGCTGAAGTCGAGCAGCGACGGCGCCAGCACGTGGCGGCCGAACCCGAAGCTGCTGGAGATGCGCAGCGTGCCGCGCGGCACGGTGCGCGTGGTGGACACGTCCTCCACCAGGTGATCGACGTCGTCGAGGATCTTCTCGGCCCAGGCCACCACGCGCTCGCCGGAATCGGTCACGGCCACCCGGCGCGTGGAACGGTGCAGCAGCCGCGTGCCGAGCTGCGCCTCGAGCAGCGCGATGCGCTTGCTGACGTAGGCCGGCGACACGCCGAGCTGCTCGGCCGCGGCGCTGAAACTGGCCGCGCGCACCACGGTGCTGAACACGCGCAGATCGTCGAGATTGGGGGCCTTGCCGGCGGGATTGTTCACGAAACGTGGAAAGTCGTTTAACCGGATGTCGATTCTAATCCCGAACGGAATCAATAGAATGCTCGGAACCGGTGCGTCGCGCAGCCTGCCCGCGCACCGCGCATCCATTCCGCCCGGCGAGCCCGGGCCGCGGCAGGATTCCAACCAGGAGGCGCGAGCCATGAGCGAGAAGGTCTACAAGATTGCAGTGATTCCCGGCGACGGCATCGGCCGCGAGGTGATGCCCGAAGGCATCCGCGCGCTCGACGCGGTCACGCAGCGTTTCGGCGTGCGCTTCGAGGCCACCCACATCGACTGGGCGAGCTGCGATTACTACGCGCAGCACGGCAAGATGATGCCGGACGACTGGAAGGCCCAGCTTTCCGGCATGGACGCGCTGCTGTTCGGCGCGGTGGGCTGGCCCGACACGGTGCCCGATCACATCTCGCTGTGGGGCTCGCTGCTGAAGTTCCGTCGCGAATTCGACCAGTACATCAACCTGCGTCCGGCGCGCCTGTTCGACGGCGTGCCCAGCCCGCTCGCGAACCGCAAGGCCGGCGACATCGACTTCATGATCGTGCGCGAGAACACCGAGGGCGAATACTCGGCGGTGGGCGGCACGATGTTCGAGGGCACCGAACGCGAGTTCGTGACGCAGCAGGCCGTGTTCACGCGCACCGGCACCGAACGCGTGATGAAGTTCGCGTTCGATCTGGCCATGACGCGTGCCAAGGAGATCACCGTCGCCACCAAGAGCAACGGCATCGCGATCAGCATGCCGTGGTGGGACGCGCGCGCGGCCGAGATGGCGGCGCGCTATCCCGAGGTCAAATGGGACAAGCAGCACATCGACATCCTGTGCGCGCGCTTCGTGCTGAACCCGGACCGCTTCGACGTGGTGGTGGCCTCGAACCTGTTCG
The DNA here is from genome assembly GCA_030151225.1 of Burkholderia sp. Lineage (GTDB taxonomy): Bacteria > Pseudomonadota > Gammaproteobacteria > Burkholderiales > Burkholderiaceae > Burkholderia. Next base: position 51,132 of record JASLEG010000183.1, on the reverse strand, counting down.
GCGACATCCTCTCCGACCTCGGCCCGGCCTGCACGGGCACGATCGGCATCGCGCCGTCGGCGAACCTGAACCCGGATCGCAAGTTCCCGTCGCTGTTCGAGCCGGTGCACGGCTCGGCGCCCGACATCGCGGGTCGCAACATCGCCAATCCGATCGCGATGATCTGGTCGGCGGCGATGATGGTGGACTTCCTCGGCAACGGCCAGGGCGTGGAACGCGAGGCGCACGACGCGATCCTCGCCGCGATCGAGCACGTGCTCAAGCACGGCCCGCGCACCGGTGACCTCGGCGGCAAGGCGAGCACCCGGGAAGTGGGCGAAGCGGTGATCGCGCAGCTGTTGAGCTGACGCATCGCGGCTGGCGCGCAGGTGTCGATGGGGCGGATCGTTTGCAACGATCCGCCCTTTTTCTGCCGCGCGTCCTGGCGCGATTGCGAGCGTCGGAAGCGAATGGTGACGTGCAGTGAAGCTTCGTTCGCACCATTGATCGGCTCCCGAAAAACCTCACCGCTCACAGCGCGCGAATCCCGTATCGGCTCACCTTTTCGGCCGCGCATGGCGGGCACGCCGTCGGTCGAGGATCAAAGGTGAAGCGAATCGATGGGGATCACTAACCGAATCACGCTCGCGTCGAGAGGAAAGGTGAATCGGGAGACGGCGGCGCATCGCACCGATGCGCCCGGGCGGGCGCCGGCGCGGCAGAGCGTTAGTTGCATCGAACGCGAATGCGCCGACGCGCACCGCGGCGCTTACAGCCCGAGATCGGACAGGCCCGGATGATCGTCCGGGCGACGGCCGAGCGGCCAGCGGAACAGGCGATCCTGCTCGCGGATCGGCAGATCGTTGATGCTCGCGTGGCGGCGCGCCATCAGCCCGTTCTCGTCGAACTCCCAGTTCTCGTTGCCGTAGGAACGGAACCAGTTGCCCGCGTCGTCGTGCCATTCGTAGGCGAAGCGCACCGCGATGCGGTTGCCGTCGAACGCCCACAGCTCCTTGATCAGGCGGTAGTCGAGCTCGCGCGTCCACTTGCGCGCGAGCAGGCCCACGATTTCCTCGCGCCCCGTCACGAATTCGGCGCGATTGCGCCACTTGCTGTCGCGCGTGTAGGCGAGCGACACGCGCTGCGGATCGCGCGTGTTCCAGCCGTCTTCGGCCGCGCGCACTTTCTGGATGGCGGTGTCGCGCGTAAACGGCGGCACCGGCGGACGCACTTCGCTGGTATCGGACATCGGTTTTCTCCCGGTTCGGTTGAACTGCAAGTTTTCAGTACTGCAAACCAATCATCGCGGGTGCGCGACTTCTCGCCCCGCACATCTTCTTGCTAGGCCTCGAACGCGCGCAGCAGCACCTCGCCCGCCGCGCACGCGTCGTGCGAGGCACCCGCCTCGCCGCTCACGAGCGCCACGCCGATCGCGCCGTCGATCAGCACGAGCCACTGGCGCGCGAGCGGCGCGGCGGCATCGCGCGGGCGGCCGAGCGCCTCGGCCAGCGCCTCGCATTCCTCCAGCACGAACGCGAGCAGCCGCTCCTTGTGATAGCGCGCCACGCCGCGAATCGGATCGTTCGCATCACCGATCTCGCCGGCCGCGTTCAGGAACGCGCAACCGTGGAAATCGGGCTGCTCGAACCACGCGCGCAGCACCGCGAACATCGCCAGCAGGCGCGCGCGCGGCGTGGCTCCGCCCCGGCGCGTGCCGTCGATGAACCAGGCCATCCAGCGATCGTCGCGGCGCGCCAGCGCAGCGGCCACCAGCGCCTCCTTCGATTCGAAGTGCGCATAGAAGCTCTTGCGCGCGGCGCCCGAGCGCTTGACGATCGCGTCGACGCCGGTGGCGTGAATGCCGCCCGTGTACACGAGCTTCTCGGCCGCCTCGAGCAGGCGCTCGCGCGCGCCGCCCGCCTGCGGGTCCGCTTCCTGGGAGGTCGACGCGTGTCGACGGGTCGTGTCGTTCATGGCGCAGAAGGTAGAACGATCATTCTCCTTTGTCAAGCGGGTGCGGCTCGGCTATCGTGCCGGGGCACAACACGGAGACTCGACATGAAGCGACATCGCGGCGCGCGCCGGCGCGCCCTGCTCGGCAGCCTGGCCCTGATCACGGCGGCGGCCTGCACGCCGGTGGCGGTGCTCACGCACCACGTGTCGACCGACACGGCGAAGGTGCCGGCCGGCCATTACACGCTCGATCCACACCACTGGAGCGTGAGCTTCGACGTCTCGCACTTCGGCTATTCGCGCTTCACGATGCGTTTCGACAAGGCGAGCGCGATGCTCGACTGGCGCGCCGGCGGGCCGGCCATGAGCCACGTGTCGGCCACCATCGACGCGGCCAGCCTCGACACCAACGTGCCCGCGCTCGACGCGATCGTGAAGGGCGGCGACGCGCTGGACGTGGCGCGTTACCCGTCGATCCGCTTCGACAGCACCGGCTGGACCCAGACCGGCGAGCACACCGGCAAGCTGGCCGGCACGCTCACGATTCGCGGCACGCGCCAGCCGGTCACGCTCGACGTCGATTTCAACGGCTACGGCCGCAATCCGCTGACCAAGGCGCCCACGCTGGGCTTCTCGGCCACCGGCACCTTCAGCCGCTCGGCGTTCGGCATTCCCACCTGGTATCCGGCGGTCGGGGACGACGTGCGGGTGCGCATCGAGGCCGAATTCGAATCGCTGCCGGCGGCAACGAGCGACGCCCCGCAAACGCCCGCGCCGTAAGCGTTTCCGGGCAGGCGACGGCCTTCGGGCCGCGCCGCGTTTACGACATTTTTTCTTGCCGGGCGTCGCCACGCGTTTCTACACTTCGGGCAACCGATCGAGGTTCAGGAAACACCATGTCGATGCCCCGTTCCGCCCCCGTTCCGCATCCTTCGCCCGCGCCCGGCTACGTGCCGAAACCGCAGGACCGGATCGTGTTGCGCCGCTTCGACGCCGCGCGCGACAGCTACGAGACGCTGACCGAGCTGCTGCATCGCGCGTTCGCCGGGCTCGGCGAGATGGGCCTCAATTGCCCGTGCATCGACCAGCCCGCCTCGGCCACGCGGCAGCGCGCGCTGGCCGGCACCTGCTTCGTGGCGGTGTGTCGCGGCCACGTGATCGCCACCATGACGCTGCACGATCGCGACCTGCACAACGCGTCGGCGGCCAGCGATCTGTACCGCTGCCGCGACGTGGCGAGCCTGCGCCAGTTCGGCGTGGATCCGGTGTGGCAGGGGCGCGGCGTGGGCCGCGCGATGGCCGCGTTCGCGGTGCGCTGGGCCGCCTCGCGCGGCTATGCGCGGCTCGCGCTCGACACGCCGCAGCCGGCCGCGCATCTGATCGCGTTCTATCGCGGGCTCGGCTTCGAGATCGCCGACGTGGTGCGCTTCGCCGGGCGCGGCTACGACAGCGCGCTGCTGTGCCGGCCGACCGCGCTGCCGATCGTGCCGCAGCCGGCCGCGCCGCGCATCGTCACGCTGTCGTCGTGCGAGCGGCGCGCATGAAAAATGCCGATGCGGCTCGCACCGCATCGGCATCGTGGGCCCGGCGCTCAGGCGCGTGCGGCCTGATCGCGCACACGTCGGCTCACACCGTCCAGTCGAGAATCACCTTGCCGCTCTCGCCCGACAGCATCGCCGCGAACGCCGTCTCGTAATCGTCCACGGCGTAGCGATGCGTGAGGATCGGCGAGAGGTCCAGCCCGCTCTGCAGCATCGCCACCATCTTGTACCAGGTCTCGAACATCTCGCGCCCGTAGATGCCCTTGATCTCGAGCCCCTTGAAGATCACCTGATTCCAGTCGATCGCCGTCTGCGCGGGCGGAATGCCGAGCAGCGCCACCTTGCCGCCGTGGTTCATCGCGTCGAGCAGGCTCGTGAACGCGCTCGGCACGCCCGACATTTCCAGGCCCACGTCGAAGCCCTCGGTCATGTGCAGGTCGTGCATCACGTCGCGCAGCGATTCGCGCGACACGTTCACGGCGCGCGTCGCGCCCATCTTGCGCGCGAGCGCGAGCCGATAATCGTTGACGTCGGTGATCACCACGTTGCGCGCGCCCACGTGCCGCGCGATCGCCACCGCCATGATGCCGATCGGCCCGGCGCCCGTGATCAGCACGTCCTCGCCCACCAGGTTGAACGACAGTGCGGTGTGGGTCGCATTGCCGAACGGATCGAAGATCGCGGCCAGATCGTCGGAGATTTCCGGCGGGATCCTGAACGCGTTGAAGGCCGGGATCGCCAGGTATTCGGCGAACGCGCCCTCGCGGTTCACGCCCACGCCGACCGTGTTGCGGCACAGGTGCCGGCGCCCGGCGCGGCAGTTGCGGCAGAAGCCGCAGGTGATGTGCCCTTCGCCCGACACGCGATCGCCGATCGCGAAGCCGCGCACTTCCTGGCCCATCTCCACGATCTCGCCCACGTATTCGTGGCCGACGTGCATCGGCACGGGAATCGTCTTCTGGGCCCAGTCGTCCCACTTCCAGATATGGATGTCGGTGCCGCAGATCGCCGTGCGGCGGATCTTGATCAGCACGTCGTTGTGGCCCACCTCGGGCCGCTTCACGTCGGTGAGCGTGAGGCCCGGGCCGCGTTCGAGTTTCGCCAGCGCTTTCATGGTCCGCGTCTCCTCAGATCACGCCGAGCGTCTTGCCGACGCGCACGAAGGCGTCCACGGCACGATCGATCTGCTCGGGCGTGTGCGCCGCGCTCATCTGCGTGCGGATCCGCGCGCGGCCGCGCGGCACCACCGGGAACGAGAAGCCGATCACGTACACGCCCTCGGCCAGCAGCGCATCCGCCATGCGGGTGGCCACCTGCGCATCGCCGAGCATCACCGGGATGATCGGATGTTCGCCCGGCACCAGCGTGAAGCCCGCCTCGCTCATGCGGCGGCGGAAATGCGCGCCGTTCTCGCGCACCTGCGCGCGCAGCCGCGCACCTTCCGCGCTGGCCAGCAGCTCGAGCACCGCGAGCGATGCCTCGGCGATGCTCGGCGCGAGGGTGTTCGAGAACAGGTACGGGCGCGAGCGCTGGCGCAGCAGCTCCACGATCTCGCCGCGCGCCGCGACGTAGCCGCCCGAGGCGCCGCCCAGCGCCTTGCCGAGCGTGCCGGTGATGATGTCCACGCGATCGGCCACGCCGCAATGCTCGGGCGTGCCGCGGCCGTGCTCGCCGATGAAGCCCACCGCGTGCGAATCGTCCACCATCACGAGCGCGCCGTAGCGGTCGGCCAGGTCGCACACGCCCTTCAGGTCGGCGATGATGCCGTCCATCGAGAACACGCCGTCGGTCGCGATCAGCTTGTAGCGCGCGCCGGCCGCGTCGGCCTCGCGCAGCTTCGCCTCGAGATCCTGCATGTCGTTGTTCTTGTAGCGGAAGCGCCTGGCCTTCGACAGCCGCACGCCGTCGATGATGCTCGCGTGGTTCAGCTCGTCGCTGATGATCGCGTCCTCCTCGCCGAGCAGCGTCTCGAACAGGCCGCCGTTCGCGTCGAAGCAGCTCGAGTAGAGGATCGTGTCGTCGGTGCCGAGGAAGGCCGACAGCGCCGCCTCGAGCTGCTTGTGCACGGTCTGCGTGCCGCAGATGAAGCGCACCGAGGCCATGCCGAAGCCGTCGCGCTCGAGGCCCGCGCGCGCGGCCGCCACCAGCCGCGCGTCGTTGGCGAGGCCGAGATAGTTGTTCGCGCAGAAATTCAGCACGCCGGCGCCGCCGGCCAGCTTCACGTCCGCCGCCTGCGGGCTCGCGATCTCGCGCTCGGTCTTGTAGAAACCGTCCGCGCGGATCTGGTCGAGAGTGCCGCGCACGTGGGCGAGGAAGGCATCACGCATGAGTTCGCTCCTGATTGGACTGGGGGCGCGCCGGCGTGCCGCTCGTGGCGGCATCGGCGCGGCCTGCTACTGTTATAGTCGCCCGTCGGGTTTATCGTATTTTTCCTGTATTTCGAACCTGAGTTCGAGATACCGAACACTAAGCGAACGGAATTCAAATGGCAAGTTCTTCCGGCACGCGCCGCGCCGCGGCGCCCGCCGCGAGCGAGGCGAGCACCCCGCCGCGCGTCGGCGAGACGATCCAGCGCCTGCGCAACGAGCGCAAGCTCACGCTCGACGACCTGTCGCGCGCGGCGGGCGTGTCGAAATCGATGCTCTCGGAGATCGAGCGCGACAAGGCCAATCCGACCATCGCCGTGGCGTGGCGCCTGACCAACGCGCTCGGCATCAGCCTCGACGAGCTGTTCGCGCCCCCGAAATCGCCGGAGACGATCCGCGTGGACGGCCAGCACGACATCCCCACCTTGTCCGGCCACGAGAATCAGTACCAGTTACGCGTATGGGGACCGATCGAGCTGGCCGGCCGCTTCGAGTGGTACGAGCTGACGCTGCCTGCCGGCGGCGCGCTGGTGTCGAACGCCCACGAGCCCGGCACGCGCGAGCATCTGACGGTGCTGGCCGGCTCGATCGAGGTGGAGGCGAGCGGCACCACGCGGCGCCTGAAGACCGGCGAGACCGCGCGCTACGCGGCCGACGCGCCACATGCGATCCGCAACGCCGGGCGCGGCGAAGCCAAGGCGCTGCTGATCGTGATCCACCGCTGAGCACGGGTTTTCGGCCGGCCATTCACATGCGGCAGTTGCGCAATGCACTGTATGTTTGTACAGTACATGCTCACGAGGGAGCCGCTATGACTGAACAGGACCTGGCCGCGCTCAGCTTCAAGGCTGCGGCGCAAGACATGGAGACGATCGTCCGTGCCATCGCCGCACGCTACATCCGTCAGCACGTGCCGCTGACCTGGCGGCTCCTGCACGCCATCGAGGCCGAGGCGCTGGCCGACCTGGGCTTCGCGGCCCGCCACGACCCGTTCGTGCGCTGCCTGTTCGAGCGCCCCACCGATTTCGAATTTCCCGAAACCGACGATCCGATCGACGTCGCGCAGTCGAACGCGCTGCCGGCGGTGCTTTCCTATGCCGTCTCGGAATTCGAGATCGCCTCGCGGCAGCCGCTGCTCGGACCGGCCGAACCGGTGCCCAGCTCGCGCCCGCGGCGCGTGAAGATCTGGGGCGGTTGAGCGGCGCTCGCGCCACCGGCGCACGGCACCGTGGTCGAGTCCGCTGGCCTTTCGCGGCGCGGTGTCCTACGCTTATTTAGCAACTAACGGATAAATACACATGTCTCTCCCGACATCTTCGACTGCCGGGACGCTCGCCACCGCCGAACCGGATCTGTTCGACGGCACCGAAGCGGACTGGGTCGCCCAGCCGGACGCGTCGTTCGACGCGTGGCTCGCCACGCAAGCGTTCCGCCGTTCGTCGGCCGACGTCTATCGCGCGCAGTGGGGCGCGTTTCTCGCCTGGCTCGGTGAGCGGCAGCAGACGCTCGCCACCGTCGACACGCAATCGATCGCGAATTTCGTCGGCGAGCTGCCGATCCGGAAAACGCAGCGCGTGCGCTATCTGCGGCTGATCGAGCGCGTGCTCGATCACGTCCGCCGCAACGAATTCGGCTCCAGCAACCCCGCCCGCTTCATTGCTCAGGATGGCGAAGCATCCTGGCGGCGCGCGCGCGACAACGAGCCCACCAGTTTCCTCTCGCCATCCGAGCGCGCGGCCCTGCTGGCCTATCTGTTTTCGCCGCTGCCGGCGGCCGGCGCGATGCAGTGGAAGGAGCGCCGCGACCGCGCGCTGGTGGCCGCGTTTCTGGGCGGCGGACTGAAGACGGGCGAGGCTCGCGCACTGACGATTAGTTGCGTGAAGGAAGGCGAACCCGCGGTGCGGATCCCGTCCGCGCATCCGGAATTCGAACGCGAGACGCATCTGGCCTCGTTCGCGATCGCGCTGTTCGATGCCTGGCTCGCCGAGCGGCGGCGCTGCGGCATTCCCGGCGATCTGGTGTTTCCGTCCTCGCTGGCCGGCCGGCCGATGCACAAGGCCACCATGCTGCGCGCGGTCGACGCGATCATCGAGGCCGCCGACATCGCCGCCTCGCGCGTCGAGCGCGCGAGCCCGCAAACGCTGCGCAATACCTTCGCGGCCGAGCTGTTCGAGAACGGCGTGGCGCCCGAGCGCGTCGGCCACTGGCTCGGCTTCATGCAGCCCGTTTCGGCCAATCGCCTGCATCGTGCCTGGCGCACCTGGCGCGACAATCTGGAAAAGCCGGCGGATTCGGCACGCGAGCGCGTCCCCGTGCCGGGCGAGGTGCTGCGCCTGGCCTGACTTCGTGAGTTCTCAGCCCCTGTAAAACCTCACCTTTGGGCCCCCGTTTTTCCTCACCTTCAGCCCGAAACCCGGTCTGACCTGCCCATCCGCATGAACTGTGCGACCGCTTCGAAGCGCGACGCACAGTCGCCCGAATCGTGTTCGCACTCGGGGCACTGCAATTCGAAGCCGTGTTCCGTGCTCGACAGCTCCGGCTCGCCTTCCTCGCACTTCGGGCACCGCGCGGGCACGCTCACATGCGCGTCGAGCGAGGTGCCGATCGCCGCGAACGCCTCGGCATCCAGCTGGCCCATGTCGGCCAGTTTCTGAAGCAGCCCGGCAATCTCCGGCCGCACGCCCTGTGCGGCTTTCAGCGTGTCGATCTCGCGCGCGGCCGCCTGGAGCTCGTCGCCCTGGCTGCGCAACTGCTCGTCGAGCCGGTCCGCGCGGGCCTTGGCCGCACTCAGTTGCTGCAGAAACTCGAATTCCTTGCGGTTCACGTCGCGCAGCCCGGCCTGATAGGTGCCCGCCATGCTGCGCAGCGAATCGAGCTCCACAAGCATCGGCTTCACGCGACGCTCCGCCTCGGCTACGGCATCCTTGATTTGTTGAGCATAATGTTCGGCATTCTTCCGGGATTCGATGTGTAATGCATCGATTTTTTCTCGCGTCGACGCATTAAGTTGCCGTTCGGCCTCGAGCCGGCGGTTGAGCAGTTCGTTTTCGCTTTCGAGGCGCTGGGTCAGCGTCTGCAGTGAATCCTGGTGCGCGGCGCCGTGCGTCGAGGCCGCGGCGTTGCGGATTTCGGCTTCGGTGAGTTTCGCCTGCAGTTGTTCCGCACGGTTTTCGCTGCGCGCGAGCGCGGCCTCGAGCGCCTCGCGGCGGATTTGCGCGTCGCGTACCTGCCGTGCAGCGGCCGCGATTTCCTCGTCGGCCAGCCGACGTTCGTTGGCCAGCGCGGTGTGCGCCTCCTTCACAGCCTCTTCATACAGTGCGCCGAGCAGCTCGCCGGCCCGGCTTTCGAGCGCCTTCGGCAGCGCACTGCCCTCGATCCGCACCTTCGACGCACCGCGAATCCGCTCCCAGAAGAAATCGATGTCCTTCGGAATATCGCTGGCGCTGCCGGTCTGTGTGAGATCCCGCACAGTGGCCGCGGACGGGCGGATGCCGAGATCGAAGAAAAGTCGCTTGCATGCATGCAGGGAGAGGTCTTGCCGGCGCGCCCCTGTGGCGCGCATCGCATCGAGTTCGTCGCGAATCGATTGGCGAATGTCGTCGAGTGTCATCGGTAGGGAAGGTGGCTGGCGCTGAGAACGTGTCAATCATAACGAAACACGTATCGTTTGATACTGATTTACCTGAAATACCACAGCAGTGCCGATCAAGTCTGCAGGAGGCTGCTTTCTACCGCTTCTATGCAGTGGTTTCGATGGAAATCCGTGAAACAAAGCGAGAAATCTTTGCTAAGTCTTTGTTCCTGAAGACAAAACATTGGTTTTTAGAAGATTTGGGGATGTTTCACACAGCGGAGGGTGTGAAAGAGGGAATGTGTCAGACGACTCGCGGGGCGCTCGTAGAGAGTAATAGAAGTAAACACCCTTGAAACCCTTGTTAAAAACGTTAACGCCACCGCACAGCCTTGCTGGGCAAGGGATTCCGGCCGGTCAGGTGAAGCTTTACGGGACCCATGGTGACCTTTTCCGGGATTCGAAGTGAAGGAATTCGGGGGCCAGCGTGAGCACCTGCGGGAAACATCGTGAGCGGATTCGGGATCACAGCGTTTTCGGCCCTGTGCGAAAGGTGAAGCTTTTCGGGAGCTGGGCCTGCGCGGCTCCCGCATGGTGCCTGAATCGGGCTGTTGCGGGGCGAAAACGCTGAGGTGAGGCTTTGCGGGGGGCGTCCCACAGGCGTTTTCGCCCTGTGATTTGCCCAGTTATTGGGCAAAGGTGAGCCTTCTCGGGAGCCGGCCGCGACATGACGTGAGCCTTTACGGGAAAAAATGCCGGTTTGGGCCTGCTCGAGCCGGTTTATCGGGCGGGAAAGCCCTGAGGTGAGACTTTACAGGAGTATTTGCCTGCAAATTCAGCGCCAGTCGAGCCAAAGGTGAGGGATTTCGGGACCGCCAGTTCTGTGGCCAAAAATCGTCCGAGGTGAGGTTTTTCGGGAGCCATTCACAGGCCGAAAAATGGCTCAGGTGAGGCTTTTCGGGAGCAGTGGGCGTCCACTTACTTGTAAACCCCCGCCAAATCTGGATCTCTTGCCACAGAATTTTCGGTCGTTTTCGTGAGAGGTGAGCTTTTTCGGGGGCTGGGATGCATGATTCGGGTGGGCGGGGCCGGCGCAGAGGTGAGCGTTTTCGGGATCTTTTCCAAATCGCAGCAAGCTTGAAGAGTGACGTGCAACTTGATGATTTCAATGATGTTTTTCATTGAGTCATGCCTGAGGTGAGGGTTTTCGGGAGGGGCGAGCCATGGATTGGCGAAGGTCGTCGAGATGCAAAGGTGAGGTTTTTCGGGATCGCGCACGCTGTGAATCCCCACCGGTTGGTGCTTTTCGTTCGATCGCGCGTGTTACCGCTTTATCGGGAAAGGTGAGATTTTTCGGGAGGTGAGTACCCGGTGCGGAAAATTTTGAATTTGTCCAGTCCGTCGTAGCTTGTGGATAACTATCCTGAAGCCTTGGCGCAGCATGGCTTTTGCGGTAGTTCGATGCTGTGGATAGGCGTGGGATAGCCGTGGGATAAGATCCGCGGTCCATGCCGACGGGGAAGGCACCGAGGTGGCCGAATGCGTGCTGCGGCCCGTTCGGAAGGTGAGGTGCAGCGCTTCGCTTTTACTCCCCGAACCGCGAATGGCAGCCAGGTGCGTTGAGCCGGCCTTGGCGCCGCTGCGTCGTCGAGCACGGAGCCGACATTCGATCGGGCCCTTGAGGCCGTCTGGGGGCGTCTCGTGGCGTCGGATCGGTGAACCGGTGCGCGGTCGGTATCGAACCGTTCCCGGCACCTTGTCGGCCGGCGGTGCGCACCGCCGGCGGCACAGCGCCTGCCCGCAGCGGCTCGAACGCCGCTCCCGCGCACCGCGGGCCTCGCCGCGGCCCGCTGCAAGGCGCACAGGCCGCACCGACGTACAAACCATTTCTCATGCGCTGCACAGGCATTTATCATCGTGCCCTCGCGATTCCTCTGTGCAGATTTTCCGGCGACTGTCCACGAGAAAATTTTTGAGGTGAGCCGTTACGGGAGCGATTCCAGGGTGGTGGAAGCGGTGCGGCGAAGCCGTGCGCCCTCATCACCCGCCACAGCAAAGGTGAGGCTCGGCGCACAGGCTTTTCCACTGGTGAGGTTTTCCGGGATCGGGCCTGGGGTGAGTCGATCCGAATCGCAGCGATTCACCGCCCAAGGTGAGCCGAGCCGTGTAGACGCCCATCACCACAGTCGCTATCCTTGCGGGAAACTTTCCCTGTCCGATCCGACGCATGGCCACGCCCACCAAACGCGCGAAGAAAACCGATGTCGATGTGGTGAACGCCAGCTCCGCCGAATTGCGAAAGGCGGTCGAGGCGATCGCCATCCAGCCCAAGAGCGGCAAGATCACGCTGCTCACGCGCAAGCTGTTCAACGTGCTGCTCGCCGTCGCCCAGCAGGCCGACGATTCCGGCGACACCTACCGCGCCCTGCTGTCCGACATCGTCGCGAACTCGGCATTCGATTCGAACGACACGGCGCTCGTGAAGGAACACCTGCGGCGCATGGTGTCCGTCCAGGTGGAATGGAGCACCGGCACGTCGAGCCAGAAGCCCGGCCGCAAGTGGGGGATCTCCACGCTGATCGCCGACGCCGAAATTCTCGAGGATCCGACCACGCGCCGCGTCTGGGTGGAATTCTCGTTCGCGCCCAAGATCAAGAAGAAGCTGCTCGACCCGGTGCAGTACGCGAGGTTGAGCCTGCAGTTCCAGAGCCAGCTGCGCAGCAGTGCGGGCCTGGCGTTGTACGAGATCTGCGTGCGCTATCTGACGAACCCCAGCCATCTGACGATGCGCGAGCCGTGGGAATGGTGGCGCCCGATCCTGTCGGGCACGCCGGACACCGAAGCCGGGGACGAAGCCAAGCGCGAGTACAAGTATTTCAAGCGCGATTACCTGCGCCCGGCGATTGCCGAGGTGAACGCGGTGACCAACATCTTCGTGGAGCTGATCGAGCATCGCGAAGGCCGCCGCGTGGCCGAGATCCAGTTCCGCGTGTCCGAGCGCAAGCAGCCGATGCTCGCACTCGATGAGCATCCGAACGTGTTCGACAGCACGCTGGTGGATCGCATGGTGAAGCTCGGCATCCCGCTGAAGGAGGCGCAGACGCTCTACGCCGACAGCGAGGAAAACCGGATTCGCGCGGCCCTGCAGATGACCGAGCAGCGCATGCGCAGCACCACGCTGCCGCCGGTGCGCAGCGCCGGCGCGCTGTTCAAGGATGCGCTGAAGAAGGGTTACGCCCCGCCCGTCGACACCGACGCGCTGCCGAACGGCACCGCGGGCAAGCTCGGTTCGGCGGCGTCCACGGTGGGCGGCGCCGACGATCCGAAGGCGCGGCTGCGTGGCGAATACGATGCATATCGCCGCAAGGAAGCGAAATCGCTGTACGAGGAACAGGGCGACGCGGAACGCGATCTCGCGCGCGGCTCGTTCGAGACCGACGTGCTGCCGGCGCTCGGTTCGCATCTGCGCGACGACTGGCGCCGCCGCGGCCTGGATTCGAAACTCGTGGAAACCGCGTTCTTCGACTGGCTGGCGCTGAAGACCTGGGGCGAGCCCACCGATGGCGATTTGCTCGCCTTCACGCTGAATCACTCGCGCGCGGCCTGAGCCACTCCGCTCCGTTCACCGCCAGCAAGAAGGGTAAAAAGGCCGAATCCTGTCGATGCAGGGTTCGGCCTTTCTTTTGTGGTGTGATCGGAGGAATCGTTCGAATCAGTTCAGCAGCATCTTTTCGAGTTGCTGCAGGATTTCGTCGCGCTTCTCGCGCGACAGGCCGCGCAGGCGCAACTCGAGGCGATCTTCGCCGTAGGACTTCAGGTCACCGACCGTCGATCCGTTCATCTTGATCTCGTGACGCTGCGCATAGCGCTGCCGGCCGGCCGGCTTGGCGTTCTCCTGCGCGCTCGCCCTGCCCTTCACGATGTCGGCCACCTGGCGCGTGCTCAGATCGTCCGACAGGATCTTGTGGATCAGCCGCAGCGTGGCGTCGGTGCCGCGTGCCGTGTGATAACGGCCGACCTGATAGGCCATGTTCGAGCCGAAACGATCGGTGCGCGCCACCATTTCCTGCATCACCGCTTCCGGCAGCTTGCCGATCGACAGCGCCACCGCGATGGTCGATTCGTCGATGCCGAGATGCTCGGCCAGTTCCTTCTGGCTCTGGAAGTAGCTCTCCTCCAGGAAGCGCCGCCACACCACCGCGTTGTCGAACACGGTCTGCGAATCGCGCTGGACGTTCAGGTCGTAGCCGAGCTTGTAGCTCTCGATGCCGATCGGAATGTCGATCACGATCGCTTTGACCGAATCCTTGTTCGCTTCCTTCAGCGCGCGCACGCGACGACCACCGTCGCTGACGAAGAACGTGCCCGGATTGTCGTAATCGGGGATCACGTGGATCGCCTGCTGCTGCCCCTGTTTCGCGAGGTTGACGGCCAGCTCCGCGATCGACGACTTCAGATAGAAGTGACGCGGATTGAACGGGCTAGCCTTGATCGTCTTCAGCGGCAGCTCGATGATCTGGCCGGCCTGATAGCGATGCTCCTTGCGCCACGCACGATATTGCGGCGATTCGTCGGCCGGATCGGTGGACGGCGTTTCCACGATCGTGACCGGGATGTCTTTCTTCGGTGCCTTGGCCGGTGCTGCGGGCGCTTCCGCCTTCACGATGCCGTCGATCGCGTTGAGCCGATCGAGCGCCGTGCGCTTCTCGCTGGTGGTCGTATCGGGGCGCGCCTGGAAGCCTTTGGCGAATTGGGAGGGTTTCATTCAGGGTCCTTTATGCGCATAAACTCAGGGCAGCATGGCGACGATTTCGTCGGCACATGCGCGAATTTCCGCTGCGGCGAGACGTGCGCCGCGGTCGTTCATCTGCAGGACGGTCTGCCCCAGCGCCATCGCCTGCTTGTAGGCCTCGCGGGTGGGGATCTGGGTCTTCAGCAGCGGGAAGCCGAGCTCCTCGATGGCGCGCTTCAGCTCGCGCGTCAGCATGCGCTTCTCTTCCGTCTTGTTCAGTAGAAACACCGCACGCAGATCTTCGTTCATGACCTGGGCCTGCTGGATCAGCTTCACGAGGCCGACGCTCGACCAGTAATCGGCCGGCGACGACGAGGTGGGAATCACTGCAACCGTGGCGGCCAGCAGCACGACGCCGGAGACTTTTTCGGTGATCGACGGGGGGCAGTCGACCACGATGATGTCGTAATCGTTGATGAACTTCTTGATCTCGCGGTGGATCTGGCCACCGGCTTCGGCGAGGTTGACGACCGGAAACGGAATGCCGTTGTCGCTGTCGCCCGCGGCGCTCGACCAGTGGACGAGCGTGTTTTGACCGTCGGCATCGACGACGAGGACGCGCTTTCCTTTCTCATGGAACGCAGCGCCAAGGTGCATGGCGATGGTGCTCTTGCCGACACCGCCCTTCTGCTGAGTGACCGCAATGATTTCGGCTGCCAATTTTCACTCCTGTTTTGGTCGTCGAAATTTTACCCGATGAATTTCGTATTTCAATGGATACGAGTGAATTGACGTGAAGATTGGCCGTTCGGCTGATGGGTTTATGCGCATAAAGGTGCTGCCGGTCGCACTGGCGAGCGTCGACCGATCGCCGAAAGCGCAGGCATCCACCCGATCGGTTTATGCGCATAAACCGACCGCGACAACTCATCGCCCGCCGGCGTCCGCCCTGCGACCCTCGCTACAATGAGCAGCCCTCCAACCCCTCGCCCTCTTCCCCTCATCCACATGATCACGATCTTTCACAACCCCCGTTGCTCGAAGTCGCGCGAAACCCTCGCTCTGCTCGATACGCTGAACAAGGCTGGCGAGCCCGTCGACGTGGTGGAGTATCTGAAGGCGCCGCCGAGCGTCGCGCAACTGAAGGCACTGCATCGGCAGCTCGGCCGCCCGCTGATCGAGATGGTTCGCGATAACGAAGCGCCGTTCACGGATCTGGGCCTTGGCGACAAGGGCACCAGCGACGCGACGATCTACGCGGCGATCGTCGAGCATCCGATCCTGCTGCAGCGCCCGATCGTCGTGCGTGGCGACAAGGCCGTGATCGGCCGCCCGCCCGAATCCGTCGCGGTGCTCTTCGAATAACTGTTGGAATTTTTATACGGCGTCCGCAGGCGCCGTGCTCCATGCTTCACGCGACTCCGCGAAGCACGCGCCCACGGCATCTCACGACTTGTGCGCTATGCTGACCGCGCGCATGGCTCGACGCGGCACCCGATCCCCGCCCTGCGCAGGCGCCGGCCGGTCCACGTTTGACGTGCACGGAGCGCGTGGCCGGCCGGCCCGATTCTCAATCGAGCGGAAGGAGAACGTGATGACTTATCGAATCGCCGTCGTGGTCGGCAGCTTGCGCCGTGAATCGTTCAACCGGGCCCTGGCGAAGGCCGTGATCTCGCTGGCCCCCGAGGATTTCACCTTCGAGTTCGTCGACATCGGCGTGCTGCCGCTCTACAGCCAGGATCACGATGCGGCCTTGCCCGCCCAGGCTACCGCCTTCAAGCAGCAGATCGAGAGTGCGCAGGGCCTGCTGTTCGTGACGCCCGAATACAACCGCTCGATTCCGGGCGTGCTGAAAAACGCGCTGGACTGGGGCTCGCGGCCGTGGGGCCACAACTCGTGGAGCGGCAAGCCCGGTGCCGTGCTCGGCACCTCGCCCGGTGCGGCCGGCACCGCGCTCGCGCAGCAGCATCTGCGCAACGTGCTCGCCTATCTGGACGTCGCCACGCTCAATCAGCCCGAGATGTTCGTCAAGCACGACGAGAGCCGCCTCGATGCGCAAGGCAGGATCGTCAGCGACGACACGCGCAAGTTCCTGCAGGCTTTCGTCGATCGCTACACGGCATGGGTGCGCCTGCACGCGAAGGCGCAGGGCTGAGATTCAGAGCCTGGCGCGCGCCACCACCCGGCGCGCGTCTCGCGCCTGGCGGATCGTGCGCAGCAGTTCGTCGAGCAGGCCGATGTCGAACGGCTTGGACAGCACCCGCGCATTCACGCGGCGCGTGCGATCGAGTTCTTCCGCGTAACCGGTGACGAGAATCACGGGCAGCGGCTGCGCCCGGCGCTCGATCGCCTCGGCCAGGTCGATGCCGTTCAGCTTGCCCGGCATGTGGATGTCGGAGATCACGAGGTCGAACGGACGCGTGTCGTCGCCGGGTTCGAGCGGCGACTCGATCAGCGCGAACGCGTCGTCGGCATTCGCCGCGTAGGTGATGCGATGGCCGAGCAGGGTCAGCAGCGCTTCGGTGCCGGCCGCCACGTCGCCGTTGTCTTCCACGAGCAGGATGCTGAGCCCTTCGTCCGCCTGTTGCGCGTCGGCTCGCGCCTCGATCGGCTCCGGCACGGCCGCGGGCGGCTTCTCGGACGCGTGGGCGCGCGGCAGATAGAGGCTGACCGTGGTGCCCTCGCCCACCGCGCTGTCGATCGTGGCGATGCCGCCCGAGCGCTCGCAGAACGCGAACACCTGCGGCAGCCCGAGCCCCGTGCCCATGCCCTTCGGCTTGGTGGTGAACAGCGGCTCGAACGCGTGCGAGAGCACGTCGGGCGCCATCCCGCTGCCGGTGTCGGTCAGCGCGATCTGCACGTAGTCGCCGGTCAGGGGGAAGCCGTCCTCGCGGCGGAACGTGATGTTCTGCGCCACGATCGTGAAGCGCCCGCCGGTGGGCATCGCGTCGCGCGCGTTCACCGACAGGTTGATCACGGCGAGTTCGAGTTCGGCGATGTCGACGCGGATCGGCCAGATGCCGGGCGGCATCTCGATCATCAGCACCGACTTCGAGCCCAGCGAGGTCTTCAGCAGTTCGCGGCACGACGAGCCGAGCCATTGCGGCACGTCGATCGTCTCGCTGCGCAGCGGCTGCTTGCGCGCCACGCCGAGCAGCTGGCGCGTGAGCGACTGGCCGTTCTTCAGCGCGCGCTCGATCGCGGTCAGCTCCGTGTCGAGCTGCGCGGTGCCGCGCAGGCGCACGATCTGGATGTTGCTCGAGATGATCATCAACAGGTTGTTGAAGTCGTGCGCGACGCTGCCCACCAGGTTGCCGAGCGCTTCCATCTTGCGCGACTGGCGATAGGCCGATTCGATCGAGCGCCGCATCGATGCTTCGGCCTGCCATCGATCCCAGGCTTCCTCCTCGACGCGCAACCGCTTCAGCGACAGCCAGATCACGCACCACAGCGCGAGCGAGGGCGCGAACATCGAGATGAACAGCACGCTCAGGTGCTCGTACCACCCGCGCCAGATCGCCGAGGCGCGATACGAGCAGGTCACGTAGACGGGATAGGCGCCCACCTGCCGGTAAGCCACGATCTCGCTCGAGCCGTCGCGCTCCACGTGGATCACGCCGGCGCGCGAGTTCGGTGCATTCGGGTTGATGAAGGGCGCCTCGCGCTCGTCGAGCTTCTCGTCGCCGGTATCGGGCG
The DNA here is from genome assembly GCA_030151225.1 of Burkholderia sp. GTDB lineage: Bacteria > Pseudomonadota > Gammaproteobacteria > Burkholderiales > Burkholderiaceae > Burkholderia. The sequence goes on along the minus strand of JASLEG010000183.1, from coordinate 33,294 downwards.
GCGGTGGATACGAGGCCAGCACCGAGCCGTCGCTGCGCGTGAGCGCCATCGTCATCGGCGAATTGTCGCCGCCGAGCAGCTCGCGATAGAAGGCGTTGAAGTAGGACGACTTCAGCGCGATCGACACCATGCCCGCGAAGCTGCCGTCGCTGTGCCGGCGCGCGATGCCGGTGTTGAACACGAGGCTCGGGGTGGTGGAGCGCAGCGGGCCGTGCATCGGCCGCGAGATGTGCTCGATCACCTTGCCGTCGCGGATCCCGGTGAAATCCTCGCGGTTCGCGATCGACGCGTGCGGCGCCGGGTAATAGAGGCTGTTGGCGAGCAGCATGCCGCTCGCGCCGAAGATCGACACCGCCGCCACCTGCGGATAGCCGCCGCCGATCGTGTTCAGCGCGTCGTGGATGTCGGCTTCGGCGTTGTGGATCGCGGGATCGTCGAGGTCCTGCACGAGATCGACGATGCGCGCATCGAGCGTGTCGGTCAGGTCGAATACCTTCAGCGCGTGTTCCTCGGCCACGCGCACGGTGCGCATGGTCACGTCGCGCGCGGTGGCCTCGCGCGTGCGCAGGTCGTTGTAGGCCATCACCGCGACGTACACGCACGGCAGCACGATCGCGGCCGCGAGCAGCACGATCAGGGTGATGCGGCGCACCGCGAAATCGTGTTCGGGCGCGCGCGTCGAATACGACGTGTCGTCGTCCTGCCAGTCGGCGCTGGCAGAGGACGTGGGACGCGAGGTGTCGGGCCGGTCGGGCGTCATGATGGCGGGTGCGCCGGAGTGCGGCTGGCCTGTGTTTGTCGAATGATCGCCATCATAAACGACTCGCGAGCAACGCTCCGCGAAATGAGCGCTTCGGCGGCGAAGCCTGTCTCATTCATGTCGCAAATGCGTCGAAGTCGCATGTCGGGGCCCTGTCGATCAGGCCCCCGTCGTGCCGCGCGCGATCGCGGCGAGCAGGTCCGCGAGCGCGGCCGGCTGCGACAGGAACGGCGAGTGGCTGCTGTCGAGCCGATGCACGTGCGTGGGCCGCTCCGGCGTCAGCGCATCGGCCTCGGCCACGAAGCGCTGCTGCAGCGCGGGCAGGATCACGCGGTCCTGCGCGCACATCACGTAGTGGCGCTCGATCGCGCCCCAGCGCGCGGCCGTGGTGGCGATCGGCGTGGCGAACGGCGCGGCCGGCACGTCGCACGACAGCAGGCGCGTTGCGGCACGCGCGGTCGCGTCGTCCACGTCGGCGAACAGCGCCGCCTTCAGTCTGGCCAGATAGGTGGCGTCGCAGCTCGCCGGGTTCATGCGCAGCGCGCCTACTGCGCGCGGGCTCGCGCACATCAGCGAGGCCAGCATCTCGCCGCGGTTCTCGGGCGCGCGCACGTAGTCGAGGCCGTCCACGCCGGGCGCCGGCATGAACGCGCTGACGTAGACGAGCGCCGCGATGCGTGCCGGCGCGCGCTCGGCGGCCGCCGTGATCGCGAGCCCGCCCATGCTGTGGCCCACCAGCACCACGCGCTCGTGGCCGAGCGCGCGGGCGTCGTCGATGGTGCGCAGGATGCTGTCGGCGTAATCGTCGAGCGTGGTACCGGCCACCGGCGAGGCTTCCCTCGCGAACGCGTCCGCCGCGTCCGCCTGGCCGAAGGATTCCGGATAGCGGGCATTCACGCCGTGCGCGGGCAGATCGCGCGCGAGGCTCGCATGGCCGCGCGCGGCGAGTGCCGCGCCGATGCGCTCGCAGGCCCACGCGCCGTGCCAGGCGCCGTGCACGAGCACGAACGGCAACCGCGCGTCGGCGCGGGACGACGGAATCTCGGTGGGGGAAGCGGTCATGCGGGTCTCCTCGTCTTGCGCTGGAATCGGGGCACACGATTGTCGTTGCGAATGCCGGCGCGCGCCAGTATCGGGGCGCAGCGGCGACACGGATTGCGATGTGAGCGCCTACTCACATTGACGACCTGCTCCAGGTGGCCCGGCAGTGATTGTCATGCGGCGTTCGCTGTTTCGATCAAGGGAAAAGCGGCGAATTCCGCCGATCAAGTTGACAAAAAGCTTTCATTGACGCGGAAATGTTTCCAGAATGCGACAAAGTTACGCTGTCCTATTCCATTACCGTGCCTTATCGCGCTAATTTGCGGGATCCCTCTTCATGATCGCGCCTCATGAATACCGACTACCTCTTCTACCGCCGCCCCGCGACACCGGGCCCGTACTCGCTCGACGACCTCGGCGATACCGCGCCCTCGATCGCCCCCGGCGACGTGATCCGCGACGGTATCGGCCGGGTGATCGACGGGCTGGCCTGGCGTGAATCCGAATCGGTGCCCGGTGCGTGGTTCGGTGAGGGCGGCTCGCTGTTCCAGTTCACCGTGGAGAGCGACGGCCAGGTGACGAGCTTCATGGGCTCGCGGCTCGACCGCCGGCAGGTGCTGCAACTCGCTCGCGAGATGGGCCTGATCGCCCTGGATCTGCAGCGCGACGTGGTGTTCGGCTGAGCATCGGCTGCGCCGCCGCCCTTGCGCGCCGGGCGCGGCAGCGGGTGGCAAAAGGTTGCTATACTTCCCGCCATTTCCGGCCATCCGCCGGGCAATCAAGCCTGTCTGCGCGCATCGTTCGCGCATCTCGCACGCAACTCCATCCCCATCGGGCATGGCTACTTCCATCGCCCGCGAGGGCGTCTTAGCGGAGCCCGTCTTGGCTGTTTCCAATCTGGTCGTGGACGAAACCCAAACCGATGCCGCTGCCGTTTCCTCGGGCAGCTCCTTCTATCGCGCGATGCGGATCCTGCCGGCCGCGCAGCGCGAAGCGATGTTCCAGGTGTACGCGTTCTGTCGCGCGGTGGACGACATTGCCGACGAGGGCGGCACGCGCGAAGCCCGCGCCGCCGGCCTCGAACGCTGGCGTGCCGACATCGACGCGTGCTTTGCCGGCCAGCCGCGCGCCTCGCTCGTGCCGCTCACGCGCGAGATCGCCCGCTTCGGCCTGAAGCGCGAGGATTTTCACGACATGATCGACGGCATGGCGATGGACGCCGCCGAAGACATCTGCGCGCCCGACGAGGCCACGCTCGATCTGTACTGCGACCGCGTGGCGAGCTCGGCGGGCCGGCTGTCGGTGAGGATATTCGGGATGCAGGAAGCGCCGGGCATCGAGCTCGCGCACCATCTCGGCCGCGCGCTGCAGCTGACCAACATCCTGCGCGACATCGACGAGGACGCCGGCATCCATCGCTGCTACCTGCCGCGCGAGCTGCTCGAGCGCGAGGGGATTCCCGTCACGGACCCGAACGCGATCGCCGCGCATCCGGCGCTGCCACGCGTGTGCGCGACGCTGGCCGAGCGCGCGGCCGATCACTTCTCGCGTGCCGACCGCATCATGGACGGCGCGCCGCGCGTGCAGGTGAAGGCGCCGCGCATCATGTCCGGCGCCTATCGCTGCATCCTCGAGGCGGCCCTGGCCCGCGGCTTCGCCGCGCCGCGCGCGCCGCTGCGCAAGCCGCGCCTGCGCATGCTGCTGATCCTGCTGCGCCACGCGCTGTTCTGATCCGATGTCCGCATGGAAACCGGGCGATCCGCCGATCTCCCGCCGCGTCGCATGGCTGACGGGCGGCGGCGCCCGCGGGGCACTGTGAGGTGAGTGCCCGCTTCGATGGAATGCGTTGCCGAGCCTGAGATGCCACCGGCACGGCCTCGATTCCGGTTGCATCGCGCGAGCCCCGATCGCTCGCCCGATGCGGCCACCGAAACGCCCGGCCCGGCGCCTGCGCGCCGGGCCGGATCCGCTGTTCGCGGGCCGGGGCGCACCGCCCTGCCCGCCCGATCCACGGCGCGCGCCGCCGAGCCGCACCGCACGCGCCGCATGACCAAGAGGGACCGATGAACGATCTCACCGACTCGACCACACCGGACGGCGCGCCGCACGACGGCGCCACGCCCGTTCCCGTCGTCCCCGCTGCCGTGCCGGCCACCGAACCGGTGGCCCCGGCCGCCACCCCGCGCGCCACGCCGACCGCCTTCGCCTCGCTCGAGGCCGCCGATCTGGACGCCGCCATCACGCGCGCGACCGACACGCTGCTGGCCGACCAGAAGCCCGACGGGCACTGGGTCTACGAACTCGAGGCCGACGCCACGATCCCGGCGGAATACGTGCTGCTCGTGCATTACCTGGGCGAGACTCCGAACGCCGAGCTCGAGCGGAAGATCGGCCGTTACCTGCGTCGCATCCAGCAGCCCGGCGGCGGCTGGCCGCTGTTCACCGACGGCAGGCCCGACGTCAGCGCGAGCGTGAAGGCCTACTTCGCGCTGAAGCTGATCGGCGACGATCCCGAGGCGGAGCACATGGTGCGTGCGCGCGACGCGATCCACGCGATGGGCGGCGCGGAGATGTCGAACGTGTTCACGCGCATCCAGCTCGCGCTGTTCGGCGTGGTGCCGTGGTACGCCGCGCCCACCATGCCGGTCGAGATCATGCTGCTGCCGCAGTGGTTCCCGTTCCACCTGAGCAAGGTGTCGTACTGGGCGCGCACGGTCACGGTGCCGCTGCTGGTGCTGAGCGCGAAGCGCCCGCTCGCCAGGAACCCGCGCGGCGTGCGCGTGGACGAGCTGTTCGTCGCGCCGCCGGTGAACACCGGCCTGCTGCCGAAGCAGGGCCACCAGAGCACCGGCTGGTTCCTGTTCTTCCGCGGCGTGGATGGCCTGCTGCGCCTGACCGAGGGGCTGTTCCCGCGCTACTCGCGCGAACGCGCCATCCGCGAGGCCGTGCAGTTCGTGGACGAGCGCCTGAACGGCGAGGACGGCCTCGGCGCGATCTACCCGGCAATGGCCAACGCGGTGATGATGTACGACGCGCTCGGCTATCCCGAGGATCATCCGAACCGCGCCACCGCGCGCCGTTCGCTCGAAAAGCTGCTGGTGATCCACGACGACGAGCGCGACGAGGCGTATTGCCAGCCGTGCCTGTCACCGGTGTGGGACACCTCGCTGATGGCGCACGCACTGCTGGAAACCGGCGAGCCGCGCGCCGAGGCGGCCGCGCTGCGCGGCCTCGAATGGCTGCGCCCGCTGCAGATCCTCGACGTGCGCGGCGACTGGATCTCGCGCCGCCCGAACGTGCGGCCCGGCGGCTGGGCCTTCCAGTACGCGAACCCGCATTACCCCGACGTGGACGACACGGCCGTGGTGGCGCTCGCGATGGATCGCGCGGCGCGGCTCACGCAATCCGACGTCGACCGCGAGGCGATCGCGCGCGCGCGCGAATGGGTGGTGGGCATGCAGAGCAGCGACGGCGGCTTCGGCGCCTTCGAGCCCGAGAACACCCATCACTACCTGAACAACATCCCGTTCTCCGATCACGGCGCCCTGCTCGATCCGCCCACGGCGGACGTGTCGGGCCGCTGCCTGTCGATGCTCGCGCAGCTCGGCGAGACCGCGCCGAACAGCCAGCCCGCGCAGCGCGCGCTCGACTACCTGCTGGCCGAGCAGGAAGCGGACGGCAGCTGGTACGGCCGCTGGGGCATGAACTACATCTACGGCACCTGGAGCGCGCTCGGCGCGCTGAACGCGGCCGGCCTGCCGCACGACGACGCGCGCATGCGGCGCGCCGCGAAGTGGCTGCTGTCGATTCAGAACGCCGACGGCGGCTGGGGCGAGGACGGCGACAGCTACAAGCTCGACTATCGCGGCTACGAGGCGGCGGCGAGCACCGCGTCGCAGACGGCCTGGGCCGTGCTCGGCCTGATGGCGGCCGGCGAGGTCGAGCATCCGGCCGTGGCGCGCGGCATCGCCTGGCTGGTCGCCGGTCAGCAGGCGCACGGGCTGTGGGACGAAACGCGCTTCACGGCCACCGGCTTCCCGCGGGTGTTCTATCTGCGCTATCACGGCTATCGCAAGTTCTTCCCGCTGTGGGCGATCGCGCGCTTCCGCAACCTGCGCCGCGCCGGCGCCACGCGCGTCACGGTGGGGATGTGACGCGCATGGCCGGCGTCAACGCGCAGGCGCCGGTGATCGCCGTCACCGGCATGGCCTTCGAGGCGAAGATCGCGCGCGGGGCCGGCGTGCAGGCGGTGTTCGCCGCGCGCGCGGACCGGCTCGAGCGCGCGCTGACCGAGGCGCTGGCGCACGGCTGCTCGGCCATCGTCAGCTTCGGCACGGCGGGCGGGCTCGCGCCCGACCTGCAGCCGGGCATGCTCGTGATCGCCGACGCGATCGACGGACCGTTCGGCGAGATGATGACCGACGCGGCCTGGAACCGGCGGCTGGCGGCCGCGCTGCACGGCACGCCGGTGGCGGCGAAGCTGCGGCGCGGACGCATGGCGGCGGTCGGCGCGCCGGTGATCGACGCGCAGCAGAAGGCCAGGCTGCACGCGCACCACGGCGCGCTCGCCGTCGACATGGAATCGCACATCGCCGGCGCATTCGCGGCGGCGCGCGGCGTGCCGTTCGCGGTGTGCCGCGCGATCGTCGATCCGGCCTGGCGCACCCTGCCGCCGGCCGCCACCGCCGGCCTGCGCGACGATGGCACCACCGCGATCCTGCCGATCCTGCGCGAGCTCGCGAAGCAGCCGTCGCAGCTCGGCGCGCTGCTGAAGCTGGCCGGCGACGCGCGCGAGGCGAAGGGCACGCTGCTGCAGGCGCGCCACGCGTTCGAGCGCGCGGGCGCCTGGCGCGACCTGTAAGCACGGCGCGCGTCGAACCGCTTCCCCTCGTTTCCTTCCCCCGTTCGCTGCCGATTCACGACGTTCGCAACACGTGTGATGCCGCCTCGCGCATCGTGACAACGTTTGTTGTCGATGTATATAATTCGCGAATCGTATGTTGTCACGTTGCGAAGGTCATCGATGAAAGCACTTCACCCCGTCGTCGTCGCGGGCACGCCGCACGAGATCGGCCGGCAGCTCGGCGAGCTGGCGCGCCCGCTCATGCCGGCCTACGTCGCGCAGAGCCGCGCCTGGCAGGCCGTGGCCGCGCGGCGCGCCGATCCGTATGTGGCGGCGCTGCGCCGCGAGGCCGAGGCGGCGTTTCCCGAACTCGTCGCGGAGCTCGACGGCATCGCGGCCGGCCTCGGCATGCCCGCGCGGGACGTGTTTGCCTGGAACTGCCGCGGCGAGCTCGTCAATCGCAGCGGCGACGGTTGCACCACGGTGGCCGGCGCCTCGCCCGAGGCGGCCGTGCGGCGCATCGCGCACAACGAGGACGGCGATCCGTTCCTGCTCGATCGCTGCCTGCTGGTGGACGTGCGGCCCGAGCGCGGGCCCGGCTTCGTGAGCTTCTACTATCCCGGCTCGCTGCCGGGCCACACGTTCGCCGTCAATCGCGCCGGGCTCGTGCAGACCATCAACAACGTGCGCATTACCGCGCCGGCCGCGGGCGTGCCGCGCATGCTGCTGTCGCGCGCGGTGCTCGACGCCGGCTCGCTCGACGCGGCGCTCGCGATCCTGCGCGATCGGGCGCGCGCGAGCGGCTTCCATCACATGCTCGGCTGCGCCGGCGATGCGCGCGTGCTCAGCGTGGAGGCGAGCGTGGCGCGCACCTCGGTGCAGGCGGTGCACGGCGTGGCCGGCCACGCCAATCACCTCGTGCATGCGGGGCCGTGCGCCGACGCCGACGCGCAGGTCGTGACCGCCTCGTCGCGCGACCGGCAGGCGCGGCTTGCGGCCCTGCTGCCCATGCTCGGCGGCGCGCCGTCGCTCGCCGCGCTCACCGGCGTGCTGGCCGATCGCGGCGGCCCCGGCCTGCCGATCTTCCGCGACGATCCCGCCGATCCCGACGACGAGAACACGCTTGCCACCGCCGCGTTCGAGATCGACGCACACGGTGTGGACGTCAGCGTGCGTCGCGGCGACACGATCGGTTTCGCGATGCGCGTGTCGCGCGCCGCGGCCTGATGCCGCCCGCGCCCCTTCCCTCGCTTTCCCGCAGCAGGAGCCCCAGCCCATGAGCACCGTATTCCACCGCGCCCCGCGCGCCACCCTGCCCGTCGCGATGGCCGGCGACGGCATCGAGATCATCGATTCCACCGGCAGGCGCTACATCGATGCCTGCGGCGGCGCGGCCGTCTCGTGCCTCGGCCACAGCCATGCGCGCGTGATCGAGGCGATCAAGCGCCAGGCGGACCGCCTGCCCTATGCGCACACCTCGTTCTTCACCACCGAGGTGGCCGAGGAGCTCGCGGACCGGCTGGTGGCCGCCGCGCCGGCCGGGCTCGGCCACGTGTATTTCGGGTCGGGCGGCTCCGAGGCGGTGGAGGCGGCGCTGAAGCTCGCGCGCCAGTATTTCGTGGAGATCGGCCAGCCGGCGCGGCGCCACATCATCGCGCGCCGCCAGAGCTATCACGGCAACACGCTCGGTGCGCTCGCGATCGGCGGCAACGCGTGGCGGCGCGAGCCGTTCCTGCCGCTGCTGATCGACGCGCATCACGTGAGCCCGTGCTACGCGTATCGCGAGCAGCGCGCCGACGAAACCGAGGAGGCCTTCGCGCAGCGCCTCGCCGACGAACTCGAGGCCGCCATCCTGCAGCTCGGGCCCGACAGCGTGGCGGCCTTCGTGGCCGAAACCGTGGTGGGCGCGACGGCGGGCGCGGTGCCGCCGGTGCGCGCGTATTTCCGCAAGATCCGCGCGGTGTGCGACAAGTACGGCGTGCTGCTGATCCTCGACGAGATCATGTCGGGCATGGGCCGCACCGGCTACCTGTTCGCCTGCGAGGAGGACGACGTGTCGCCCGACATCGTGACGATCGCCAAGGGCCTCGGCGCCGGCTATCAGCCGATCGGCGCGACGCTCGCGAGCGACCGCCTCTACGACGCGATCGTGGGCGGTTCGGGCTTCTTTCAGCACGGCCACACCTATCTGGGCCACGCGATCGCGTGCGCCGCTGCGCTGGAAGTGCAGCGCGTAATCGCCGAGGAGCGGCTGCTCGACAACGTGCGGGCGCGCGGCGAACAGTTGCGGACGCAACTGAAGGAGCGCTTCGCCGCGCACGAGGCGGTGGGCGACGTGCGCGGCCGCGGCCTGTTCGTGGGCGTGGAGTTCGTGGCGGACCGCGCCACCCGGGCGCCGTTCGATCCGGCGCTGAAGCTGCACGCGGCGCTGCGGCGCGAGGCGATGGCGCGCGGGCTCATGGTGTATCCGATGGGCGGCACGATCGACGGCCGGCGCGGCGACCACGTGCTGCTCGCGCCGCCGTTCATCTGCACGGCCGCGCAGATCGAGACGATCGTGGAGCGGCTCGCGCAATCGCTCGACGCCGCGCTCGTGTCGAGCGGCGCGCGCTAGCATGGGTGCCGCGTTCCCCCTTCATCGACCGATGGATACCGACATGACGAACCGCCTTCCCCCGTTCGACGCCGAACACGCCACCGAGGCGCAGCGCGCCGTGCTCGACGAGATCCTGAGCGGCCCGCGCGGCAATCTGAACGGCCCGTTCCTGGGCTGGATCCACAGCCCCGAATTCGCGCAGCACGCGCAGCGGCTCGGCGCGTTCTGCCGCTACGAAACCGGCCTGCCGCTGCGGCTGTCCGAGCTTGCGATCCTCGTGACCGCGGCGCGCTGGCGCTCGCAGGCCGAGTGGCACATCCACCTGCCGATCGCGCTGCAGGCCGGCGTGCCCGAGGCCGTGACCGAGGCGATCCGCAGCGACGCCCCGCCCGCCTTCCACGATGCCGACGACGCGCTGGTGTACCGCTTTGCCACCGAGCTCAACGACACGCGGCGCGTGTCGGATGCGACCTACGACGCGGCCGTCGCGCGCTTCGGCCACGAGGTGGTGATCAACCTGGTGGGCCTGCTCGGCTATTACACGCTGGTGGCGATGACGCTGAACGTGTTCGGCATGCGCGCGAACGGGCAGCAGACGCTGCCGTTCGCGGAGTGAGGCCCCGCGTCAATGCAATGCGGCCCGGCTTGCCTGTCGAGGGCGAGCCGGGCCGCATTCCTGTTGTGTCGTCGAACGCTGCGCTGACGCTGGCGCGTCAGTGCGAGACCGCCGGGGCGCTGGCCGGTGCAGCCGGCGCGGCAACTGCCGCCGAGGCACCCGAAGCCGGTGCCGCCGCGCCCGGATCGTCGTAGTTCGGCAGCCCGGTGGGCTCGCCGTTCGCGCCACCCGCCCCCGAACCCTTGCCCGGATCCTCGTAATTCGGCAGCCCGCCCGGCTCCGCCGCCTCCGCGTCGCGGCCGAACACCGGTCCGTGATAGGTCTGCGAACGGCGCTGCTGCGTGTACGCGTCGCGCACGAACGAATACTTGTCGAGCGCGGCCTGCTGCAGCAGGTCCGACGCGCCCAGCAGGTCGGCGCGCGCGCTGATGAACTGCGCGATGTACATCGGGTTGCGCGCGGCCGGCTCGATGTAGTTGAGCAGGTTGAAGCGCACGTCCACGGTGCGGCCCACGCCGTCGCGGAACGAGCTCGGGCCGAACAGCGGCAGCACGAGATACGGGCCGGACGGCATGCCCCAGCGCGCCATGGTCAGGCCGAAATCCTGGTGGTGCTTGGGCAGTCCCGCCACCGTCGCCACATCGAACAGGCCCGCCACGCCGAACACCGAGTTGATCACCACCCGCATCACGTCCTCGGTGGCATCGGTCATGCGCAACTGCAGCAGGTTGTTCGCCGCGTTGCCGAGATCGCCGATGTTCGAGAAGAAGCTGCTGATCGCCGTGCGCAGCGGCGTGGGCGTGACCTTCTGGTAGCCGCGCGCGATCGGCGCGGCGATGTGCGTGTCGACGGTGTCGTTGAACGTGAAGACGGCCCGGTTCATCGGTTCGAGCGGGTCGCCCGGCGTCCGGTTGGGGCCCGTCGCGCAGCCGCTCAGCAGCGCGCCGGCGGCCAGGGTCGCGGCTAGGATTCGCAAGTTAGTCATTGATTTTGGGGGATTGGGGCGCGCGTGGCACGCGCGGTTTGCCCATCAGCACCGGCTGGAACACCACGGCGCCGATCAGCGTACACGACAAGGCGAGCGCGAGCAGCTTGCCCATGCTCGCGGTACCCGGATGATGCGACAGCCACAGGCTGCCGAACGCGGTGGCCGTGGTGGCCGCGCTGAACAGCACCGCGTGCGTGAGGCTCGAATGCAGCAGGCCGGTCTGGCCCGCGCGCCACGCCATCACGAAATAGACCTTGAATGCCACGCCCACGCCGAGCATCAGCGGCAGCGCGATGATGTTGGCGAAGTTCAGCGGCATGCCGAACACCACGCACAGCTCAAGCGTGACCACGCCCGACACCAGCAGCGGAATCAGCGTGCGCAGCACGTCGCCGAAGCGGCGCAGCGTGATCCACAGCAGGATCGTGATCGACAGCAGCGACAGCGCCGCGGCCTGCAGGAACGCCTTGATGATGGTATCGGCCGAATGCAGGATCGAGATCGGCCCGCCGATCGCGCCCGGCTCGGCCGCCTTCACGGCCTGCGCGAAGTGGCGCAGCATCACGTCGTCGCCGGGATCGGTGCCGGGCGGCACCTTCGGCGAGATCTGCACCAGCGCGCGGCCGTCGGGCGCCACCCAGTCGCGCACCATCTGCGGCGGCAGGTTCGCGCGCGTGATTTCGTACGGCTGCAGCAGCGCGGCGAGCTGCCCGAGCGCGAGCGTCAGCGTGCTCGAGAAGGCCGTCTCGGCGCGGTCGCGCGCGGCCGCATCGGATGCGGCCAGCTTCGCGAGCGATTGCGACAGGTGCTTCGCCTCGTCGGCGCCGGGGCCGGGGTGATCTTCCGACGCGTATTCGAGCAGCGCCGAGGCGCGCTTGAGCGCGGCCACGCGCTGCGCGTCGGTGCCCGGCGGCGCGGGCTGCTGGGTGAGCGCCGGCAGCAGCGCGTCGGCGGCGGTCTTGATGGTGGCGAGCTTCTCGGCCTGAGCGCTCGGCAGGAACGACGACAGCGTGGTGGTGCGGCCCACCTGCGGCAGCTTCGCGAGGCGCGCGGCGGCCGCGTCGGCGGCGGCCAGCGACGGCGCGAGCATGTGCACGTCGTTGACGGCGGCCTCGGGCGAATCCTTCAACGCGATCAGCGTGGCCATCGACTCGCTGTGCGGATCCTTCAGGTGCAGCGGATTGAAATCGAAGTGCAGGCGCGTGAGCAGCGGCAGCGCGGCGATCACCACCACCAGCGTGCCGATCAGGATCGGCTTGCGATGGCGGTCGAGGTAGTCGTCCACCGGCGCGAGGCGCGGGAAGCCCGGCGCCTTCGCCTCGCCGGGCGGTTGCATGAGCTTGAGCAGCGCCGGCAGCAGCGTCATGGTGCAGAAGAACGCCACGAACATGCCCACGCCGGCGATCAGGCCCAGCTCCGACACGCCGCGATACGCGGTGGGCAGGAACGAGAAGAAGCTCGCGGCCACCGCGGCGGTGGCCAGCGACAGCGGCATGCCCATCGCGTGCGCGGCGCCGAGCAGCGCGTGATCGAGGTTCGGGTCGCGGTAGCGCTCCTCGCGATACTTCACGCCGTACTGGATCGCGAAATCCACGCCCAGCCCGACGAACAGCACCATGAAGGCCACCGAGATCATGTTCAGCGAGCCGACCATCGCGAGGCCCAGCGCGGCCGTCACCACCAGCCCCACCACCAGCGTGATCAGCACCGCGCCGATCATGCGCTTGGAACGCAGCGCGAGCCACAGGATGATCAGCACCACCACCAGCGTGCCGATGCCGTTCACGGCCGCGCCGTCCTGCACCGAGGCGAATTCCTCGTCGGCCAGCGGCTGCTCGCCGGTCAGGCGCACCACCGCGCCGTAGCGCTTGTCGAGGCCGAGCGAGGCGGCCGTGCCGCGGATGGTCTTCTCGGCGGCCTCGCCGGCCTTCAGCGCGCCGTAGTTGACCACCGGCTCCACCGTCACGAACGCGAAGGCCGGCTGCCTGGCCGAATCGGTGTCCACCAGCGCGCGCCACGAGAACGCGGCGGGCTTGCCGGCCAGCACCGCGTCGACGGTGGCGGCGGCGCGCCCGAGCAGGGTCTTCATGCCGGGCAGCGTGACCTGGCCGGTCAGCAGCGGCTGGCCGAGCGTGGTGGAGAGCGTGGTGGCGAGGCCGCGCACGCCCGGATCCTGCGCGAGCGTGTTGACGAGCGGGCGGGCGCTGGCGAGCTTCGCGGTGGTGCTGGCCACGTCGGCCGGCGACAGGAACAGCAGCGCGTCGCGATCGAACAGCGGGCCGCCCGCGGGCAGCGACACCTGGCCGATCCGGCCTGCCTGGGTATCCTTCTGCAGCGCGGCGGCCAGCGCGTTGGCGGCGGCCGAGGCGAACTCGGGCGCCGGCGCCTCCACCACCGCCAGGATGGTCTGGCTGCGCTGCGGGAACGCGTCGTCCACGGCATTGCCGAGCGCCTCCCATTGCGGCTCGTTGTCGATCAGCTTGCTGATGTCGGTGTTGATCTTGAAATGCTGAACGGTGTAGACACCGGCGAACGCGGCGATCACGAGCGAAAGCGCGATTACCAGGATCGGGCGTCGCACGGACCACGCGACGAGTCGGACGAGTAAGGTTGTCAGCATCGGGCAGGCTGGCGGGGGCGTTCTTCGGACAAAGTGCTCAAGTATACAAGCGCCGGGCTTTCGGGGTCGGCTGGTCTCGAAGGCCGCATGGCGGGCCGCCACGGCCGCCGGGCGGGCGCCCGGATGTGAGCATGCGGTGACAGACGTAAGCATGGCGTAACGAAGTGTGTGGAAGCACCCTGCGCGGCCCGGCGGCGGCGCCCGGGCGGGCGCGGGCCGCTATACTGTCCCGGTCCGGAACCTTTGGCGCCGGCTTCTTTTTTTCGAGAGCACGCACAACGCATGAAACGTCATCTGATTGCATTCGTGGCCGCCGCGGCCGTCTCCGTGTCGGCTTTCGCGCAGAGCGCGCCCGTGGACGTGGTCCGCAGCGCCGTGGAAGGCACCGTCAACGCGATGAAGACGGACCCCGGCGCGCGCGGCGGCGACATGGGCAAGATCACGCAGGTCGTGGAAACGCGCTTCCTGCCCGTGACCGACTTCGAGCGCACCACGCGCATCGCCGTTGGCGCCGACTGGGCCAAGGCCACGCCGGCGCAGCAGCAGGAGCTCTACAAGCAATTCCGGCTCCTGATGACGCGCACCTACGCGGCCTCGCTGGCCCAGCTGGGCGGCCAGGACGCGAAGTTCACCTTCAAGGCCGGCGGCGCGAACGGCAGCGACGCCCTCGTGCAGTCCACCGTCACCACGCCCGGCGACACGCAGAACGTGGGCTACCGTCTCGGCAAGGAAGGCAGCGACTGGAAGATCTACGACATCGACATGTCCGGTGCGTGGCTGATCCAGGTGTATCAGGGCCAGTTCAAGGCCCAGCTGGCGCAGGGCGGCATCGACGGCCTGATCGCGTTCCTGCAGAAGCACAACGCGCGCGTGAACTGACGCCGTGCGGTGATGCCGCCTCACGCCGGCGGCGGGCGCGCCTTGGCACTGCTTGGGCACTGACTTGGCGCCGCCCGCGCCGGCGTTTCCGGGAACACGACTTGCTGCGCCGCACGGCGCCGACCCGATGCCCCCAGATCTCGATCACTCCGCTGCCCCGCCCCCTTCCTCGCCCGATGCCGCCGCGCTGATCGAGCGCTTCGCGCTGCTGCCGCATCCCGAGGGCGGCTATTTCCGCGAAACCTATCGCGCGCCGCTGCGCGTCGCGCGCGAGACGGACGGCGCATCGCGTCACGCCTCCACGGCGATCTATTACCTGCTGTGCGACGGCGCGTTCTCCACCTGGCATCGAATCCGGGCCGACGAGGTGTGGCATTTCTATGCCGGCGATCCGCTCGACGTGTTGATGCTCGACGAGCAGGACGGCCTGGTGGTCCACCGGCTCGGCAATCCGCTGCTGCATGCCGGCGCGGTGAGCCAGGCGGTGGTGCCGGCCGGGCGCTGGTTCGGCGCGGCCTGCGCCGATCCGGCCGGCTTCGCGTTCGTGGGCTGCACGGTGGCGCCGGGCTTCGAATTCGCCGAATTCGAGATCGGCGATGCCGCCGCACTCACGCGCCGGTTTCCCGAGCATGCCGCGGCGATCGCGCGGCTGGTGCGCTGAGCCGGGCTTCTGCGCCTTTCCCCCTTCAGCGCTGTCGGCTCTCCACCGCGAACTTGATCAGCTCGGCCTGCCCCTCGATGCCGAGCTTGCGCTTCAGGTTCAGCCGGTGCGTCTCGACCGTGCGCACCGACAGCCCGTTCAACTGCGCGATCTGCTTGCTCGACAGCCCCTGCGCGAGTGCGTCGAGGATGTCGCGTTCGCGCGGCGTGAGCCGCTCGACCGGCGCCGCGCCCGCGCTGGCGTGGATCATGCGCGCGGCCAGCCCCTCGCTGAAGAAGGTCTGACCGGCCAGCACCGCGCGAATCCCGCGCACGATCTCGCTGGCCGGCGAATCCTTGAGCAGATAGCCGCTCGCGCCGGCGCGCACCGCCTGCGTGACGTATTCCACGTTGTCGTGCATCGACAGCATCACCACCCGGATCGCCGGAAAGCGTTCGTGGAACACGCCGGCCAGCGCGATGCCGTTCATGCCCTGCATGCCCACGTCCATCAGCGCGAGGTCCGGCTCGAGCGCCTCGGCCAGCGCGAGCGCGTCGGCCGCGTTGCCGGCCTCGCCGGCCACCACGAAGCCGGGCGCGGCCTCGAGGCGCATCTTCAGGCCGTCGCGCACCAGCGGATGATCGTCGACGAGCAGCAGCCGCGCGGGCGGGGAGGAAGCGGGAGGGAAAGCCGTCATCGTGGTCGGGATCCGGTGTCGAGGGGCGCGGTGGAGGTCGGGGAAGGCGCGGGCGATGCAGGGGCCGTCGAGGAAGCCGCCCGCAGCGGCACGCGCGCGCTGATCACGGTGTGGCCGGCCTGCGAGCGGATCGTCAGGATGCC
The DNA here is from genome assembly GCA_030151225.1 of Burkholderia sp. Lineage (GTDB taxonomy): Bacteria > Pseudomonadota > Gammaproteobacteria > Burkholderiales > Burkholderiaceae > Burkholderia. The sequence goes on along the minus strand of JASLEG010000183.1, from coordinate 17,471 downwards.
GCCGAGCGCGTCGATGCGCTCGCGCATGTTGCGCAGCCCCACGCCGCGATGCGGATCGGCCTGGGTGCGCTCCACGTCGAAGCCGCGGCCGTCGTCGGACACGCTCAGCGCCACCGACTGCGCGCCCACCTCGAGCGTGACCGCGCCGCGCGTGGCCTGCGCGTGGCGCAGCAGGTTGGTGAGCGCTTCCTGGGCGATCCGGAACAGCGCGGTGTTGACGGCGGCCGGCAGCGGCCGCGCGCCGGAATGGGCGATCTGGGTGTAGCCGATCTGCACGCCGGTCTCGCCCTGCAGCTCGCGGATCAGCTGGTCGAGCGCGGCGGCGAGGCCGAGATCGTCGAGCATCGCGGGCCGCAGCGCGTGCGAGATGCGGCGCACCTCGCGCAGCACGTCGCCGAGGCGCGCCGCGCTCTTGCTCAGCGCGCCCTCGGCCGCCGCGTCGCGAGTGGGCGCGAGCGCGAGCCGCTCGAGCACCGATTCGAGCATCAGCTTGACCGACACCATCATCTGGCTGATGCCGTCGTGCAGCTCGCGCGAGAGCCGCGCGCGCTCGTCCTCCTGCGATTCCACCACGCGTTGCGCGAGCGCCTTCAGGCGCGCGTCGGCGTGGCGCGATTCGCTGACATTGAGCACCAGCGCGCACAGCGCGATCACGGCCGCGCCGGCCAGCGCGATCGCGGCGAGTCCCTTCATGGTGCTGTCGATTTCGGCCGAGGCGCGCGCGTCGGTGCTGGCCAGCGCGCGGTCCACGTCGTCGAGATAGATGCCGGTGCCGAGCATCCAGCCCCAGCGCTCGAGCCCGACCACGTAGCCGAGCTTGCCCTCGATGCGGCCGGTGGACGGCCGCTGCCACTGGTAGCGCACGTAGCCGCCGCCGTGCGCGGCCGCCGCGAGCAGCTGCTGGATAGTGGGCGCGCCCTGCGCGTCGCGCATTGCCCAGAAGTTGCGCCCCTCGCGCTCGGGCTCGCGCGGATGCATCAGCGAATTGCCCTGCAGGTCGTACACGAAGAAATAGCCGTCGGGGCCGAAATCCATCTTGCGCAGGATCTCGAGCGCCTGGGCGCGCCGCGCGTCCTCGCCGGCCGCGCCGTCGCGCGAGGCGGCGTAGAGCGGCGCGATCGCGCTGGTGGCCAGCTCGACGTAATGCCGGAGCTCGACCTCCTTGCTGGCCAGGTAGGCCGCCTCGATCGTCTCGTGCTGGGCATGCGCGAGCGCGGTGGCCTGCTGGCGCACGCCGAAGCCGATCGCGGCGATCGCCGCGAGGAACGGCACGATCGCGAGCAGGAAGATCTTCGCCTTGAGTTTCATGGTGATTCGACGGGGAAGGCGTTATTGTCGGCGATTTTCGCGGCGCCCGGCATCGTGACCGACCCCGATCCGGCGGCCCGCCCGCAGCGTGCGAACGCAATGATGTGAGAAGTGAATTTCCCAATCGCGCGACGGGTGCGTAAGATGGGGCCATTTCCACGAGGGAGTACTCGCGATGCTGACCGCCGTGCTGGAAGACGATGCCGACCAACGCGACCTGATCATGTTGTGGCTCGAACATGGCGGGCATCGTGCACAGGGCTTCGCCACGGGTGCCGCCTTCACCGCGGCGTTGAAGAACGAACGCTTCCAGTTGCTCGTGATCGACTGGATGCTGCCCGACACCACGGGCGACGCGATGATCCAGTGGGTGCGCGACAACCTCGGCTGGAACGTGCCGGTGATCGTGCTGACCGCGCGCGACGACGAGCAGACGGTGCTGACCGCGCTGCGCGCCGGCGCCGACGACTACCTCGTCAAGCCGGCCCGCGCGGCCGAGATGCTGGCGCGGATCGGCGCGGTGGCGCGCCGCTACGGCATCGGCGGCAAGGCGCCGCTCACGCTCGGTGCCTACGAGATCGACATCCAGCGCGTGCGGATCTCGGTGAACGGCACGCCGGTGGACCTGACCCAGAAGGAATTCGATCTGGCCGTCTACATGTTCCAGAGCCCGGGCCAGCTGCTCTCGCGCGACCACCTGCTGAACCGCGTGTGGGGCGTGCACGCCGATGTCGACACGCGCACCGTGGACACCCACGTGAGCCGGCTGCGCAAGAAGCTGCACCTGGACGGCACCAACGGCTGGAAGGTGATCCCGATCTACGGTTACGGCTACCGCTGCGTGCGGCTCGATGCGCCAACCGAGTAAACAAGCCGAAAGATTGTGAACTGAAAAACGCGGGCGCGGCTCATCGCCACGGCCCGGGCGGTGCCTCGCGGCCGCCGCCGGTCTCGCGCCACACGTCCCGCACGCGCTCGCGCCGCGCGATCGCGTCGAGCCGACCCGGTGCATCGGGTGACAAGCCGCTCCCGCAGCGATAACCGAGGCTCGCCAGCGCGAGCCAGGCCGATTCCGCGCGGCTCGCCAGCCACGCGCCGGTCGATCCCTCGTGCTTGTGCAGGTACAGCAGCCGGCTGCGCATCTGCCAGCGTTCGCGCTGCTCTTCCGCGGGCGGCGCGAACCCCGGAGCGGCGGGCACCCGCGGCGCCTGCCGGGCCCGCACGTCGGGCCAGTACATCACCTCGAAGCCCTCCTCGCCCACCCGCCGGCACAGGTCGATATCCTCGCAGTACATGAAGAAGCGCGTGTCGAAGCCGTCGAGATGACGGAACAGATCGTGGCGCATGATCGCGTACGCGTCGGACACCCAGTCGACGCGGCGCGACGGCTCGCGCGGCAGCAGGTCCGGGTTGATGCTCGGACGCACCGGCCTGGTGGCGCGCACCCGCGGGCTGCGCCACGCGAACGCGTCGGCCAGCGCGGACGGAAAGCGGCGCGGCGCCGGCACGTCGTGGCCGGCGGTGTCGAGCAGCCGGCCGCCGGCGATTCCCACCTGCGGATTGACCAGCATGCGCGCGGCGGCGCGCGCGATCATGGCCGGCTGCGCGTGCGTGTCGGGATGCATGAACAGCAGCAGCGCGCCCTGTGCCTCGCGCGCGGCCAGATTGCAGGCGGCCGCGTAGCCGACGTTCTCGGGCGAGCGGATCAGCTGCGCCCACGGGTGACGCGTTTCCACGAGTTCGGCCGTGCCGTCGGTCGAGGCGTTGTCCACCACGATCACCTGCCAGTCGCGATAGCGCGCGGCCAGCGTCAGCAGCTCGAGCTGAGCGTCCACGCGCTCGGCCGCCTCGTGCGTGACGATCAGGATCGACAACGCCCGTCGGCCCAGCGCGTGCTGGTGCGGCGACGGGCGCGTGTCGTCCCGGGCATGGGCCGAGGAGCCGTACAGGCGGGTCACGGCGGGCTCGGAGGGCTCGGAGGGCTCGGAGGGGCGCGCCGGGCCGTGGCCGCGAGCGTCATCGGGCGCTCCCTGGCTGATGGCGGGGCGTGGACCGACCACGCGCGGCGGCCGCGCGGCCGAGGTAAGCGAGTTGGCCATAGAAGATCGGCAGTTGTTGCAGGTGCGCGTGCAACGCATACCGCGTCGCGAGGCGCCAGTCACCGGCGCTGGGCCGGACATTGAGCATGGTGTTCAGAAGCGCCGCGCCGAACAGTGCGATGACGCTCCAGGCGATCGACGGCATCACCGCCAGCAGTGCGAGGAACAGCACTGCGGCGAGGCCCAGCGCGGTGGCCCAGGCGCGGTTGCGCTGCGGCGCGTGGCCGTGCGGGAACGCGGCGCGGCCGGCGCAATGCAGGTCGGCGGCCGCATAGGCCTCGCCCACGCGCACCGCGCGGCGCCAGTAGTCGCCGAAGTGCGCGAGCGTGTCGTCGTGGCGTGCCATCGGGATCGCCAGCTCGGCGAGCTGCCAGCGGTAGGTGGTCAGGCGATGGCACAGCTCGGCGGCCTCGCCGTGCGCGAGCGCATCGTCGAAACCGCCCGTGTAGTCGAGGGCCTCGCGGCGGAACAGCGCGTCGCCGGCCGTATCGAGCGAATCGCCGTTCGGCAGCGCGCCGTCCAGGTCCACCACGGCCGCGTAATGGGACTGATGCGGCAGCGCCTCGCGGCACTGGCCGCGCACGGCGGCGTAGCCGCGGGTATCGAGTTGCGCCAGCGCGTGGCGCGGGAAGCGGCGCTCGAGCAGCATGTCGGCGCCGAGGAACAGCACCGCGTCGGCCTCGCTGGCGCGCCAGCCCGCGTTGCGGATGCCGGCCCGGGTGAGCCCGTGCGCCACGTTCAGCGGCTCGGCGCGCACCACGCGCGCGCCGTGGCGCGCGGCCAGTGCCGCGTCGGCGCCCATCGGCCGGTCGGTCGCGTAGATCAGCTCCATCGGCAGGTCGCGCCAGTCGGCTGCCTGCACGCTGCGCAGGCAGCGCGACAGCGAGCCGCCGCGATCGCGGCCCGTCACCACGACGGCGAGGCGCGGCGCGCTCACGGCAACTCGTCCTCGTCCGGCTCGCGGAAGGCGCTGCCGACCCAGCACCGGGCCAGCGGGCGCCGCATCGGCGAGGCCACCAGGCGCGTGCGGCGCCAGGCGCGGGCCGATTGCGGGCGACGCCGCTCGCGCCCCGGCTGCAGGCGAACGTCGTCCTGCCGGCTGCCCGATTCGCGGCTGCAACGTTGTTGTGCGTCCAAAGAGATGGCGATCATCGCGTGGTCCTCCAGCGTGGATGGAGGCCATTTCAACGCGAATCGGGCCGGCAATCGTGACAGAACTGCAAAAGCCGACGGCGCCCGTCTGGGGCCGGATGCCGCGCCGGGCAAGGCTTCCGGCGCGGGGGCGCCGGCCGGCGCCGGCCCGGATGGCGATTCAGGCGGCCACGGGATGGCGGCGCTTGGTCAGCACCACGCGGTTGATGCCGTTCCGGTGATCGTGGCTGATCTCGTCGCAGCTCTCGCGGATGATGAACAGGCCGAAGCCGCCTTCCGACTCCCCCGAGAAATCGGGCATCAGATCGTCGGGCGGCGTGAAGGGCCGCCCGTCGTAGACGAATTCGAGCGAGGTCGCGCCGTCGCGCGAGGTGCAGACCACCTCGATCGGGCCGTCGCCGGGCCGCGAGTCGTGGCGCACCACGTTGCTGGCCAGCTCCACGGCGGCCAGCGCGAGCGCGGCCGCGTCGTCGTCGCCGATGCCCGTGGCGGCGTGCCTCGCCACGAAGGTGCGCAGCGTCTGCAGCTGGGACAGCGTGCGCGGCATGTCGAGCCGCGCGCGCTGCGAGCCCGGCTCGCCGTCGGGCATCTGCAGCACCAGCATCGTCATGTCGTCGGGGATCCGCACGCTGTTGGTGAACGCCTCCACGGCGGCGCGCATGCCGCGCACGATGGTGCCGGGGCGGCGATGGGTGGGCAGCAGCGCGCGCAGCGTGGCGGACAGGCGGTCGAGCCCGAAGCGCTCGCCGGCGCGGTCGACGGCGTCGGTCAGGCCGTCCGAATACAGCACCAGCGTGTCGCCGGTGCCGAGCCGGACGCTGTCCTCGAATACCTCTTCCTCCTCGATCACGCCGAGCGGCGGATGCTGGTTGCGCAGGAATTCGGGCGGCGCCTTGCCGCGGAACAGCATGGTTTCCTCGTGCCCGCAGCCCACCCAGGTGGCGGTCCCGCGCGCGCGGTCGATGCGCAGGTAGCAGAGCGTGACGAAGCTGTCGAGCGCCTGCAGCCGCGCGTGCATGGCGTGCTGCGCGTGGGCCACGATGCGCGCCGGCGACGGCCGGCTCGCGCCGGGCCCGCCGTGCGCGATCAGCTCGGCGATCGAGCGCGAGAACTGCATCTTCAGCGCCGCGCCCAGCAGCGCGGCGGGCACGCCCTTGCCCATCGCGTCGCCCACCAGCAGGTCGAAGCAGCCGTCGTCGAATTCGAACAGGTCGAAGAAGTCGCCGTTGATGCCGCGCGAGGCGAGGTTGAAGCTCGCGAGCAGGCAGTCGTGCACGGCCGGCGGCAGGTCGCCGATCAGCAGGCCGCGCTGGATCCCGGCGCCGAGCTCGAGCTCGGCCAGGTGGGCATCCTTGAGGGCCCGTTCGCCGGCCACCTGCAGGCTGATGTCGGTCTGGATCAGGAACGCGTGGCGGGTGTTGTCGGCCGTGTTCATGATCGGCACCAGCGTGGAGGCGGTCCAGAACAGCGAGCCGTCGCGGCGCCGGTGCGCGAGCTGGCCGCTCCACGACGCGCCCTCGCGGATCAGTTCGGGCAGCTTGTCGATGGCCGGCTCGGCCGATGCGTCGTCGGGGCGCAGCAGCCGGTAGGACTGGCCCACCAGCTCGTCGCTCGGGTAGCCGCTGACCGAGGCGAGCATCGAGTTCGCGTACAGGAAGGTGCCGTCCGGCGACAGGATGCTGACGATCGCGTGCTCGTCGAGCGCGCTCTTCAGGCCGCGCAGGTCGGACGACGAATCGCGGTATTTCGCGAGCAGCTGCGCGCGCTCGTGCGCGAAGCGCTTCGCCTCGGACAGGTCGCGCACGGTGCAGAAGTAGTAGATTTCGCCGTCCACGTCCACCGGCGCCACCGAGATCTCGGCCGGGAACACGCGGCCATTGGCGCGCCGCGCGTTCAGCTCGAGCCGGCGGCGCGGCGCATCGGCCGACTCGTCCTCGCCGTCGCCCATCGGGCGGCGCTCGCGCAGCAGCTCGTGGATCTCGTCGGGCAGCAGCGCCTCGCCGGGCTGGCCGATCAGGTTCTCGGCGCGATAGCCGAAGATGCGTTCGGCCTCGCGGTTGAATTCCACCACGTGGCCGAGCGCGTCGAGCGTGACCATGCCGTCCATCGCGCTTTCCAGCACGGCGGTGTTGCGCGCCTCGCTGGTGGCGATCTCGCGCATCAGCTGGCCGAGCGCGGCGATCGTCAGCGCGTTCTGGCGCAGGCTGCGCGCGGCGGCCGTGCAGAACGCGCCCCACAGCAGCAGCAGCGCACCGGTGCCACCCATCACCCAGCGCATCAGCGCGTTCCAGCGCGCCAGCGCGGCGTCGGTGGGCATCGCCACCACGGTCACGAGCGGCCAGCGCCGCGCGGTGCGGTAGGCGCCCACGCTCGGCACGCCGGCCAGCTCGAGCTGGCCGAAGGAGCCCGCCTCGGCATGCGGCAGCCGGTTGCGGAACAGCGCGGAGGCGGCCAGCGAAGGGACGCCCGCCAGCGGCGCGCCGGTGGCCACCACCGGGATGCCGTCGAGCGTGACGAGCGCGGCCGAGCGCTGGCCGTCGGCCAGCAGCAGCTGGAAGGTGGTCTTCAGGTAATCGGGGTTCAGCGTGACCACGATGCGGATCACGTCGCCGCTCGGCGTGAGGCTGCTGCGCGCGAGCGGCAGGAAATGCAGCGGCAGCGCGGGCTTGCCGCCGGGGCGCGCGCCGCGCACCAGCGGCGAATCGGCCAGGTCGCGCCCGTCGAGCAGATGGCCGATCACGAGCTCGCCGTCGGTCACCGGCACGCGCGGCCCCGGCAGCTTCCACAGATCGAGGCGCGTGCCCACGTTCGGCGCGTACGAGCTCGCGATCACGGTGCCCGCGTTGTCGACCAGCGAGACGCTGCGCACCGCGGGCGTGCCGGCGATGGTGCGCGCGAGCATCGTGTCGGCCAGGTTCGGGCCGCGGATGTCGCGCGTCTGCAGCGCGCCGTCGATCGAGCGCGCGATCGAGTTCGCGGTGGCGAGCGCGCGTGCGCTTTCGTCGTCGAGGGCGCGGGCGAGCATCACGGCGCTGCCGCGCTCGTCGTCGAGCGCGCTGCGGTGCTCCCACCACGCGAACGCGCCCGCCGCGCCGATCAGCAGCGCGCCCACTAGCGCGCCGCCGACCAGCACGGAGCGGCTGTTGAGCCAGGCGGGCAGCTGCGCCGTGTGGTGCCCGATGATCTCTTCGATTCGTTTCACTGGAGCAGCATGACCTCGGTCAGGTGATGGCGGCGGGCGGCCGCGGCGAGCCGGGCGTCGTGCCGGATCCGGTCGACGAAGGCGTCGACCGTGTGCAGCCAGGCGTCGTCGCCGGGGCGCACCGCGTACGCGTACGGCGCCGGTTGCACCGGGTGCGGCGGCGTGACGATGCGCGCCCAGTCGGCATTCTCCAGCAGCCGGTGCGCGTACGGAAGGCCGGCGATCAGGACGTCGATGCGGCCGGCCTGCAGTTCGTCCTCGCGGTTCTGGCGCGCGTCGAGCACCACCAGCGTGGCGCGCCGGAGCGTGGCGCGCAGCTCGGGCTCGATCTGCGAGCCGCGCTGCACGCCGATGCGCACGCCGGGCCGGTCCAGGTCGGCCCAGCCCGGCACCACGTCGCTGCCGCGCGAGGCCACGCCCACGATGCCGCTGGTCAGATAGGGCTTGCTGAAGCGCAGCGCGGCGCGCCGCGCCGGGGTGGCCGCGATGGCGAGCATCGCCACGTCGCAGCGGTCGGTCAGCAGGTCGTTGGTGAAGGTGTCGAACGAGCTGTCCACCATCACGATCTGCACGTGCAGGTCGGCGGCGAACGCGGCGGCCATGTCCACGTCGATGCCGCGCGGCTCGCCGGTGCGCGGATCGCGGTAGGTGATGCCGGAATCGTTCTGGGCGAGGCACACGCGCAGCGTGCGCGAGGCCTGCACGCGGTCGAGCACGGCACCCGCGCGGGCCGGGCCGCCGGCCACGGCGAGCGCCGCGCACAGCAGCGTGGCGGGCAGGCGCCTGATCAGACGATGCGAAGCGGACCAGCGGACCATCTCGGGTTCCTTGCGCGGCGCTCGCGCATCGGTGGGCTGCCCGGCACCGGCGGCCGGCGAGTCCGGCGCGCCGTCGGGCGTGCATTGCAGCATGAACGTGGACAAAATGTGTGACCAGATCGTGACCGGTCCGGCGTTGCTTTCCGTCACAACCGCGCGGCTCGGCCGGCGCGGGGTGTCTCAGGCGAACGCGGCCAGCGCGTCCTCGACGCTCGCGTGCACGTTGAACACGCGGTGCATGCGCATCAGCTCGAACAGCGCGTTGACCGGCCTGGTCATCGCGCACAGCCGGAAGTCGCCGCCGCGCCGGTGCGTCTCGCGCAGGCAGGCGATCAGCGCGCCGAGCCCGGAGCTGTCCACGAAGCTCAGCGCGGACATGTCGAACACGATGCGTGCGTGCTGCGCGAGCAGCGGCGCGATGGCGTCCTTGAACGCCTGCACGTTGCCGGCATCGAGGTGGGCGTCGCTCGGACGCACGAGTAGTGGGCCGGACGGCGCCTGGGTGGTCTGCAGTTCCATCTTTTTCCTCTTGGGAGGCGCCGCGGCCGGGGCGGGCCGCCGGGGCTTCCTGTCAGCTGTCAGCGGTGCGGGGTCGTCACTGCGGTGCGGGCGGCGTGTCGGGCGGTGCATCGGACGCGCCGCCGGGGCCCGCGGCGTGGGCGAAGGCCTCGTCGAGCGCGGCCACCAGCGTCGCGAACGGCTCGATCAGCGCGCCCGGCTCGGCGCCGTCGGCCGTGATGCGGGCCTCGAACGCGCGCGCGTGCTGGCCGAGCGTGTCGAAGCCGTAGGACAGCGCCGCGCCGGCCAGTCGGTGCAGTGCGATCGCAAGGACCGCGCGTGGCCGGTCGCCGTCGCCGGTGGCCGCCGCCGCGTTCCAGTCGTCCCAGCCGGCCCGCAGCTCCTCGCGCCGCGCGCCGAGCCCGGCGGTGAAGCGCGCGCGCAGCAGCGCGAGCTGGCGCTCGAAGTCAGGAGGCGTGTCCGGCGCGTTTATCACGGGCGTAATCCCAGTAGATCTTCAGATGTTCGGGCAGCGTCATCGGATCGAACGGCTTGACGATCACGCCGGTGGCGCCGTGCTCGAGCAGCGCCTCGATCTCGTCGGGCAGCGCGCGCGCCGACATCAGCACGATCGGCACGTCGCGCAGCGCCGGTTTCTCGCGCAGCGCGCGCATCGTGTCGGGGCCGCTCAGCGTGGGCATCATCACGTCGAGCAGGATCAGGTCGGGCTCGAACGCGTCGGCCTCGGCCAGCGCGTCCACGCCGTCCGGGCACAGCCGCACTTCGTAGCCGCCGACCGCGCCGAGGCTGAATTCGAGGATCGCCCGGATGTCGGGATCGTCCTCGGCGCACAGCACCTTGTGCAGTGTCGCGCTCATCGATGGGGTCCTCCGTCGGGGTGGGCGATGCGCCGCGCGGCACGCAGCAGCGCATCGTCGTCGGCGCCGCGTTTCGGCAGCCGGTCGGCCGCGCCCGCGGGGGCGTCGGCCAGAACGTCGTCAGTGTAGAGCAGGATCGGCGCCGGGCCGGCGATTTCTCGCAGGCGGGCGAGCACCGCGCCGGCCGCGTCGCGTGCGCGCGACGGATCGGCCACCAGCAAGGCCGGGGCGGTCACGGCGGCGGCGGCGAGCGCGTCCAGTTCGTCGGGCGAGACCGCGGCGACGGTGTCGAATCGGGGCGCGAGCACGGCGGCGATGCGCGCGCGCTCGGCCGGGTCGGCGTCCACCACCAGCGCCTCGGCGCGCGCCGGCGGCAGCGTGGCGGCGGCGTCGCCGATCGGCAGGTCGACGTGGAATTCGGCGCCGTGGCCGGGCGTGGACACCACGCCGACGCGCCCGTGCATGCGCTCCACCAGCACCTGCGTGATGTGCAGCCCGAGCCCGGTGCCGGTGCCGACGCGGCGGTCGCGCTCGTCGGCCTGCGAGAATTTCTCGAAGATGCGTGCACGGAACGCCTCGGGGATGCCGCCGCCGTGATCGCGCACGGCGATGCGCGCGCGCGCGCCGTCGGCACGTGCGCGAATCTCCACGGCGCTGCCGGCCGGGGAATTCTTGATCGCGTTCGACAGCAGGTTCGCCATCACCTGCAGGAAGCGGTCGGGGTCCACCCACACCTCGCCGCGCATCGGCGCGCCGATCCGTACCAGCGAGACGCCGATGCGGCGCGCGTAGTCGAGATTGGCCGAGAGCGCCTCGTCGAGCAGCGTGTCGAGCACGCAGGCGCGGCGCTGCAGCGTCATGCGATCGGCCTCGAGCTTGGCCACGTCGAGCACATCGTCGATCAGGCGGCCGAGCCGTTCGCCGTTGCGGCGCGCGATGTCCACCAGCTTCTGCGCGGGCACCGGCAGGGCGCCCGCCGCGCCGCCCGCGAGCAGGTCGATGGCGCCCTTCACCGAGGTCAGCGGCGTGCGCAGTTCGTGGCTCACGGTGCTGAGGAAATCGTCCTTGAGGCGGTCGAGCTGGCGCTGCTCGGTCAGGTCGCGAATCACCAGCGTCACGCGGGACCGCGCGCTGTTGCGCCAGCGGCTGATGCGGATGTCGGCCGGAAAGGTGCCGGACGGGCCGCGCACCAGGCCCTGGCACGATGCGGGCGGCGTGTCGGCGCGCAGCCGCTCCACCAGCTCGGCGGGCAGCAGCGCGTCGAGCGATGCACCATCGTCGGGCAGCGCGGCGAGCCCGAGTAGTGCATAGCCGGCCTCGTTCGCGTCGCTGATGCGTGCGCCCTCCTCCACCGTCAGCACCGCGTCGCCCACGTGATCGAACAGCTCGCGGTTGTGCGCGGCGAGAGTGGCCACGCGCGACTGCAGGTCGAGCACGTGGCCGATGTTGCGGATCTTCGCGGCGAGCAGCGCGCCGTCCACGGGCTTCACGAGGTAATCGTCGGCGCCCTCTTCCACGGCGCGCGCGAAATGTTCGGCGCCGTGCAGCGAGGACATCACCACGATCGGCAGCCAGGCGCGCTCGTGCTTCGCGCGCAGGCGGCGCGTGGCCTCGAAGCCGTCCATGTCGGGCATCAGCAGATCGAGCAGCACGAGATCCACGTGCGTGGCATCGACGATCTCGAGCGCGGTGGCGCCGCTGTCGGCCTCGAGCACGTGGTGGCCCGCGGCGCGCACCTGCGAGGCGGTTTCCGCGCGGCTCGCGCCGATGTCGTCGACGACGAGGATGCGCAGCGGATTGTCGGGAGTGGAAAGCGTGATCGGATCGGTCATCGTGACAGGGGGTGCCGGCACGGCACGCTGCGACGCAGTGGTAGCGCGACGATTATGCCATCGGCCGACGCCACGCGGATGACGCGGCAGGCCGGGCCGCGGTGCGGTGCAGCATGGCGGCGCGCGAACGCGTCGCATTGATGATCTGCATTCCGAAATAAATGATGATTCGAACAGTTCGTGTCGCGCGACGACATGCCCTTCGGTCGCCGGTAAAAACGCCCCGGGAATTCCTGAAAATCGGTACGAATTCCGTGGCGTCATTTTGATTCGATCTGGTGCCTCGCACGATTATTGTGCATAAGCTTTTATTCAAAAACGATTAGCAAATTGCTTTACAAATAAATTAATGACTTCGCTGGCGGCCCTGTAAATAAAGGCCTTTGGCAATGCGGCGGCGAAATTCGAATAAACCCTCAAAATTTAGTGTGAGGGCATCAAATAAAGTTTGACGACTGTTTTTTGACTGAGATATCTTCTGCTCCCAAGTCACGCCGCAAACCGGCGGCACCCCAGCGGAAGGTCGATCACCACCGCGTGGATTGCCGCGTCGAAGCCTGACGGATCGCCGTTGCGACGGCGTTTCCGGTGCGCGGTGGGCGACACGGAACAGCAGGTCTGGCAGGCAGGTCATTCGGGCGGCGGAGCCCGGCGCTATCTATTCGGAATCCGAAAGATGCTGGCGCCGGCCGGAGCCGTTCCGGTCACGAGATATGGGCCGTCCCCGATCCGGGGGCTGCCCGTTACCGGGCGCATCCCGTCCGGGGGGAATGAGTCGACAATGAAAATCGAAGAGGGCCTCGCCGCGTCGAATCGCGGGCTGGCGCAGCTCGGCCGCCCGCGCCAGTACGGCGCTTCGCACCAGCAACCGATGCGCCGCTACGCGGGCATCGCGATCGTGCTGCTGCTGCACGTGGTGCTGATCTACGCCCTGCTGAACGGCCTTGCCACCAAGGTCGTGCAGGTCATCCAGCATCCGATCGAAACCCGCATCATCGAGCCGGTGAAGCCCCCGCCTCCGCCGCCGATGCCCACCGTCAAGCTGCCGCCGCCGAAATTCGCGCCGCCGCCGCCGCCGTTCGTGCCGCCGCCCGAGGTGCCGGTGCAGGCGCCGCCGCAGGTCGCACCGATCGTGCATCAGGCCGCGCCGGTGGTGTCCGCGCCCGTCACCGCGCCGCCCGTGGTGGCGCCGCCGGCCCCCGCGCCCAAGCCGGTCAGCCACGAGGTGGGCGTGGTGTGCCCGAACTCGGATCAGATCCGCGGCTCGATCCAGTATCCGAAGGAAGCGCAGGAGAACAACGTCACGGGCGACGTGCTGATCGAGTTCACCGTGGATGCGGACGGCAAGATCGGCAACGAGCGCGTGGCGCAATCGGCCGATTCCGATCTCGACCGCGCCGCCTTCAACGCGGTCAGGCAGTTCAAGTGCGTCGGCCAGGGTCAGCCGGTGCGCGTGCAGGTTCCCTTCTCGTTCAACCTGAACTGAGTCCTTCAATCTGAAACGGGCGCCGGCGTCGCAGCCGGCGCCGGGTGGCGATGCGCGAAACGCATTCGTCAGTACAACGTAAGAACAGGAGTTGGTATGGCCAAGCGTTCGATCGCCGCGCTCGCGGCAAGCATGACGATTTCCGCCGCCGCGCTGGTCGCGCCGGTGGCCCTGCTCGCACCGCAGGCCGCGTACGCGCAGTCGAGCGATGCGGCCGCCACCGCGAGCGCGCCCGCCCAGGCCGCGCCCGCCGCCGATGCGCCGCCGCCGATGCCGGCCGCCACCGAGGAGGTCGGCAACCCCTACGGGCTCGGCGCGCTCTGGAAGGGCGGCGATTTCGTGGCGCGCTTCGTGCTGGTGCTGCTCGTGATCATGTCGATGGGCAGCTGGTACATCATGATCACCAAGTTCGTCGAGCAGCTGCGCGCCAATCGCCGCGCCACGCATGCCGACGCGCAGCTGTGGAGCGCGCCCACGCTGGCCGACGGCGTGAAGCTGCTGGACGAGGCCTCGCCGTTCCGCTTCCTGACCGAGACCGCGATCGAGGCCGGCGAGCATCACCAGGAGGCGCTGCTCGAGGCGGTGGACCGCAACACCTGGATCGACGCCTCGGTCGAGCGCGGCATCACCAACGTGTCGAACCGCCTGCAGGACGGCCTCGCATTCCTCGCCACGGTGGGCTCCACCGCGCCGTTCGTGGGCCTGTTCGGCACCGTGTGGGGCATCTATCACGCGCTGACCGCGATCGGCATCGCGGGCCAGGCCTCGATCGACAAGGTGGCCGGCCCGGTGGGCGAGGCGCTGATCATGACGGCGATCGGCCTGGCCGTGGCCGTGCCGGCCGTGCTCGGCTACAACTTCCTGGTGCGCCGCAACAAGACGGTAATGGAGCGCGTGCGCAACTTCGGCGCGCAGCTGCACACCGTGGTGCTGGCGGGCGGCAGCCGCCGCGCGGTGCGCACGGCCGGCGCCACGGCGCCGTCGCTGGGTCGCTGAGGGAGCGCACGTCATGGCCATGAGCGTCGGGCAGGAAGACAACGACGAGGTGATCGCCGCCATCAACACCACGCCGCTGGTGGACGTGATGCTGGTGCTGCTGATCATCTTCCTGATCACGATTCCGGTGGTCACGCACACGGTGCCGGTGCAACTGCCGAAGGAAACCGTGCAGCCGCTGCAGACCACGCCGAAGAGCATCGAGCTCGCGGTGAACCGCGAGGGCCAGTACTTCTGGGGCGAGAAGCCGATCGACGCGCCCACCCTGCTGGCCAGGCTCAAGGACGTGTCGCAGATGAATCCGCAGCCCGACGTGCACGTGCGCGGCGATCAGGACACCCGCTACGAATTCATCGGGCGCCTGATCACCGACTGCGAGCGCGCCGGCATCGCCAAGGTGTCCTTCATCACCGAGCCGCCCCCGCGCGGCTAGCCAGGAGCAGACGATGGGAATGAACGTGTCCTCGCGCGGCGACGGCGAGCCGGAAGTGATGGTGGACATCAACACCACGCCGCTGATCGACGTGATGCTGGTGCTGTTGATCATGCTGATCATCACGATTCCGATCCAGATGCACTCGGTGAAGATGGACCTGCCGGTGGGCAATCCGCCGCCGCCGGCCAGGCCGCCCGAGATCGTGCAGATCGACATCGATTTCGACGGCACCACCACCTGGAACGGCGCGCCGGTGCCGAACGCCGCAGCGCTCGAGCAGCGGCTCTCGCAGGCCGCCGCGGAGCCGGTGCAGCCGGAAATCCACCTGCGGCCCAACAAGCTCGCGCCGTATCGCGACGTGGCCGGCGTGCTGGCCGCCGCGCAGCGGGTGGGCGCCACCAAGATCGGGCTGGTCGGCAACGAACAGTACATGCAGTAATCAACCGGACCTCTCGATGATCGACCAACGGATGAAGCGCGCCGCGCGAGCGGCGGCGCTGGGGGCAGTCGTTGCCTGCGCAACGGGCCTGCTGCAGCCGGCGCGGGCGGCGGACACGCTGCGGCCCGACGTCGCCCGGCCGCTGTCGGCCGCGCAGGATCTGTACCGCGCGCACAAGTACCGCGACGCGCTCGGCAAGATCGCGCAGGCCGACGCCGTGCCGAACAAGACGCCGTACGAGGCGGTGACCGTGGACGAGATGCGCGGCGCGGCCGCGATCGCGGCCGGCGACACCGGCACGGCCGAGCAGGCCTACGAGGCCGTGCTCGGCTCGGGCCACGCCAGCGCGGCCGACGAGCAGCGCACCGCCGCGGCGCTGGCCGGCCTGTATTTCCAGTCGAGGAACTACGCGGCCGCGATCCGCACCGCGCAGCGCTACCAGAAGGCCGGCGGCAATGATCCCGACATGCGCACGCTGCTGCTGCAGTCCTACTACCTGTCGAACGACTGCAAATCGGTGATCGCCACGCTGAAGCCGGCGGTGGACGCCGACGCGCGCGCGGGCCGCGCCACCGACGAGGCCTCGCTGCAGATGCTCGCCACCTGCGCGCAGCACGCGAACGACGCCGCCACCTATCTCGCGGCGCTCGAATCGCTGTCGGTGCATTACCCGAACCCGGCCTATCAGACGCAGCTGTTCGACGCGATTCGCGCGCGGCCCGGCTATCTGTCCTTGCTCGATCTCGACCTGTACCGACTGCGGCGCGCCACCGGCAGCCTCGCTTCGGCGGGCGACTACATGGAGATGACCCAGCTCGCGATCGTGGCCGGCTCGACCGTCGAGGGCAAGCAGGTGATCGACCAGGGCTTCGCGTCGGGCGTGCTCGGCCACGACGCGCAGGCCGAGCGCGAGAAGCGGCTGCAGACGCTGGCCGCGCAGCGCGTCGTGGCGCCGCCCGATCCGGCCAACCCGGTCGCGCCGGTGGACGCGGGGCTGAATCAGGTTTTCGCCGGCAAGCACGAGGACGGCATCGCGCAGATCCGCGCGGCGATCGCCAGGGGCGGCCTGCCGCATCCGGCGCTCGCGCAACTGCGGCTCGGCGAAGCCTATTACGTGGCCGGCGACAAGGCGCGCGCGGCGCAGACCTTCCGCGCGATCGCGGCGCACGACGGGAACGACGGAACCGCCAGCCTCGCGCGGCTGTGGGCCCTCGTCGCGGCGAAATGAGCGGCGCACGATCATGGCTGCGTTCAGCGAGGAAACGATGTCCGCCTCGGCGGCGATCGGCGGGCGGATACGCGCGCTGCGGCAGCGGCTGAGGCTCACGCTCGACGAGGTGGCGTCGCTGGCGGGGATTTCGAAGCCGTTCCTGTCGCAGGTCGAGCGCGGGCGGGCCACGCCGTCGCTGCAGTCGCTGACCGGCATCGCCCGCGCGCTCGGCGTGACGATGCAGTACTTCGTGGAGGCACCGAGCGAGGCGAAATCGGTGCGCCGTGCCGATGGCCTGCGGTTCTTCAGCTTCGCCGGCTCGGCCAGCGCCTTCGCGCGGCTGACGAGCGCGGTGGACGGCCGGCAGCTCGACGCGGTGCTGGTGAAGATGCCGGCCGGCCAGGCGCAGACGGCCGCAACGCCCGAAACGGGCGAGCAGTTCGTGTACGTGATTCGCGGCGAGATCGCGCTGACCCTCGACGGGCGCGCGTTCACGCTGAAGCAGGGCGACAGCGCCCACTACGAAGCCACCGCGGCCTGCAGCTGGCTCAACGTGGCGATGGAAGAGGCGTGGATCGTGTGGGTGGGAGCACCGCGGCTGTTCTGAGCTGGCGGCAAGCCGGTGAAAGGCAGCAAGTGCGGTAGACGAAGCAGCGCAAAAGGCAGGCCGACAGGGAAAGGCAGGACGCAGTCGCTCAGGCAGGATGGTTCGCATGACTAATTACATGAATGGCCGCCGCCGTATCCCGGATGCGCGGCCGGTGCGAACGGCACGGCTACGTGCAGCAGGCAGCAGGGAATCGGCGGTAGGCGGTGGGGCGACGCGTACCGAAATGCGATGCCGCGTCGGCGGTCACCGGACTTCACGAGATTCCGGCGCGCGACGGGTGGGGTCAATTTGTTCAGCGAGAGGGGCAAGATGAAACAACGAGTGTTGGCGACGGCGATCCGGCAGATCGTCTGGGCGGAAATCGCGCTGGCGGCGACGCTGGCGGTGCCGGCGTTCGCGCAGAGCCAGCCGGCCGCGGGGCCGGCGGCGGTGGCGGATGCGATGGCCGCGGGGCCGGCGGTGACGGTCGCGCAGGCGGAGCCGTCGAGCGTGGGCACGGCCACGGCC
>JASLEG010000171.1 GCA_030151225.1 Burkholderia sp. | reverse complement strand
TTGCTGTTCGTCGTGCTCAAACCACTCGAGAGCGACGAGACGTTGCTGGTCGTGCTGCTGAGCCCGGACGACAGCGAGGTCACATTGCTGTTGGTCGTGGAAAGGCCGCTCGAGAGGGATCCCAGGCCAGTCGACGTCGAGGCCGACAATGCCGTGACGTTGCTATTGGTGGTGCTCAGACCGCTGGACAGCGAGGCTGCGCCCGTCGACAGCGAAGAGATGTTGCTGGTGGTCGAAGACAGCCCGCTGGACAACGACGTGACATTGCTGTTCGTCGTGGACAACCCGGTCGAGAGCGACCCGACGCTGGTCGAAGTCGAAGCGGACAACGCCGTGACATTGCTGTTGGTGGTGCTCAGGCCACTGGAAAGCGAAGCCGCCCCAGTCGACAGCGAAGAGATATTGCTCGTCGTCGAGGAAAGGCCTGTCGAGAGCGACCCGACGCTGGTCGAAGTCGAAGCGGACAACGCCGTGACATTGCTGTTGGTGGTGCTCAGACCGCTGGACAGCGAAGCGGCGCCCGTCGACAGCGAAGAGATATTGCTGGTGGTCGAAGACAACCCAGTCGACAGCGACCCGACGCTGGTCGATGTCGAAGCGGACAGTGCCGTGACGTTGCTGTTGGTGGTGCTCAGTCCGCTGGACAGCGAAGCCGCACCCGTCGACAGCGACGAGATATTGCTGGTGGTCGAAGACAACCCGCTCGAGAGCGACCCGACGCTGGTCGATGTCGAAGCCGACAGCGCCGTGACATTGCTGTTGGTGGTACTCAGACCGCTGGAAAGCGAGGCGGCCCCAGTCGACAACGACGAGATATTGCTTGTCGTCGATGACAACCCGCTCGACAACGAGGTCACATTGCTGCTGGTCGTGCTCAACCCGCTCGACAGTGACAGCACCGACGTATTCGTCGTGGACAGCCCCGTGGAGAGCGACGTCACGCTGCTGGCCGCGGTGGAGAGCCCGCTCGAGGTCGTGGTGGACAGGCTGTTGATCGCGCTGGTGCTGCTGCTCAGGCCGGTGCTGAGTTGCGACACCGTCACTGCATCGGTGGCGGCCGAGCCGTCGGCGACGTTCGTGATGCGGCGCAGCGCGCCGGTCGAACCTACCGACACTTCCGAGCCGGGCGCGGCCTGGCCCGTCAGATATCCGGTGGTAGTCGGTGCGGCGGCCGCGGTGGTGCTGCCGGTGCCGATCGCCACGCTGTTGGTATAGGCAGCGGTGGCGTTCGGGCCCAGCGCAACCGAGTAGGCCGCTGATGCGGTCGAGCCAGAGCCGGCCGCGAGTGCAGATGTAGCGGTTGCGATCGAGAATCGACCAATGGCGATCGAACTGGTACCCGAGGCGGTTGCACCGCCGGTGCCGCTGCTGTTGCCGCCGCCGATCGCCACGGAACTGTCGCCGGTCGAGCGGGTGTCGTTGCCTACCGCGGTCGCGCCAAGACCGCTTGCGCCCGAGCCGGAACCCACCGCGATCGCGCTCGAACCCGTCGCGAAGGCATTGTGGCCGAAGGCCGTGGTGTAAATGCCGGTGGCGGTCGCGCCGTTGCCGACCGCCATCACCGTGGTGCCGATCGCCGTGGAGCCGTTGCCGATCGCCATCGAGGCGGTGCCCGACGCCGTGGCCGCGCCCGACGACAGCACCGTGCCACCGCCGATCGCGATGGCCTGGGTACTCGTGGTGGAGCCGCCGCCTGCCGTGTATTGCGCCTCGGCCACGTTGTTCTGCGTGGCGCCGGCCACCAGCATGGCCGTCGTCACCGCCTTGGCGACGGCAGACTTATTCGGTTTTCCCCGTGCCGAATCGATTTCCGAAGCGGCCACCCAAGCGCCGAGCGATTCGTTCCAGATCGAACGATAGTTGCGGTTCATGCTGCTTATCTCCACGGACCATGCCTTGCACCAGGCAATATGACGAATCGTCACCTGGTCGCACGGAAAAACAGTCTATTGCGCGGATTCTATTGGAGCCTGCTGATTTAAAATCAAAACAACTGCAAACTGGAATTTTTCAACTGTTAAACATTGTTGTTGCTTGTCGGGTTGCGGAAGACGGTGGATCGATCGATTCGGTAGTTTATCCATCATCCCGGTACAAGTCAGGAATAAATTCCCGAATTCATGGCTTCTTGTCCATGTTTTTCAAGGAAAATTTGCATTATTACGCATGGAAATGGTGAATTTTTTTAGAGAGTGTCCTCTGCAATAGAAAAGCATCGAATCATTGGCAAGTTGTTTGATTTTTGTAAAAAATCTCGTGTTGTTTGCGCGTTCACCACGATACTTTTTATGTAAACGTTTGAATCGACCGTTTCGCTTCCCTCCGAAAATGACGAATCGAGTGTTCGATTGCCGTGAATCTGGTGCATTGATACCAGGCAATGCCCGGTATTTTCATCAGGGCGATTGCTCGCCGAGACGCCGTAATTTCGCCACAGCGACGATCGGCGGCGATTCGATTCGGGTTGTCACGTGGTATGGGCGCGAGTCATTGATGCCTGTCGGGCGGTAAATGCCAGGCACGCGCGGGCAGGGGGCAGAGGGGACGAAGGGCGACCGGGCGGCCGCCCCCGAGCAGGACTTACTTGCGGATCAATCTCAGCGCGAGGCGCGCCAGGCGCGGCACGAACTTCGGCCGCAGCAGGCGGCGGTCGTAGCCGGCCATGCGACGATCGTTCTCGGCCAGGCAGAGCGCGATCAGCTCGCGCGGCTTCAGCGCATCCGCACCCACCGTGGAGGCGGCGTTGGCGGGGAAGTTGGCATCGTGCGCCACGCCGTCGGTGTCGATGCCGCGTGCGATGCCGATCCGGTCGCGGATCAGCGTCACCCAGATCGCGGCCACGCGCAGGAAGAACCACGGGCGCTTCCACCACGGCAGGTTGCGCCAGTACCACGCGTACCAGTTCGCGAAGAACAGGATGTGGCGGCCTTCCTCCTGGATTACCGGCTCGAAGGTCTCGACCAGCTCCTCCGGGAAGAAGCCCGATTGCTGCGCCGAGCGGAACAGGCCGAACGCGAAGAAACTGTCGATGCATTCGCTGAAGCCGGTCAGCACCCAGGCCCATTCGGGATCGGAGGGGGACGGATACGGCGGCTCGGGCGCGAGCGCGATGCCGTAAGCCTCGACCAGCTTGGAGAGCACCACCTTGTGGCGCGCTTCTTCCTCGCCGTCCATGGTCAGCGCGGCGCGCAGCAGCGGATCGGCCACGGTGGCCGCGAAGGTGGCCACGCGGATCGAGGCGCGGCCTTCGGTCTGTACGGCGATGTCCCAGATCGGCAGCGCGGTCAGGCGCTTCAGTTCGGCCGGCGCGAGCGGCGGCCAGTCGATCACGGCGGGTTTGTAGGGGTTGTGCGTGTCGAGCAGCATTCGGCAGAACATCTGCTTGTGCGCTTCCGAGCCGATGCGCACCGGGCCGGCGCTCTCGTGTGCCCAGTTGCGCATGGCGTGATCGGCCGCCTGCTCGTGCTGTAGCGTGTCGGACATGGGATGGTTGGGAAAACTGGCTGGAAATCGAGGAGCAGCCATTTTTCCATGTGCCGCGGATTCCCGTATTTTCGGGCCAGGTCCATATGCCGCAGCGGCGTTGCGCCGGTTCAGCTGTGCGCGTCGATCCAGATGCGGCCCCAGCGCGACGCGTAGGCGAGCGCGTGCGCCTCGTCGAAGAAGAAGTCGATCGCGTCGAACGAATGGGTTCGTGTCGGGCCGGCCGAGGTCCGCTCGATCGTCAGGTTGGCGGCGAACAGGCCGTTGGCCTGGCGGGCGGCCGCGGGCGCGATTTCGTAGCCCTTGTAGGGGATCGGACGGATCATCGTGGTGCTCGTCGAAGTGCGGAAGTGCCCAGCGTAAGCGTGGGGTGGCCGGGCCGGAACCAATCTTTCCGGCGAAGCATATGCGGGGGGCGGGCGAATGCTAAGCGGGGTGGCGCGCGCCGCGATTCGGCGGGGCCGTAAACGACGACGCGCCGCATGCCGGCCAGCGGCGATGCGGCGCGCGAAGCGCGGCGGGGTTTCAGTTCGAGGCGAGCTTCAGCACCGGTGCGAAACCGCCGTCGGCGGCGACCCGCGTGGCCGCGCGATGCGAGGCGAATGCGATCGCAAATTCGGCGGCTTGCGCGCCCACGGTCTCCAACTGGCCGGCGACCTTCGCGTCGGTGCAGGTCTCGGCCGATTCGAAGCGCGTTTCCAGCGTGTTGACGGCGGCGCCGAACGGCGTGGGCCAGCCGCGCAGCGCGTGCACGATCGAGCGCAGCGAGCTCAGCACGGTGCCGGCCGCCTGCCAGCCGTAGGCGGTCACGATGCAGCCCACGGCGCGGCCGTCGAGGTAGGGGCGCTCGTCGGCACGCAGTTCCTCGAGCGTGTCGAGCGCGTTCTTGACGAGTCCCGATACGCCGCCGTGGTAGCCGGGCGTGGCGATGATCACGGCGTCGGCCTCGCGCACGGCCTCGATCAGCTCGATCTGCGCTTCCGTCAGGCTTTTCTGCTCGGGGGCGTAATGCGGCAGCGAGTGCAGGAACGGGCCGTCGAACAGGCGCGTGCGCGCGCCGGCGGCCTGCGCGCCGCGCAGCGCGAAATTCAGCGCGCGCTCGGTCGACGAAGCCGCGCGGGTGGTGCCGCCGATGCCGACGATGAAGGGCCGGCGGTGTTGGTCGAATGCAGTCAAGGTGCGCTCCAGGAATGGCGGTGCCCGATCCGCGGGCCAGAACGCTCATGGTAGCGACGTGCGCGCACGGCGCGAAGCGACTTTTCGTTCTATCGATATGCGCTGAAGTGCGGCAAGCGGCGCCGCCGCGAGCCCGATTTGGTTAGCAGGAATCCTTGGTTAGCTGCTGCGATCTGCGTCGATATGATGGCTTCGTGGCGTCTCCTTGCGTCATTTCTGATATGGGTTCGCCCCGCCCTCGGCAACGTCGGCGGGGTCTTTTTTGTGCCGCTGGCCGGCGTGGGCGAATCGAGCCTAAGATGGCGATTCCCCCAATCACACTGTCCCCGTTTCGATGAGCACGATCCTGATCACGGGCTTCGAGCCGTTCGGCGGCGATGCCTCGAATCCTTCGTGGGACGCGGCGAGCCTCGTCCACGGCGGGACGGTGGGCGGCGCCCGCATCGTGGCGCGCCGGTTGCCTTGCGTGTTCGAGCGCACCGACGGCGCATCGCGTCATTCCGACGATGGGCCCGTACGCGATGCATTGGAGGCCGCGATCGACGAAACGGATCCGGCGCTGGTGCTGTGCCTGGGCCTCGCGGCCGGCCGTGCCGACATCTCGGTGGAGCGTGTCGCGATCAACGTGGTGGATGCGCGCATTCCCGACACCTCGGGCCGTCAGCCGATCGACGTGCCGGTGATCGAGGGCGGACCGGTCGGCTATTTCTCCGCGCTGCCGATCAAGGCGCTGGTACGCGATCTGCGCGAGGCGGGCATTCCGGCCTCGGTCTCGCAGACCGCCGGCACCTATGTCTGCAATGCCGTGTTCTATCGCCTGCTGCACCTGATCGCCACGCGGCGCCCGGCATTGCGCGGCGGCTTCGTGCATCTGCCGTGCGATCCTGCGCTGGCCGCCCGCCATCCGGGCACGCCGAGCATGCCGCTGGAGCTGCAGGCGCGGGCGATCCGCATCATGGCCGCCACCGCGATGAGCGTGCGCGAGGACGTCGTGTTCGGCGCCGGTGCCGTGCAGTGAACCGGATCGGGCAGTGGCGATAACGTTCTGGATTCCTGAGGAAGCGAGTGTCGAAGCGGCTGTCGTGCGAACGCAAACCGATGCGCGTGCAACCTCGTGGCGCCGGTTGTACCGGGTTGCACCTCGACGTCGCGGCAGGAGCGAAGGATCGTGCGCAATGCCGCTCGCGGCGCGCATCGGCGATCGGACACGAACTTGTCGAATAACGACGTTGCCGCTTGTGATTTTCCGCCGCACGCCGCGCTGAGCGGCGTGTTTGACGCGTTGCACGATCGCGTGCCGAAGTCTTTTGCCATCAAGGGTTTGCGGGTGATGCGCCGCCGCATCCGCTACCCCGTGGAGCCCCGCGTGGCGCGGCTGCTGGCGCGGTGCGACAAGTGCAGGTGTCGTATTTGCGCAAGCGACTGTCGGAATTCGTCGGCTACCTCAAGTTTTTTCTAGCAACCATTGAGGCACGCTCTGTTGGTGTGAGCCCCCGCTACACGAGGAGAAGGTTTCAATGGATTCCCCCAAGGTCGTAGTCGAAGGTCTGTGCAAGGTTTTTGGTAATAACCCGAAGCAGGCGCTCGACATGCTCGCAACCGGGTCCACGAAGGACGACATTTTCAAGCGGACCGGCCAGGTGGTCGGTGTGCACAACGTGTCGTTCGACGTGCAGGAAGGCGAGATTTTCGTGCTGATGGGCTTGTCCGGTTCCGGCAAGTCCACGCTGATCCGTCTCGTCAATCGTCTGGTCGAGCCGACGGCCGGCAAGGTGCTGATCGATGGTCGCGACGTCGCGGCCGTGCGTCGCTCGGAGCTGACCGCGCTGCGCCGGACGGACATGAGCATGGTGTTCCAGTCGTTCGCGCTGATGCCGCAGCGCTCGGTGCTTTCGAATGCCGCCTTCGGCCTGGAAGTGGCCGGCGTCAGCCGCAAGGATCGCGAGCGTCGGGCGATGGACGTGCTCGAGCAGGTCGGCCTGGCGGCGTTCGCGAAGAAGCTGCCGTCGGAGTTGTCGGGCGGCATGCAGCAGCGTGTCGGCCTGGCCCGCGCGCTGACCGTGAACCCGTCGCTGATGATCATGGACGAGGCCTTTTCGGCGCTCGATCCGCTCAAGCGCAAGGAAATGCAGAACGTGCTGCTGCAACTGCAGAAGGAGCAGCGACGCACGATCATGTTCGTGTCCCACGATCTGGAAGAGGCGCTGCGCATCGGCACGCGCATCGCGATCATGGAGGGCGGCCGCCTGGTGCAGGTGGGCACGCCGCAGGACATCATCGCCAACCCGGCCGACGATTACGTGCGCGCCTTCTTCGAAGGCATCGACACGAGCCGCTACCTCACGGCCGGCGACCTGATGCAGACGGGCGCGGTGCCGGTGGTGTCGAAGCTCGACGCGGCCAACGTGGCGGCCACGCTGAACGGCAGCGCCGACTACGCCTTCGTGCTGGACGAGGCCCGCAGGATCCGCGGCTTCGTCACGCGCGATGCGCTGGGCGCCGCCCAGCCGAACGTGCGCCAGATCGAATGCATCCCGCACGACGCCACGCTCGACCACGTGGTCGAGCGCGTCGTGGCCAGCCCGAACGCCCTGCCGGTGGTCGACGGCGAGGGCTGCTACTGCGGTTCCGTCGATCGGGCCGTGCTCCTGAAGGCCATCACCCGTTCGCGAGGTTCCCATGTCTGAACTGATTCCGCTCGGCACCTGGGTCGACCAGGGCGTCCGCTACCTGCTCGACCATGACGCGAAGACCTTCGACACGATCGGGCAGGCCATCGAAAGCCTGGCCGCGCTGATCGAGCACGGCCTGCAGGCGATCCCGATGTGGCTGATGATGGCGATCTTCGTGGGCCTGGGCCTGTGGCGCGTGGGCTGGCGCTTCGCGATCTTCACGCTGGCGGCGATGCTGCTGATCTTCGCCACCGGCTTCTGGGATCAGACCGTCGTCACGCTGGGCCTCACGCTGTCGTCCACCATCATCAGCCTCGTGCTGGGCATTCCGCTCGGCATCTGGGCGGCCAAGAGCAAGGTGGTGGCCACCATCGTGCGTCCGATCCTGGACCTGATGCAGACCATGCCGGCCTTCGTGTACCTGATCCCGGCCGCGATGCTGTTCGGTCTCGGCCGCGTGCCGGGGATCCTCTCCACGGTGATCTTCGCAATGCCGCCGGCCGTGCGTCTGACGAGCCTCGGCATCCGCCACGTGAACCGCGAGATCGTGGAAGCGGGCCAGGCCTTCGGCTGCACGCCGTGGCAGCTGCTGTACAAGGTGCAGATCCCGAACGCGCTGCCGTCGATCATGCAGGGCGTGAACCAGACCATCATGATGGCGCTGTCGATGGTGATCATCGCCTCGATGGTGGGCGCGGGCGGCCTCGGCAACGACGTGCTCGCCAGTATCCAGCGTCTGGACATCGGCCTCGGCTTCGAGAGCGGCCTGTCGGTGGTGCTGCTGGCGATCGTGCTGGACCGCCTGACCGAAAGCTTCGGCCGTGCGCCGGGCGCCGCTCGCGCGCCGCTGTTCTCGGGCTTCCGCCAGCTGTTCGGCACCAAGCAGGCCGCCACCCAGGCCTGATCCGGATGTACCCCAGGGGTCGGCCACGCGCCGGCCCCGTCGGTTTTTGCATTCCCTGCGTTTCGTTACACCAGGCTGCTCCGGCGGACGTGCCCCTGCCGGAGCGGGTTTCGTGCAACCTGCTCATGCCGGGAGAGCGATCGTGAGCCTTGCCGTCGAGACCGTTCCCGTCGTCCACACGACGACCGTCCGTCCCCTCGCGCATTTCGGTTTTCTGACCTTGCCGGACTTTTCGATGATCGCGTTCACGAGCGCGGTCGAGGTCCTGCGCATGGCCAACTACGTCGGCCGCGCCGAGCACTACACGTGGTCCGTCTACTCGCTCGACGGCGGCGCCGTGCACGCCAGCAACGGCATCGCCGTGCGGCCCACGCAGCGGCTCGAGCTCGACGGCCCGCTGCCCGACGTGATGATCGTGTGCGGCGGCGTGCGCATCCGCGACGTGGTGGACGCACGCACCCGCGAGGCGCTGGTGGGCCTGGCCGAACGCGGCCTGCCGCTCGGCGGCATCTGCACCGGCGCCTACGCACTGATCTCGGCCGGCGTGCTGGACGGCTATCGCTGCACCGTGCACTGGGAGAACCTCTCGGCGCTGCACGCCGAATTCCCGCAGGTGCGCTTCGCCGACGAGCTGTTCGTGGTGGACCGCGACCGCCTCACCTGTACCGGCGGCACCGCGCCGCTCGACCTGATGCTGAACCTGGTGGGGGCGCGCCTCGGCCAGCATCTGGCCGCGCAGGTGTCCGAGCAGTTCATCGTGGAGCGGATCCGCGGCGCCAACGATCCGCAGCCGATTCCGGTCGACGCGCGCGTGGGCTTCTCGCGCGGCGAACTGGTGGAAGTGGTGCGGCTGATGGAGGCCAACATCGAGGAGCCGCTCTCGCTCGACGAACTCGCGCGCCTCGTGCACCTCTCGCAGCGCCACCTGCAGCGCATGTTCAAGGTGTACCTGAACGTGTCGCCCACCCATTACTACCTGACGCTGCGCCTGAAGCGCGCGCGCGACCTGCTGCGCACCACCGACGCCTCGATCGCGCGCGTCACCAGCGTGTGCGGCTTCCATTCGCCGTGCCACTTCAGCAAGGCCTATCGCGCCCAGTTCGGCCACGCGCCTAGCTACGAGCGCCGCACGCCCGCGCGGCAATGAGGCACATCGGCATTCACGACAGACCCAACCACACTGAAGCATCCATTGGCAGTACTTCCGAGGAGAAAACAAGATGAAAGGATTCCTGATCACGGTGGCCTGCGGGCTCGGGCTCGCCGTGGCGCCGTGGACGTCGGCGCTGGCGGCCGATCCGCAGGCATGCAAGAGCGTGCGTTTCGCCGACGTCGGCTGGAGCGACATCGCCGCCACCACGGGCCTCGCCTCCACGATGCTCGCCGGTCTCGGCTACTCGCCCACCAAGACCATCGCCTCGGTGCCGATCACGTTCGCGGGGATCAAGAGCAAGCAGATCGACGTGTTCCTCGGCTACTGGTCGCCCACCATGGATCCGATCATCGCGCCGTTTACCAAGGCCGGCACGATCAAGGTGCTGGCCACGCCCAACCTGACGGGCGCCAAGTACACGCTGGCGGTGCCCGATTACGTGTACCAGGGCGGCCTGAAGTCGTTCGCCGACATCCAGAAGTTCGCGGACAAGCTCGACGGCAAGATCTACGGCATCGAGCCGGGCAATGACGGCAACGCGCTGATCAAGAAGATGATCGACGGCAACCAGTACGGGCTCGGCAAGTTCAAGCTCGTGGAGTCGAGCGAGGCGGGCATGCTGGTGGAGGTGAACCGCGCGATCCGCGCCAACAAGTGGATCGTGTTCCTCGGCTGGGAGCCGCATCCGATGAACGTGCAGTTCAAGATGGACTACCTGACCGGCGGCGACGACGTGTTCGGCCCGAACTACGGCGAGGCGCGCGTGCTGACGGCCACCCCGCCCGATTACGCGGCGCGCTGCCCGAACGTGGCGAAGTTCGTGTCGAACCTGCAGTTCACCACCACGATCGAGAACCACGTGATGGAGCCGATCATGAACAAGCAGGATCCGAACAAGGCCGCCGCCGACTGGCTCAAGCAGAATCCGCAGGCGCTCGACAAGTGGCTGGCCGGCGTCACGACCTTCGACGGCAAGCCGGGGCTGCCGGCCGTGCGCAGTTATCTGGGCCTGCATTGACGGTTCGGGCAGGACAGGCCGCCACGCACTTCGGAAAGGCGTGGCGGCCTTTTTGCATTCCGGCGGCGCCTTTGCGGTGGCCCGGATCAACCCTCAAACCGGAATTGCCCCGCCGCGCAGCCGAATCCCGAGCTGAATCGCCCGCACGATTGCGGCCGACAGGAAGCGCAGCCCCGGCGGCAGGTCGCGGCGGCGGATGTCGAGCAGCAGCACGATGCGCACCTCGTCGCTGTCGTTCCACACCTCGTGCTCGAAGGTGTCGTCCCACAGCATGAACTGGCCGTCGTCGAGGCGATATTCGCGGCCGTCCACCTTCAGCACCGCCGCCGGGCTGCCGTCGGCGCGCTTCGGCATCGACAGCACTAGGTAGCCGCGCAGCACGCCGCGGAACGGCCCGCGATGCGGCGGAATGTGCTTGCCCGGCGCCATGAACGAGAACGAGGCCGACAGCACGTCGGGCGAGGCATCCACGATCGCGCTCAGCGCCGGGCAGCGCGAGCGGTTCTTCTCGAAGCGCATGCCGTAGGCCTGCATGATGAACATGCGCCAGTCGCGTGCATCGTTATCCGAAATATCGGCCTGCTCGGCCATGATTTCGTGAAAGCGCGGGATACGCGGCAGGTCGCGCGCGACCTCGAGCGCCTCGTCGCGGATTGCCTGCCAGCTGGCGGCGAAGCGCTTCGCATCGGGAAACAGCGTGGCGGCGTCGAGTACCGCCGCGCTGCGGATCCGGCGATCGTAAAGTTGGCGCAAGGTTTTCGCGCCCAGATCGTAAAGAGCAGCCATGAGTACCTTCGATTGGCCTGCCGGGCGCCCGTCACACGAGCAGTGAAAGGCGATGGATCACGACCCCGAAAGGCATGAGCGACCGATCATTCCAGACGCGGCTTACGGATTGCGCTAATCCCGATCAAAACGTGTGTGTATTCCGGTGCCATTTGCCGGGCGGGCCCCGATTGGCCCTGATTGGCCCGATTGGCCCGCAGCGCCGCCTAGGCGCCCCGTGCGCCCATTTCCTCGGAAGACAGGCGGTCGAGCCGGTCGAGTTCGTCGCCGAGCGCTTCGGCGAAGGCGAGCGCCGTGTCGCTGGCGGGCTCGTTCTCGAGCGTGGCGATCGCGGTGCTGAAGCGGATGGTGGGCGCGAAGCGGCGCATCACGAACTGCTCGGTCTGGCAGCAACTGGCGATCAGCCGGTTCACGATCGCCACGCCGATGCCGCTGGCCGCCATCGCGCAGGCCACGCTGGCCGAATGCACCTCGGCCACGATCGTCTGGCTGATGCGAGCGTTGCGGAATGCGGCGTCCACGTCGAGCCGCAGCGGGCTCTGGCGCCACAGCAGCACCAGCGGCACGCCGTCGAGATCGCGCGCGCCGACGACGTCGCTGGCCGCGAGCGGATGATCGCGCGGCATCACGCACACCGATTCGCTTTCGAACTCGCGCCGCGCCACGAAGCCGGCCAGCCGCATCGGCACGCGCACGAAGGCCAGATCCGTCTCGCGGCTCAGCAGCGCGCGCTCGGAGGCGTCGTAGGTGCCCGAAAACACCTCCAGCACGGCGTCGTCGTGGGTTTCGTAGAAGCGCTTGACCACGGCCGGCAGCAGGAACTGCGCGAAGGTGTTCGGCACCATCACGCGCACCAGCTTGCGCCGCGCCCCGGCCAGCCGTAGCTGCTGCGTGTGCCGCTCCAGGCAGCGGGTGGCCTCGATGATCGCGTCCACCTCGGCGGCGATCGCCTGCGCCTCGCGGGTCGGCGTGAGCCGGCCCTGCTCGCGCACGAACAGGCTCAGGCCGAGATCGGCTTCGAGCTGGCTCAGCAGCCGGCTCACGGCCGGCTGCGACAGGCCCAGGCGCTGCGCCGCGGCAATCGTGGTGTGTTGCGACAGCACGGCCGCGAAGGCTTCCAGTTGTTTGAGGTTCATCGCAGGTTGTGCATAGGTCTATATCGATCCGGCATAGGCTTGTCACTGCCTTTTTGCCGCCGAATCATGCGCTCGACGGTGCCACCCGGCCGTCGGCGCCGGCAGCTCATCGCCGGGCCGACGGCAGGGGCCGGCACCCGCATTCTCAACATATGAGGCTCGATACGCAATGTTGGCTTTCATCATCCGAAGAATCGTGCAGAGCGCCGGCGTGCTGTTGCTCACTTCGGTGCTCGTGTTCTGCGGCGTCTACGCGATCGGCGATCCGATCGCGATCCTGGTGCCGGCCGACGCGAGCCCGGCCGAGATCGCGCAGGCGGTACGCGCGCTCGGGCTCGACCAGCCGCTCTGGCAGCAATACCTCCACTTCGTCGGCAATGCGCTGCACGGCGACCTGGGCCGCTCGTTCATCTTCAACGAGCCGTCGATCCGTCTGATCTTCGAGCGCCTGCCGGCCACCCTCGAGCTGGCCTTCGTGGCGCTCGTGCTGTCGCTCGCGGTGGGGCTGCCGCTGGGCCTGCTGGCCGGGCTCAAGGCCGGCTCGCCGCTCGACCGCGCGGTCATGACGGGCTCGATCCTCGGCTTCAGCCTGCCGAACTTCTGGCAGGGCATCATGCTGGTGCTGATCTTCTCGGTCACGCTCGGCTGGCTGCCCTCGGCCGGGCGCGGCCATCCCGGCGAACTGTTCGGCATCCATACCAGCCTCGCCACGCGCGACGGCCTGCTGCACCTGATCCTGCCCGCCATCAACCTGTCGTTGTTCAAGATGTCGCTCGTCACGCGGCTCGCGCGGGCCGGCGTGCGCGAGACGCTGCCGCTCGACTACGTGAAGTTCGCGCGTGCCAAGGGCCTGTCCGAGCGCCGCGTGATCGGCGTGCACGTGCTGAAGAACATCCTGATCCCGATCGTGACCGTGGTGGGCATGGAGTTCGGCTCGCTGATCGCGTTCGCCACCGTGACGGAAACCATCTTTGCGTGGCCCGGCGTGGGCAAGCTGATCATCGACAGCATCACCCACCTCGACCGCCCCGTGATCGTGGCCTACCTGATGGTGGTGGTGGCGATGTTCGCGGTGCTGAACCTGGTGGTGGACATCGTCTACTCGCTGCTCGATCCGCGCGTGCGGCTGGAGGCAGCATGAAACACGCCTCGACTTCCCCCGCCGGCGCGCCGCGCGCGCGCTTCCGGCTCGATCCGCACACCACGGCCGGGCGCATCCTGCGCAGCCTGGCGGCCACGCCGGCCGTGGCCGCCGCCAGCATCGCGTGCGCCGCGCTGGTCCTGATCGCGCTGTTCGCGCCGTGGCTCGCGCCCCAGAACCCGTACGACCTGGCCCAGCTCAGCGTGGTGGACGGCCGGCTGCCGCCGTTCACGCGCGGCCCGAGCGGCCACTACTTCCTGCTCGGCAGCGACGCGCTGGGCCGCGACATGCTGGCCGCGATGATGTACGGCCTGCGCATCAGCCTCGGCGTGGGCCTCGTGGCCGGTGCCTTCGCGATGGCGCTCGGCACCACGCTGGGCCTGTGCGCGGCCTATTTCGGCAAGCTGGTGGACACGCTCGTGATGCGCGCGGTGGACCTCATGCTCGGCTTTCCCACCATGCTGGTGGCGCTGATGATGCTGGCCGTGCTCGGCCAGGGCGTGGACAAGGTGGTGCTCGCGCTGGTGGTGGTGCAGTGGGCGTACTTCGCGCGCACCGTGCGGGCGGTGGCCGCCGTGGAGCGTCGCAAGGAATACATGGAGGCGGCGCGCTGCCTTGGCCTGAGCCATCGGCGCGCGCTGTTCAGCCATCTGCTGCCGAACTGCCTGCCGCCCGTGATCGTGATCGGGCTCGTGCAGGTGGCCGCCGCGATCGCCGCCGAAGCCACGCTGAGCTTCCTCGGCATCGGCCTGCCGGTGACGCGCCCCTCGCTGGGGCTGCTGATCGCCAACGGCTACCAGCAACTGCTCGCGGGCAACTACTGGATCAGCGTGTTTCCGGGGGTATTGCTGCTGATGCTGGTGTTCAGCATGAACATCGTGGGCGACAGCGTGCGCGAAGCCCTCAACCCCCGCCTGCAGAAATAGGATCGTCATGACCTCGCCAACCCTGTCCGTGCAGCATCTGCGCACGCATTTCTTCACCGCCGACGGCGTCGCGAAGGCCGTGGACGACGTCAGCTTCGACGTGGCGCCCGGCGAAGTGGTGGGCCTCGTCGGCGAATCCGGCTCGGGCAAGTCGATCACGGGCTTTTCGGTGCTGGGCCTGGTGGACGCGCCGGGCCGCATCGTGTCCGGCAAGGTGCTGTTCAACGGCCGCGACCTCGCCACGCTCGCGCCCGACGCGCTGCGTCGGCTGCGCGGCAGCCGCATCGCGATGATCTTCCAGGATCCGATGATGACGCTGAACCCGGTGCTGCGCATCGACACCCAGATGATCGAGGCGGTGCGCGCGCATTCGGGCCTGTCGAAGCGGGCCGCACGCGAGCGGGCCCGCGACGCGTTGGCCGCGGTGGGCATTCCCGCGCCCGACGAGCGGCTCGCCGCGTATCCGCATCAGTTGTCGGGCGGCATGCGCCAGCGCGTGGCGATCGCGATCGCGCTGCTGCACGACCCGGACCTGATCATCGCCGACGAGCCCACCACGGCGCTCGACGTGACGATCCAGGCGCAGATCCTCGCGCAGATGCAGCAGCTCTGCGCGCGCTCGCGCACCGCGATGGTGTGGGTCAGCCACGACCTGGCCGTGGTGGCCGGGCTCGCGCAGCGCGTGTGCGTGATGTACGCGGGCCGCATCGTGGAGCAGGGCGGCATCGATGCGATCCTCGATCGCCCGCGTCACCCGTACACGGCCGGGCTGATCGGCTCGGTGCCCGAGAACGCGCGGCGCGGCGAGCCGCTCGCGCAGATTCCCGGCATCGCGCCGAACCTGCTCGCGCTGCCGGCCGGCTGCGCGTTCGCGCCGCGCTGCGCGCGCGCCACGCCGATGTGCCACGAGGCCGAGCCGCCCGAGCGCGGCGAGCCCGGCCATCAATACCGCTGTTTCCATCCCCGCAACGGAGATCCGCAATGAACGCCCCGAGCGTGAAAGTGCCGCTGCTCGAGGCGCGCCAGGTGTCGCGGCGTTTCGAGCGCAAACCGAATTACGCCGAGCGCATCGCCGGCCTGCTGGGCGCGCCGCGCGCCTCGCAGGTGGTGCATGCGGTGGACGGCGTGGACCTGACCATCAACCGCGGCGAGGTGCTCGGGCTGGTGGGCGAATCGGGCTGCGGGAAGTCCACGCTCGGCCGCGTGCTGGCCGGCATCGTGCCGCCGAGCAGCGGCACCATCGACGTGCACGAACTCGACGCGGCCGGCCTGCGCGCGCCGGCGTCGGCGTCCTCGGCGGGCCGTCGGCGCCAGCGCCTCGCCACGCAGATGATCTTCCAGGATCCGCTGTCCTCGCTGAATCCGCGCAAGCGCGTGCGCGACATCATCGGCGAGGCGCCGGTCGTGCACGGCATCGTGTCGCGCAAGGATCGCGACGCGTACGTGGTGGACGTCATGCAGCGCGTGGGCCTGAACCCCGATTTCCGCGAGCGCTTCCCTCACCAGTTCTCGGGCGGCCAGCGTCAGCGCATCGGCATCGGCCGCGCGCTGGCCGTGAAGCCCGATTTCCTGATCTGCGACGAATCGATCGCCGCGCTCGACGTGTCGATCCAGGCGCAGATCATCAACCTGTTCATGCAGCTGCGCCGCGATCTCGGGCTCACCTACCTGTTCATCAGCCACGATCTCGGCGTGATCGAGCACCTCAGCGACCGCGTGGCGATCATGTACCTCGGCCGCATCGTGGAGACGGCGCCGGTGGCCGAGCTGTTCGAGCGGCCCCGGCATCCGTACACGATCGCGCTGCTCTCGCAGGTGCCGCGCCTGAGCAATCGCCGGCACGCGTTCGAATCGATTCGCGGCGAGATTCCGTCGCCGCTCGCGCCGCCGTCGGGCTGCCACTTCCATCCGCGCTGCCCGCACGCCGTGGCGCGCTGCCGCGAGGTGCGGCCCGAGCTGCGCGATACCGGCGCGGGGCACCGCACCGCGTGCCATCTGGTCGAGGCGGCGGCATGAGCGCGACGAATCCGCTTCGCCCGCGCGGCCGACGCCGCGCGATGTCCGTGTCCCTGTCGGCCCTGTGCGCCGTCGTGCTGTCGTCCGCGCTGCCGACTCTTGCCGTGGCCGCGGGCGCCGCGCCGAGCCACCTCACGATGGCGCTCGCCTCCGAGCCGTCCTCGCTCGACCCGCTGTTCGCGCGCACCCAGAACAACCAGCAGACGTCCGAGAACATGTTCGAGACGCTGATCACGCACGACGCCGACCTGCAGATCGAGCCCGGCCTCGCGCAGCGCTGGCGGCGGGTCGATCCGCTCACCTGGGAATTCCATCTGCGCCCCAACGTGCGCTTTTCCGACGGCACGCCGCTCACGCCCGAGGACGTGGCCTGGTCGCTCGCGCGCGCCGCGCACGTGCCGAACAGCCCCGCGCCGTATTCGGGCGCGGTGGCCGCGATCGCACGCGTGGAGATCGTCGAGCCGCTCACGATCCGCATCGTCACCAGGGCGCCCGCGCCGGCCTTCGTCGAGCAGCTCGGCCTGATCTTCATCGAGTCGCGCCATGCCGCCGAGGGGCACGCGAGCGGCGATTACCGGCAGCCGTCGGTCGCGGTCGGCACCGGCCCGTACCGGCTCGTGCGCTGGGTGCCGGGCGATCGGCTCGAACTCGAACGCAATCCGTACTACTGGGGCAGGCGCCCCGATTTCGACACCGCCACGCTGCGCTTCGTGGCCAACGACGCGGCGCGGCTGTCGGCGCTGATCTCGGGCTCGGTGGACGTGATCGACAACGTGCCGCCGATCGTGCTCGAGCGGCTGCGCCACGAGCACGGCGTATCGCTGTTCTCCGGGCCGTCGGCGCGGCTGATCTATCTGGCGCTCGACGCCTCGCGCGACGTGTCGCCGTTCGTGCGCGTGGCCGCCGGCACGCAGGCGCCGGCCAATCCGCTGCGCGACGTGCGGGTGCGCGAGGCGATCTCGAAGATGATCGACCGCCGCGCGATCACCCGGTCGCTGCTGACCGGCGCGGGGCTGCCGGCCGGGCAGATCGTGCCGCCGGGCCTCGGCGGCTACGATCCGGCGCTCGCGGCCGATGCCTTCGACCCGGCCGGCGCGCGCCGCCTGCTCGCGGCCGCCGGCTATCCGAACGGCTTCCACCTCACGCTGCATTCGTCGAACGACCGCTTCGCGAGCGACGGCGACCTCGGCCAGGCGCTCGGGCAGATGCTCGCGCGCGACGGCATCCAGGTGGACGACGTGGTCACGCAGCCGTACAACGTGTACGCCGGCGCGGCCGCCAGGCGGGCCTACAGCGCCTTCGTGTTCAGCTTCGGCAACAGCACCAGCGACGCCGGCATCGGCCTGACCAACGTGCTGGCCAGCTATTCGCGCGAGGCGGGCACCGGCGCGTTCAATCGCACGCGCTATTCGAACCCGGCCTTCGATGCCGTGCTGCGCGAGGCGTCGCGCACCTTCGATCCGAAGCAGCGCAACGCGCTGCTGGCCCGCGCGGCCGAGATCGCGTTCCGCGATTACGCGATCGTGCCGCTGTACTTCCCGATCGATTATTGGGCCACGCGGCGCGGCCTGATCTTCCATCCGACCAAATCCGAGCGCACCTCGCTGCTCTTCGTCGAGAAACAACCATGACCCAGCTTTCCCCGCGCGACACGTTCGGCCACGCCGTTCAGGCCGATCCTGCCGCTTCCGCGATCGTCGATGCGATGGTGCCGATGCGCGACGGCGTGCGGCTTGCCACCGACGTGCACTTTCCGGGCGGCTATCGCGTCGGCATCGACGCGCCGCTGCCGGTGATCCTGGAGCGCACGCCCTACGGCAAGCGCGACGTGTCGCGCGCCGAGATCCATCACGGCGCGCCGCCGATGAGCCGCGTCGAGCTCGCGCAATGCCTCGCCGCGCACGGCTACGCGGTGGTGATGCAGGATTGCCGCGGCCGCTACCGCTCGGAGGGCAGCTTCGAGAAGTACATCGCCGAGGGCCCCGACGGCTACGACACGATGCAGTGGATCGCCGCGCAGCCCTGGTCGAACGGGCGCGTGGGCACCATGGGGCTGTCGTACGCGGCGCACACGCAGCTCGCGATGGCCTGCCTGAACCCGCCGGGGCTCGCCTGCATGGTGCTCGATTCGGGCGGCTTCGCGAACGGCTATCACTGCGGCATTCGCCAGGGCGGCGCGTTCGAGCTGAAGCAGGCCACCTGGGCCGTCAATCGCGCGCGCAACAGCCCGGCCGCCGAGGCCGATCCGCTGGTGGCCGGCGCGCTCGAGGCGAGCGACCTGCGCGAGTGGTTCGCGCGCATGCCCTGGCGCCCCGGCCACTCGCCGCTCGCCAGCGTGCCCGAATACGAGCAGTACCTGTTCGAGCAATGGAAGCGCGATGCCTACGACGAATACTGGCAGCAGCCCGGCATCTGCGCCGAGGCGTATTACGACACGATGCGGCGCGTGCCGACCGTGTGGATGTCGAGCTGGTACGACGCCTACGTGCGCAGCACGCTCGACAACTTCGCCGCGTTCTCGCGCGACGCGGCCGCGCCCGCGCACCTGATCATGGGGCCCTGGCTGCACGGCGACCGCAACCTGTCGTACAGCGGCGACGTGGATTTCGGCGCGGCTGCGGTGATCGAGGGGCAGGTGGACGAGGACTGGATCGCGTTCCGGCTGCGCTGGTTCGCGCGCTGGCTGAAGGATGAGGGCGCGGGAGAGGGCCCTGATGCGCCCGCACCGGAAGCCGAGCCGATCGCGCGCATCTTCGTGATGGGCGGCGGTGACGGCGGGCGCAACGCGGACGGCCGCATGTCGCACGGCGGCCGCTGGGTGGGCGCCGCGCAATGGCCGCTGCCGGGCACCGAGGCCACGCCGTTCTACCTCGGCGAGGACGGCACGCTGAGCCCGGCCGCCGCGCTGCGCGACGCGCCCGCCGCGTCGATCACCTATGCGTTCGATCCGGCGAACCCGGTGCCGACCATCGGCGGCGCGCTGACCTCGGGTGCGCCGGTGTTCGACGGCGGCGCGTTCGACCAGCGCGAGTGGCCGGAATTCTTCGGCGTGCGCGATCCGGGCCGGCCGCTGGCCGCGCGCCCCGACGTGCTGGTGTTCCAGACCGAGCCGCTCGGACGCGACATGGCCGTGATCGGCCCGATCGTGGTGAAGCTGTGGATCTCGAGCGATGCGCCCGATACCGATTTCACCGCGAAGCTGATCGACGTGTGCCCGCCGAACGCCGACTATCCGCAGGGCTATGCGATGAACCTGACCGACGGCATCTTCCGCTGCCGCTTCCACGCTTCGTGGAGCGAGCCGCAACGGCTGGAGGACGGCCGCGTGTACGAGATCGCGATCGAGCCGTTCGCCACCGCGAACCTGTTCCGTCGCGGCCACCGCATCCGGCTCGACATCTCGAGCAGCAACTTCCCGCACTTCGACGTGAACCCGAACAGCGGCGAGTCGCCCGCGCTGGCGCGTGCGCCGCGCGTCGCGATCAACCGCGTTCACGTGGGCGCCGGCACGCCGTCGCACGTGGTGCTGCCGCTGGTCGACGCGGCCGCGCTCGACGCGATGGCGCTGAAGCCGATCGGCGCGCCGAGCCCGACGAGCGCCGCCATGTAACGCCTGCCCGTCACGCCGGCCGATCCGGGCCCGCGGACTTTCCGACTGCCTGGTTCCTGACGGCGCGGTGTCGTGCACGCCGCGCCGGGGCAGCGTTCGTCCTTCGATCCGGCCCGTCGCCCGTCTTTCGATCGTTTCACCCTGTCCCGCGCCGGCTCCACCGGCGTGGCGGGCCCGGCTTTGCCCGTTTTTCCACCGTCGTTCCAACAAGCACGATTCAACCAGGGGATTTTTCGTCATGCAGATTTCTTCGCTCCGAGCAAGGCGGGCCGCCACCGTCGGCCTCGCCTCCTGCTGCGCCGCCTTCGCGAGCGGCGCCGCGCACGCGCAGTCGAGCGTCACGCTCTACGGCATCGTCGACGGCGGCTTCACCTACACCAGCAACCAGGGCGGCCACTCGAACTACCAGGCCACGGCCGGCAGCGAGCAGGGCTCGCGCTGGGGCCTGCTCGGTTCGGAAGATCTCGGTGGCGGCAACAAGGCCATCTTCCGGCTCGAGAACGGCTTCAACCTGATGACGGGCACGGCCAGCGCGAACGGCCGCATCTTCGGCCGGCAGGCGTGGGTGGGGATCGCCACCGAGCGCTACGGTACGGTCACGCTGGGCCGGCAGTACAACGCCTCGCAGGATTCGCTCGAGCCGCTGCAGATCGCCTCCGAAACGGTGCAGTACGGCACCCACCCGTTCGACACCGACGACATCAACAACACGTTCCGCACCGACAACTCGATCAAGTACGTCACGCCCTCGCTGTACGGCCTGCAGGTCAACACGATGTACGCGCTGTCGGGCAACGCCGGCAACTTCGCGACCAACCGTTCGTACAGCGTGGGCGCGACCTTCAACCGTGGCCCGTGGCGGCTCGGCGCGGCCTACGTGGTGCTCGACCATCCGGCCAGCGACACCACCGGCGCGATTCCTTCGGACAACTACTTCACCTTCCTGAAGGGCATCTCGTATCAGCGCATCTGGGGCGCGGGCGGCACCTACGACATCGGCAATGCCACGGTGGGCCTGATGTACACCAACACGCGCTTCGAGCTGACGCCGGCGAGTCAGTACCAGACCTACCAGAACGCCGAGGCGAGCTTCCGCTACCGCATCACGCCGGCCCTGCACGCGGCGATCGGGGAGACCTACACGAACGTGACCGCCAACGGCTCGGTGAAATCCTGGCACTACTGGCAGACCACGTCGGCGCTGCAGTACTACCTGTCCAAGCGCACCGACATCTACGTCGACCTGCTGTACCAGCACGCCACCCATGCCGTGGCGCAGATCGAGGGCACCAGCGGCCCGTCGAGCGGCGGGACGCAGCTGCTGGTGGTAACCGGCATTCGTCACAAGTTCTGACGCGAGCCGGCAGGCCGGCACGGGCGGATCAAGGCGTGGCGTCGAGCAGCGGCGTCAGGTCGGGATCCGCCTTGTGCATCGCCCGCCGATAGGCCGGGCGCGCGCCGACGCGCCCGAGATAGGCCACGATGTTCGGCCAGGCACCGAGATCGAAGGGCTTGAACAGGCGCATGGTGGTCAGCGAGAACACCGTCATGATGTCGGCCGCCGTCAGTGCCGCGCCGGCGAGCCACGGCGCATCCGCCAGCCGCGTGTCGAGCATCGCGAGCACCTGCGCGAAGCGGGCCTGCAGGCGTCGCAGCGCCGGGTTCGTGCCGGACGGATCGGCGCGCTCCAGCATCCACACCTGCAGGATCAGCGGCTGCAGCGTGCCGTTGGCGAAATGGAGCCAGTAGAGATAGTCGGCGTAGCCGGGCGCGTCGGGCCTCACGGCCAGCCGCCCCGCGCCGCGCGTCGCGATCAGGTACTCGACGATCGCGGCCGATTCGCCGAGCACGCGCGGCCCCTCGGTGATGACCGGCGCCGTGCCGAGCGGATGCAGCGCCAGGTAGTCGGGCGGCGCGAGCCGGGTATCCGCGCGGCGTGCGTAGCGCTGCAGCACGTAGTCGAGGCCGAGCTCCTCGCACAGCCAGACGATCCGCTCCGATTGCGAGCGGCCCAGATGATGAACGGTCAGGGTGGGGCGGGTCATGATCGTGTCGCGTGGTGGTCGATGCCTCGACTGTACGGACCCGTGACGCACGATGCTTGACGGTAACTCCGCGCTTCTTGCCCGATCCTCTTCGGCCGCGAAAGCCGGCCCGAGCGCGATGCTAGACTCGCCGCATGACCCTCGCCGATCTCGCCCGACTCGCCGCGCGCAGCCTGCCCCCTTCCGGCGACGGCGCGGGTTGCTACGTCCAGCCGCTCGCGCCGCTCGGCATCCTGCACCAGCCGCGACCCACCGCGCTGGAGGCGGCGATCTACGAGCCGGTGCTGATCCTCGTGCTCGAGGGGCGCAAGCACACCGTGCTCGGCACCGACACGCACGCGATGGGCGCCGGCCAGTGTCTGCTGGCCAGCCACGACCTGCCGGTGATCGCGCGCATCACCCGGGCGCCGTATCTCGCGCTGATCTTCCCTCTCGACCTCGATACCTTGCGCGACCTGTACGGCGCGCGGGCCGCGTTGCGTGATGCAGAAGCCGGCCCGGCCCGCTCGCTGGCCGTGCACGACTGCGACGCGCGGCTCGTCGATGCGCTGTATCGCTATCTCGACCTCGCCGATGCCCCCGCGGACGCCGCCGTGCTGGGCCCGCTCGTGTCGCGCGAGATCCATTACCGGCTCGCCACGGCGCCGATTGGCGGCATGCTGCGCGCGCTGTGCCGCCGCGACAGCCAGGCCAGCGCGATCGCGCGCGCCATCGCGCTGCTGCGAAGCGAGTTCCGTTCGCCGCTCGAGATCCCCGCGCTGGCCAGCCGGGTGGGCTTGAGCGCGTCCGCCTTCCACAAGCATTTCAAGGCGATCACGGCATCCTCTCCGCTGCAATACCGCAAGGGGCTGCAACTGCTCGAGGCGCGCCGGCAATTGCGCGGCGGGGCCGTGTCGGTGTCCACCGCGGCATTCGAGGTCGGCTACGAGAGCGCGGCGCAGTTCAGCCGCGATTACGCGCGCAAGTTCGGCGTGTCGCCGAGGCAGGACCTGCCGCGCGGCTGAGCACGACCCGGATGAAAATGAGGGACGGCATGCTATGCTTTGCGCGCCATGCCGGCCTCGTGCGGCCCCGCCAGGGCGGCCCCAGCTGGCGGTGGCGGTGTCCGGCGCGCGCCGGCCTTCCCTGCATTTGCCCACCGAACGCCCCGATGCCACCGATCCGGCCTGGTCGCCTGCTACTGTCGTTCAAGCTCTACCTCGCCGCGATGATCGCGCTCGCGATCGCCTTCGCCCGCGGCTTCGACTATCCGTACTGGACGATGATGGTGGTCTACATCCTCGCGCTCGACTCCACCGCCGCGATGCGCCAGAAATGGCTCTACATGCTGGCCGGCACGCTGGCCGGCGCCACCATCGGCATGGTCGCCTCCGTCGCGTTCGCGCTGTCCGAGCCGGTGATCCTCGGCGCGCTGATGGCGCTGGTCAGCGTCACCAGCTTCTTCGCGATCAGCGATCGCCTGCCGCGCTTCTACGGTTTCCTGATGACGGGCACCACCTCGCTGCTGGTGGCGATGCCGGGCATCACCACGCCCGATCTGGTCTGGCTGCGCGCCGTGGACCGCGTGCAGGACCTCGTGGTGGGCGCCTTCATCCTGTTCCTGGTCGACACGCTGCTGCTCGTGCACACCTCGCGCGACGAGCTCGGCGCGGTGGTGGACGGCTGGCTCGCGCATCTGCGCAGCCTGTCGGTGGCGGCGCTGCGCGGCGCGCCGGCGAGCGGGCCGGCCGAGGCGCTGGCAGCCGGCCGCGAGCACGAGGCGGCGCTGGTCAGGACCACGGGCCTGATCGACGTGCTGTCCTCGTACCTGCCGTTCGACCGGCTGAGCCGGGGCGGGCGGCGGCGCGAGGCTGCCGAGGCGATCCGGCTGCGCGGGCTGCGCCTGCTGCCGCATCTGTACCGCTTGCGCGACATCGATGCGCACCGCGCCGCGCACGGCCTCGCGCCGGCCGATACCCCGCTGCGCGAGGCGATGGCCGGCTGGATCGAGGCCGGCAGCGCGAGCGAGGCGCGCCCGGCGCTGCACGCCGCGCTGCGCGGCCGCGTGGCGGTGGCCCCCGACGACTGGGACGCGCTGCTCGTGCGCATGCAGCGGCGCTGCCTGCGCGGCATCTTCGCGCTGTGGTGCCTGATCGGCACGGCGCGCGCGAACCTCGCGGCGCGCCAGCCCGGCCGCACGCGGCTGCCGGCGCGGCACGCGCCCACCCCGCAGGCGCTCGCGCACGTCGATCTCGGCTACCGGCTGCGCATCGTGCTCGGCGTGGTGCTGCACATGATCACCTTCGCGCTGTGCTGGAACGCGTTCGACTGGATGTCGGCCTACGCCGCGCTCGGCATGCTGCTCAGCACCACCTTCTTCGTGGCGAGCGCGCGCTCGCCGGCGCCGGTCGTCACGCTGCTGCGCATCTCGCGCATGGTGGCCGTGGCGCTGGGCATCGTGTTCATCTATGTCACCGCGATCCTGCCGCACACCAGCACGATGGTGACGGTCGCGCTCGTGCTGTTCCCGGCGCTGTTCGTGCTCGGTCTGGTGGTGCCCGACCCGGGCAACGTGCTGTTCGCGGTGCTGCCGATGGCGCTGCTGCGGCTCGGCAACAACGGCCCGGCCGTCGATCTCGCGCAGTTGCTGAACAGCGTGCTGGCGCTCGCGATCGGCCTGAGTTCGGCGCTGCTGTGGATGGTGCTGGTCGTGCGGCTGCCGGCTGGCGGGCCGCTGCGGCGCGTGCAGCGCGAGGCGCGCGCCGACCTGCGCGACGTGGTGCGCGGCCGCGAGGACGATGCGCAGGCCTTCGAGCAGCGCGCGCTCGACCGCTTCATCCTGGTGTCGCAATGGACGCCGCCGCCGCCGGCCGCATCCGCGCCCGACCCGGCGGCATCGGCCACGCCGCCGCTGCCGGCCGCGATGCCCCCCGACACCCCCACGGCACGCGCGATGCGCGAGATGCGCATCGGCAGCGAGCTGATCCGCGTGCAGCGCCGCCTGCCCGACAGCGAATGGCTGATCACGGCGGTGGGGCGGCTGCTCTCGGCGGGCTGGTTCGACCGGCGCGCGGCGGCCGCAGCCGATGCTGCTTCGCCTTCGCCGACC
Organism: Burkholderia sp.; assembly: GCA_030151225.1. Lineage (GTDB taxonomy): Bacteria > Pseudomonadota > Gammaproteobacteria > Burkholderiales > Burkholderiaceae > Burkholderia. Next base: position 1,563 of record JASLEG010000171.1, on the reverse strand, counting down.
GCCGCGATCGATGCGTTCCTGCATGCCGCCTCCGGCCTGCCGGTGTTCGCGCAGGCCCTGCTCGCCGATGTGCGGCTCGCGCTGTATCCGCAGGCCGGCCCGCCCGCGCCGGCGCTCGGGCCGACGGGCGGCGATCCTTCCACCGGCGCGGGAGCGCGGGCATGATGTCGCCGGAATTCGACCTGCTCGGCATCTTCGTGCCGATGCCGGCCGTCGCGATCGCGATCGTGTTCGTGCTGCTGTTCGTGCTGCGCCGCGTGCTCGACCGCTTCGTGCACGTCTGGCCGCTCGGCGGCCGGGTCTGGCACGTCGGCCTGATCCAGGTGTGCCTGTTCGTGATCCTGCTGGCCGTGGTGCTGCGCCTGTTCGGCGGACCGAGTTCGTTGCCGCTCGCGGCGATCCTCGACGACTGGCGGCAGCGCCTGTCCGGCTACTGAACGGCCCGCGAGCGAGCCATGATTCCCTTTCATTTTCACGCGACCTGACGAGACCCCACGTGCATTTCACGCCCCGCCAAACGAAGCTGATCGGCACCGTGTTCCAGACGCTGCTGGCGCTCTTCATCGTCGCGCTCGCGGCGATTGCCGTCGCCTACATGTGGACGTATTACGAGCGCGACCCGCGCACGCGCGACGCGCACGTGCGCGCCGACGTGGTGAACGTGACCACCGACGTGAGCGGCCTGCTGACCGAGGTGAACGTGCACGGCAACGCCTTCGTGCATCGCGGCGACGTGCTGTTCCGCGTCGATCCGCAGCGCTTCGAGATCGCCCTGCAGAAGGCGCGCGCGAGCCTCGAGAGCGCCGAGGCGCAGCGCGTGTACGCGCGCCAGCAGGCCAGCCGCAATCGCGCGCTGCGCGGCGCGGTGGCCGACCAGACCATCGACCAGTCCGATCAGTCGCTGCGCGCGGCACAGGCGGCCGTGGACGAGGCGAACGCCGCGCTCGCCTCCGCCCGGCTCGATCTCGAACGCGCCACGGTGCGCGCGCCGTTCGACGGCATCGCCACCAACGTCACGCTGCATCCGGGCCGCTTCGTGAGCGCGGGCACCGGCATGCTCGCGCTCGTGAACCTGGCCTCGCTGCGCGTGGAGGGCTACTTCCAGGAAACCCGCATCTCGCGCATCCACGTGGGCGATCGCGCGCGGATCTGGCTGATGGGCGAGGGCGCGCCGCTGAACGGGCACGTGATCAGCGTGGTGGGCGCGATCCAGGATTCGGACACGGCGGCCAGCGGCAGCGCGCTGATTCCGGCGATCAACCCGAACTTCGCGTGGGTGCGGCTCGCGCAGCGCGTGCCCGTGTGGATCGCGTTCGACGACGCGCAGCCGCATCTCGACGCGCGCCTGATCAGCGGGCGTACCGCGTCCGTGGCGATCCTGAAGTCGGGCGACGCGCAGCCGGGCCGGGCCGCCGTGCAACCGACGGCGGCCGCCAGCGGTGCGCCCGAGCGGATGCCGACGGCGGGTGGTTCGGCGGCGTCGTCCGCATCGGCGGCGAGCGCGGCATCGGCTTCGGCTGCCCCGGCGCCGGCGCCGTCGAGCACCGCGTCCGCCGCGCGAGG
>JASLEG010000164.1 GCA_030151225.1 Burkholderia sp. | reverse complement strand
GGAAGCCAATCGTTTCTTGTTCAGGTATCTGGAGGAGATCAACAATGAAAGTCCGTAAGCTCATGGGCGCGCTGTGCGCCGCAGGCCTGCGGTGTGGCGCAGCGTCGTCGGCGGTGCAGGCTGCCGAAGCGGTCTCGGTGCTGCACTGGTGGACGTCCGGCGGCGAATCGAAAGCGGTCGGCGTGCTCAAGGACGACATGACCAAGCAGGGCTACCAGTGGAAGGACTTCGCGGTGGCCGGCGGCGCGGGCGCAGCGGCCATGACGGCGCTCAAGACGCAGGTCATCTCGGGCAATGCGCCGTCGGCGGCGCAGATCAAGGGTCCGCTGATCCAGGAATGGGCCGAACAAGGCGTGCTCGTGCCGATCGATTCCGTCGCGGGCGACTGGAAGAAGAACCTGCCGCCTGAGATCGACAAGATCATCCACGCGGACGGCCATTACGTCGCCGCGCCCTTCTCGGTTCACCGCGTGAACTGGCTCTACATCAATAAGGCGGCGCTCGACAAGGCAGGCGGCAAGGTGCCGACCAACTGGGCCGAGTTCTTCCAGGTCGCCGACAAGATGAAGGCCGCCGGCATCATGCCGATCGCGATGGGCGGCCAGCCGTGGCAGGACCTGACGCTGTGGGAAGACGTCGTGCTGTCCGAAGGCGCCGACTTCTACAAGAAGGCGATCGTCGATCTCGACCAGGGCGCGCTGACCTCGCCGAAGATGCTCGACGCGTTCAACACCGTGCGCAAGATCCAGGGCTACTTCGACGCGGGCCGCAACGGCCGCGACTGGAACCTGGCCACGGCCATGGTGATCAACGGCAAGGCCGGCGTGCAGTTCATGGGCGACTGGGCCAAGGGCGAGTTCGAGGGCGCCGGCAAGAAGTCGGGCAAGGACTACGTCTGCGCGCCGGTGCCGGGCACCGCGCAGGGCTACACGTTCAACGTCGACTCGTTCGTGTTCTTCCAGCAGAAGGGTTCGGAGAAGGCCACGGCCGGCCAGCTCGCGCTCGCCAAGACGATCATGACGCCGGACTTCCAGCAGCAGTTCAGCCTGCTGAAGGGCTCGATCCCGGTGCGCCTCGGCGTGAAGATGGACAAGTTCGACGACTGCGCGAAGAAGTCCTACGCGGACGAGCAGACGGCCCTCAAGGCCGGCGGCTACGTGCCGTCGCTCGCGCACGGCATGGCGCAGGGCGATGCGACCGCCGGCGCGATCAGCGACGTCGTGACCAAGTTCATGAACTCGCAGGAAGATCCGAAGGCCGCGGTGGCCGCACTCGCGAAGGCCGCGAAGGTGAAGTAAGGCAGGCCGCGGGCGGCCTTCGCGTCGCCCGCGCCCGGCCTGCACGACATCGTCCGCATGGCCGCACCCCGGGCCGGCTTCGCGCCGGCCTGCGCCGTACCCGATGCCGCGCGCCGCACGCCGGTGCGCGTCGCCCCCGTTCCAGGAGTCGAAACAAGTGGCTGCCCCTCTCAGCGGAAACGAACCCGGCCGCGCCGACGTCGCCCGCCGCACGTCGCCGCTCTCGGCGATGGCCGATCGCTGGATACCGAAGCTCGTGCTCGCGCCCAGCATCGCGATCGCCGTGGTGTTCATCTACGGCTTCATCATCGTGACCGGCTACCTGTCGCTGACCAAGTCGCGACTGTTGCCCAACTACACGTTCGACGGCTTCGGCCGTTACTCCGACCTGTTCCAGAACGACGTCTGGTGGACCTCGGCCGCCAACCTCGGCTGGTTCGGCATCCCGTTCATCGCGCTGTGCGTGGCGCTCGGGCTGTTCCTCGCGATCCTGCTCGACCAGCGGATCCGCAACGAAGGCGCGCTGCGCGCCGTGTTCCTGTACCCGATGGCGCTGTCGTTCATCGTGACCGGCACGGCCTGGCAGTGGATCCTGAACCCGGGCCTGGGCCTCGAGAAGGTGCTGCAGGACTGGGGCTGGACGAGCTTCTCGTTCGGCTGGCTCGACGATCCGGACAAGGCGATCTTCTGCGTGGTGATCGCGGCCGTCTGGCAATCCACGGGCTTCGTGATGGCGCTGTTCCTGGCCGGCCTGCGCGGCGTGGACGGCGAGATCTTCAAGGCCGCCCAGGTGGACGGCGCGACCCTGCCCACCATCTATCGCAAGATCGTGATCCCGAGCATGCGCCCGGTGTTCTTCTCGGTGCTGCTGATCCTCTGCCACATCACGATCAAGACCTTCGATCTGGTGGTGGCACTGACGGCGGGCGGCCCCGGCACCTCGTCGTCGCTGCCGGCCATGTTCATGTATACGTATTCGTTCAATCGCGGCCAGCTCGGCGTTGGCGCGGCGTCGTCGGTGATGATGCTGGCGACCGTGGTCGCGGTGCTCGTGCCGCTGATGTATATGGAATCGAGGAGCACCCGCAATGCAGCCTAAGATGACGCTCAATCGCGCCGTCATATACGCGGTGCTGATCCTGTTCGCGCTGTACTTCCTGCTGCCGCTGTACGTGATGCTGTCGACCTCCTTCAAGGATCTCGACCAGTTGCGCACCGGCAACCTGCTCACGCCGCCCACCCACTGGACCATCGATCCGTGGCTGAAGGCGTGGGATTCGGCCTGTACCGGCGTGCGGTGCGACGGCATGCGGCCGTTCTTCTTCAACTCGCTGAAGATGGTGATCCCGGCGGTGCTGATCTCCTCGCTGATCGGCGCGTTCAACGGCTACGTGCTCACGCACTGGCGCTTCCGCGGGGCCGACGGCCTGTTCACGCTGCTGCTGGTGGGCTGCTTCATCCCGTTCCAGGTGATCCTGCTGCCGATGGCGCGCGTCGAGGGCATCCTCGGCCTCGCCAACACCACCACCGGCCTGGTGCTGGTGCACGTGGTGTACGGCATCGCCTTCACCACGATGTTCTTCCGCAACTTCTACGTGAGCATTCCGGCCGAGCTCGTGAAGGCGGCGCGCATCGACGGCGCGGGCTTCTTCACGATCTTCACGCGGATCCTGCTGCCGGTGTCGCTGCCGATCTTCATGGTCTGCCTGATCTGGCAGTTCACGCAGATCTGGAACGACTTCCTGTTCGGCATCGTGTTCTCCGGTGTCGACTCGATGCCGATCACGGTTGCGCTGAACAACCTCGTGAACACGTCGACGGGCGTGAAGGAATACAACGTCGACATGGCCGGCGCCATCATCGCCGCGCTGCCCACGCTGCTCGTGTACGTGGTCGCCGGGCGCTACTTCGTGCGCGGCCTGACGGCGGGCGCGGTGAAGGGCTGAGCGCGACCGAACCGAACGAACCCCGGCCGCGCGGCGCACCTGCCGCGCGGCGCGCAGAACAGACGCGGCGCATCACGCCGCACCAGAGACAGAGGATTCACAGCATGGCAAGCCTTTCCATCCGTGACGTGTACAAGACCTATCCGAACGGGGTGCCGGTCCTGAAGGGTGTCGACATCGACATCGAGGACGGCCAGTTCCTGATTCTGGTCGGCGGTTCGGGCTGCGGGAAGTCGACGCTGCTCAACATGATCGCCGGCCTCGA
>JASLEG010000367.1 GCA_030151225.1 Burkholderia sp. | reverse complement strand
TGCTCAGAAAACCATTGGCGGCCTCTACGACGGCGCCACCACCCTGGAGCTGGATCAGCTCTCCATTCGCACCGCGGCCGCTCTGACGGCCGAAGAACCTGAATACGGCAACCTCGCCGCTCGCCTGATGGCCGAGCTGATCGAAAAAGAAGTCCGTCATCAGGACATCCAGTCCTTCAGCCAATCGATCCAGCGTGCCCACTCGCACGACATCGTCAACGACCGCGTGCTGGCCTTCGTCACCACCAACGCCCGCAAGCTCAACGATGCAATCAATCTGGGCAACAACGACCACTTCGAGTACTTCGGCCTGCGCACGGTCTACGACCGCTACCTGCTGAAGCATCCGACCAAGCGCGTCGTGCTGGAAACCCCGCAGTACTTCTTCATGCGTGTGGCCTGCGCCTTAGGCGGTGAAGACGTCAACGAAACCCTCGAGATGTACCGCCTGTTCTCGTCGATGGAGTACCTCACCTCCTCGCCGACCCTGTTCAATGCCGGCACCCAACACGAGCAGCTCTCCTCCTGCTTCCTGCTGGATTCGCCCCAGGACGACCTCAGCTCGATCTATGGCAAGTACGCTGAAGTCGCCCAGCTATCGAAGTTCGCCGGTGGCATCGGCGTCTCGTTCAACAAGATCCGTGCCCGTGGTTCGCACATCAAGGGCACCAATGGCCATTCCAATGGCATCGTGCCGTGGCTGAAGACCCTGGACGCCTCGGTGCAGGCCGTCAACCAGGGCGGTAAGCGCAAGGGCGCCGCCGCGGTCTACCTGGAAACCTGGCACGCTGATATCGAAGAGTTCCTGGAACTTCGCGATAACACGGGTGACCATCAGCGCCGTACCCACAACCTCAACCTCGCCAACTGGACCCCGGACGAGTTCATGCGTCGCGTGGACAACGACGAGCTGTGGTCGCTCTTCGATCCGAAGGTGGTTCCCGAACTGCACGACAGCTTCGGCGAGCGCTTCGAGGAGCTGTACCGGGCGGCGGAAGCCAAGGGCCTGTACACCAAGCAGATCCCGGCCCGTACGCTGTGGATGCGCATGCTGAAGACGCTGGCTGAAACGGGCAATGGTTGGCTGACCTTCAAGGACCGCAGCAACCTTACGTCCAATCAGACCGGCGCCCCGGGCAACGTCATTCATTTGTCGAACCTGTGCACCGAGATCCTCGAAGTCACCTCCGACGGCGAATCGGCCGTCTGCAACCTGGGCTCGATCAACCTGGCTCGTCACGTCGTGACGAACCCACACGTCGTGCCCAAGCACGTCGCAGGCGTGGGCTCGGCCAGTGACGAGGACGTCATCGATCTCACTCGCAACGTGCACTTCGACTTCGAGAAGCTCGCCCACACGGTCCGTCTGGCCGTGCGTCAGCTCAATCGCGTCATCGATCTCAACTTCTACCCGGTTCCCAACGCCAAGACGTCCAATCAGAAGTGGCGTCCGATCGGCCTGGGCGTGATGGGCTTGCAGGACGTGTTCTTCAAGTTGGGCTTGTCCTTCGACGATCCCAAGGCCAAGGAACTGTCCGACAAGATCGCCGAGCACATCTACTTCCATGCGCTGAAGACCTCCAACGAGCTGGCTCTGGAAGAAGGTCCGCACCCGAACTTCGCCGACACCCGCGCTGCCAAGGGTGAACTCCAGTTCGACTACTGGCCCAACTCGGTGCAGTCCATCGATCGGGCAAGCTGGGAAGAGCTGCGTTACGCTGTCAAGACCACGGGCCTGCGCAACTCGCTCATGATCGCTATCGCGCCGACGGCGACGATTGCCTCGATCGTGGGGTGCTACGAGTGCGTCGAGCCGCAGGTGTCCAACCTGTTCAAGCGTGAAACGCTCTCGGGCGATTTCCTGGTCATCAACCGCTACCTCGTGGCGGAACTGAAACAGCGTGGCCTGTGGACGGCGGACATCCGCGACCAGATCAAACTGGCTGAGGGTTCGATCCAGGGCATCGAAGCGATCCCCGAAGAGCTGCGTGCTCGTTTCCGCACGGTGTGGGAACTGTCGCAGAAGACGCTCATCAACCTGGCCGTGGGTCGTGGTGCCTACATCGACCAGTCCCAGTCGCTCAACCTGTTCATGGAGAACCCGAACATCGGGCAGCTGTCCTCCATGTACATGTACGCCTGGAAGTCTGGCGTGAAGACCACCTACTACCTGCGCAGCCGTCCGGCCACCCGCATTGCCAAGACCACGGTCTCGGCGGTCAAGGCACCGGCCGCGGAAGAGCCGAAGGTCTTTACCCCTGAAGAAGCGCTGGTCTGCTCGCTCGAGAATCCCGAGCTGTGCGAGGCCTGCCAGTAAACCAACCGCTCGGCGCTGCCATGGCAGCGCCGAGCCCTAACCTGGAGTGAACATGCCGTCTGTATCCATTGAAGAGCGACTCAGTCGCCACACCCGACTGGCCGAACGACTGGCCAAGGTCAAGCAGCTGGACATCCACCGCGTGCAAACGGTGGTCGAGACGCATCTGCGTCGTCCGACGGTTCTGCGCGGTCTGTCGCGCTACCTGTCTAGCAGCAAGGCAACCCAGCTGCGTCTGATCCTGCCCAAGCGCATCGGGCATGACCTGGCCAGTAAGCTGGCCGCTGCCACGGGCGTACCCAAACAGACGATCCTGGATGTGCATCACGTCGATCTGCAAGCGGCGGCATAACCACTCACCGAGAGCGAGGGCAACCTCGCTCTCTTTTACCCCGAAGGTCGTTTCATGCGTGTCTTAACCCCCGCTCACTTACCCGCGTTCATCGATCGATTTGTAACGGAGTACGGACTGGATCCGAACAGCACCACCTTGATGGCCGGGTGCGCGCTGGTCATGCACCGGGTACGCCAACTCACCCATGATGTCGATGTTCAAGTCAGTGCAGCGGACTTTAGTCGCCTGGAGCGAGCCGGAATGCTGGTTCGACACAGCGAGCCTAAAGGCCGATTGTCGGGACGTTGGATTCGCGCGATGTGGCATGGTGTTGAATTTGACATCAACCACTCTGAGTATGACAGTGAGGTGGTCGAGGGTGTACGCGTCATGACCTTACCTGCCTTGCTGGAGTTAAAGCTGGC
>JASLEG010000055.1 GCA_030151225.1 Burkholderia sp. | reverse complement strand
GGCGAAGTGGAGCGCGTGCTGTCGATGGTCGACTCGGTGCTGCTGCTGGTGGACGCCGTGGAAGGCCCGATGCCGCAAACGCGCTTCGTCACGAAGAAGGCGCTCGCGCTCGGTCTGAAGCCGATCGTCGTGATCAACAAGATCGATCGCCCGGGCGCGCGGATCGACTGGGTGATCAACCAGACCTTCGACCTGTTCGACAAGCTCGGCGCGACCGAAGAGCAGCTGGACTTCCCGATCGTCTACGCGTCGGGCCTGAACGGCTACGCGTCGCTCGATTCGTCTGCGCGCGACGGCGACATGCGCCCGCTGTTCGAGGCGATCCTCCAGCACGTGCCGGTGCGTCCGGCCGATCCGGAAGCGCCGCTCCAGTTGCAGATCACCTCGCTCGACTTCTCGACCTACGTCGGCCGCATCGGCGTGGGCCGCATCACGCGCGGTCGCATCAAGCCGGGCCAGCCGGTCGTCATGCGCTTCGGCCCGGAAGGCGACGTGCTGAGCCGCAAGATCAACCAGGTGCTGTCGTTCAAGGGCCTCGAGCGCGTGCAGGTGGAATCGGCCGAAGCCGGTGACATCGTGCTGATCAACGGTATCGAAGACGTCGGCATCGGCGCGACGATCTGCGCCGTGGACACCCCGGAAGCGCTGCCGATGATCACGGTGGACGAGCCGACGCTCACCATGAACTTCCTCGTCAATTCGTCGCCGCTGGCCGGACGTGAAGGCAAGTTCGTCACGAGCCGCCAGATCCGCGACCGCCTGATGAAGGAACTGAACCACAACGTGGCGCTGCGCGTGCGCGACACCGGCGACGAAACCGTGTTCGAAGTGTCGGGCCGCGGCGAGCTGCACCTGACGATTCTCGTGGAAAACATGCGTCGCGAAGGCTACGAGCTGGCCGTTTCGCGTCCGCGTGTGGTGCTGCAGGAAATCGACGGCGTGAAGCACGAGCCGTTCGAGCTGCTGACGGTGGACGTCGAGGACGAACACCAGGGCGGCGTGATGGAAGAGCTGGGCCGCCGCAAGGGCGAAATGCTCGACATGGCGTCGGACGGCCGTGGCCGCACGCGTCTCGAGTACAAGATCTCGGCACGCGGCCTGATCGGCTTCCAGAGCGAATTCCTGACGCTGACGCGCGGCACGGGCCTGATGAGCCACATCTTCGACTCGTACGCACCGGTCAAGGACGGCTCGGTGTTCGAGCGTCGCAACGGCGTGCTGATCTCGCAGGACGACGGCGCGGCCGTGGCCTACGCCCTGTGGAAGCTGCAGGATCGCGGTCGCATGTTCGTGAAGCCGGGCGACGCGCTGTACGAAGGCATGATCATCGGCATCCACAGCCGTGACAACGACCTCGTCGTGAACCCGATCAAGGGCAAGCAGCTGACCAACGTGCGCGCCTCGGGCACCGACGAAGCGGTGCGCCTCGTGCCGCCGATCCAGATGTCGCTCGAATACGCGGTCGAATTCATCGACGACGACGAACTCGTGGAAGTCACGCCGCAGTCGATCCGCCTGCGCAAGCGTCACCTGAAGGAACACGAGCGCCGCCGCGCCAGCCGCGAAGCCGAGTGATCGGTCGCGCCGGGCCCGTTGCCGGCCCCGCGCTGCAAGACGAAAAGCCGCCTTCGGGCGGTTTTTTCATTTGATCCGACGATTTGCGTAAAACACTGTTGCGAATGGCGGCCGGGAAGAGCCGTGAGCGCGCCGCACGGGCCTTGCGCACGGGCAGCCGGCCGCCGGCCGCAGGTTTTAAGGGTGCGACATTCTGACCTTTGCTTTTGTGTATTGTGATATGCTGCCGGCACGCAAGTTTTAGGTCCTTCCAAGCAAGACTTGATTCGCGCAATCCGCCAAACGGTCAGGCCGTGTCGCGGAAGGTTGAGTAACCCGCTATTTCTCGAGAAACTCGAAGAAAGGTGAGCGTAAAAATGTCAGATGTAATGAAGCAGTTCCAGCTGAACTCCTACCTGTTCGGCGGCAATGCTTCGTATGTAGAAGAACTATACGAAGCCTTCCTGGACAATCCGGCGTCGGTGCCGGACAACTGGCGCGAGTATTTCGACGCGCTCCAGAACGTCCCGGCCACGGATGGTTCGAACGCCAATGACGTCGCCCATTTCCCGATCGTCGAATCGTTTGCCCAGCGCGCGAAGGCCAATGCCTTCATTCCGCGCGACACCGGCAACGGTGCGAATCTGGCCACGGCGCGCAAGCAGGTGCACGTCCAGTCCCTGATCAGCGCCTATCGCTTCCTCGGCTCGCAATGGGCCAACCTCGATCCGCTCAAGCGCCGCGAGCGCCCGGCGATTCCCGAGCTCGAACCGTCGTTCTACGATTTCTCCGAAGCCGACCTGGACCAGACGTTCAGCGCGAGCAACCTGTATTTCGGTTTCGAGCAGGCCTCGCTGCGTGACATCGTCAAGGCGCTGCGCGACACGTACTGCGGCACGATCGGCGCCGAGTACATGTACATCGGCGATCCGGAGCAGAAGCGCTGGTGGCAGGAGCGCCTCGAATCGACGCGCGCCACGCCGAACTTCTCGGCCGCCAAGAAGAAGCACGTGCTGAACCGCCTGACGGCCGCCGAAGGCCTCGAGCGTTACCTGCACACCAAGTTCGTCGGCCAGAAGCGCTTCTCGCTCGAAGGTGGCGAAAGCTTCATCGCGGCAATGGACGAAGTGGTGCAGCATTCGGGCTCGAAGGGCGTGCAGGAAATCGTCATCGGCATGGCCCACCGCGGCCGCCTGAACGTGCTCGTCAACACGCTCGGCAAGATGCCGGCCGACCTGTTCGCCGAATTCGAAGGCAAGCACGTCGACGACCTGCCGGCCGGCGACGTGAAGTACCACAAGGGCTTCTCGTCGGACGTCGCCACCGAAGGCGGCCCGGTCCACCTGTCGCTCGCGTTCAATCCGTCGCACCTCGAAATCGTCAACCCGGTGGTCGAAGGCTCGGCCAAGGCTCGTATGGATCGCCGCGGCGATGCGGACGGCCTGCAGGTTCTGCCGGTGCAGATCCACGGCGACGCGGCCTTCGCAGGCCAGGGCGTCGTGATGGAAACGCTGAACCTCGCGCAAACGCGCGGTTACGGCACGCACGGCACGCTGCACATCGTCATCAACAACCAGATCGGCTTCACGAC
>JASLEG010000349.1 GCA_030151225.1 Burkholderia sp. | reverse complement strand
GCGTCGATCAACGCGGGAAAGAGCGGACGATGCAGGTAGTTGGTCACCACCACCGCGCCGAACTGCTCGCCGTTCCTGAACGGCCACGGCGCGCCTTCGATATCCGCGACGAGCGGCGTGATCAACACGACATCCGCGAGCGCGGCCAGCGCCTGTTCGTCGCGATCGAGTGCGAGCACCGGATAACCCTGCGAGGCGAACCACCGCGCGTGGCGCCCGCCGCCCGTGGCGACGTCGAGCACCGTTGCGCCGGGCGCAACCAGATGCGTCCAGCGTTTCACCCACCGCGACGGTTCCAGGATCATGCCCATCAGTTGTACGACAGCCCCATGGCGTCGCGCACGTCGCGCATGGTCTCGACGGCGAACTTGCGCGCCTTGTCGCAACCGTCGGCGACGATCGCCCGCAGCAGCGACGGATCGTCCATGTATTTTTGCGCGCGTTCGAGCATCGGCTGCTGTTCGCGCAGGATGCCTTCGATGACCGGCTGCTTGCATTCGAGACAGCCGATGCCCGCGCTGCGGCAGCCCTTCTGCACCCACTCGTGCGTGGTGGCGTCGGTGTAGGACTGGTGCAGTTGCCACACCGGGCACTTGTCCGGGTCGCCCGGATCGGTGCGGCGCACGCGTGCCGGATCGGTCGGCATGGTGCGCACTTTCTTCGTGATCGACTCCGCGTCTTCGCGCAGGCCGATGGTGTTGCCGTACGACTTCGACATCTTCTGGCCGTCGAGTCCCGGCATGCGCGACGCTTCGGTCAGCAGCACCTGCGGCTCGACCAGGATGATCTTGCGCGCGCCTTCGAGGTAGCCGAACAGTCGTTCGCGGTCGCTCATGGAGAGGCTCTGCGACTCCTGCAACATCGCGCGCGCCTGCTCCAGCGCCTCGTTGTCGCCTTCCTGCTGATAGGCGACGCGCAGCTCGTGATAGAGCTTCGCGCGCTTGCCGCCGAGCTTCTTGGCGGCGTCCAGCGCCTTTTCCTCGAAGTCCTTCTCGCGGCCATACAGGTAGTTGAAACGCCGCGCGATTTCACGCGTCATCTCGACGTGCGGCACCTGGTCCTCGCCTACCGGCACGAGCGAACCGCGATACAGCAAGATGTCGGCCGCCATCAGGACCGGGTAGCCCAGGAAACCGTAGGTATCGAGGTCCTTTTCCTTGAGCTTCTCGATCTGTTCCTTGTAGGTCGGCACGCGTTCGAGCCAGCCGAGCGGCGTGCTCATGCCGAGCAGCAGCGCCAGTTCGGCGTGCTCGGGCACCTTGCTCTGGATGAACAGCGTGGCCTGGGTCGGGTCGATGCCGGACGCGATCCAGTCGATCAGCACTTCCCAGACGTTCTTCTCGATCACCTCGGGCGTTTCGTAGTGCGTGGTCAGCGCATGCCAGTCCACCACGCAGAAGAAGCACGGGTATTCGGACTGCAGCTTCGCCCAGTTCTTCAGCACACCGTGGTAATGGCCGAGATGCAGCGACCCGGTGGGACGCATGCCGGAAAAGATACGATCGGGGAACATGATTGTGTTTTAGAAAAGCGATGCAATGGGAGACAGGATGGCCCGCACGATGGCCAGACCGATGCCGACGCCGGGGCGCAGCCAGTAATTCGACAGGATGTGCGTCATCAGCAATACCAGCACGATGATGAAGCCGTAAGGCTCGATGCGCGAGAACGCGATCGACTGCCTGGGCGGCAGCAGCGCCGAGACCACGCGCCCGCCGTCGAGCGGCGGCAGCGGAAACAGGTTCAGCACGCACAGCACGAGATTCACGTTGATGCCGGCCAGCGCCATCTCGCTGAAGAACGGTTCCTCGACGTTGGCCACCGACAGCCCCACGGCCACGAGCCCCCAGATCAGGGCCTGCACGAAATTGCAGGCGGGACCGGCGGCCGACACCCACAGGCTGCCCCAGCGCGGATTGCGCAGGTTGCGGAACGCCACGGGCACCGGCTTGGCATAGCCGAACAGGAAGGCCCCGCTCGTCAGGAAGAACAGTGCGATCGGCATCACGATGGTGCCGACCGGATCGATGTGACGCGCCGGGTTGAACGACACCCGGCCGAGCGCATAGGCGGTGTTGTCGCCGAGCAGGCGGGCGGCATAGCCGTGTGCGGCCTCGTGCAGCGTGATCGCGAAGATCACGGGCAGGGCGTAGACGACGATCGTCTGAATCAGGTTGTCCATAGCGCGATATTGTAACAAGCGGAAAATGGCGGACGCGAAAAGCGGCAGCGCCGGGCGGCCCCGCACCGACGAACCGGCTCGGGCACGGCGGCGTGCGACTGCGCCGGCTTCAGGCGGGCACGGTGAGCCCGAACGGTTCGAGCGGGCCGCGGCCCGCGCGTACCAGCACCGGCTCCTCGCCGCTCAGGTCGATCACGGTGGACGGTTCGCGCGGGCACGCGCCGCCGTCGATCACGAGATCCACCTGCTTTTCGAGGCGGTCGCGGATTTCCTCGGGATCGTTGAGCGGATCGTCGTCGGGCGGCAGGATCAGCGTGGTGCCGAGCAGTGGCTGACCGAGCGTCTCGAGCAGCGCCAGCGTGATCGCGTGGTCGGGCACCCGCAGGCCGATCGTCTTGCGCGACGGATGCGAGAGCCGGCGCGGCACCTCCTTGGTGGCCTGCAGCACGAATACGTAGGGACCGGGCGTGACCGACTTGATCAGCCGGTATTGCCGGTTGTCGACCATCGCGAAGTTGGCCAGCTCGGACAGGTCGCGCACGAACAGCGACAGCAGCTGCTTCTCGTCGAGGCCGCGGATCCGGCGCACGCGCTCGACGGCGTTCTTGTCGTCGAGATGGCAGGCGAGCGCGTAGCTCGAATCGGTCGGCATCGCGATCACGCCGCCCTGATTCACGATCTCGGCCGCCTGGCGCACCAGCCTCGACTGCGGATTTTCCGGGTGAATCCTGAAGAACTGGGACATGGGAATGTGGGGAAGGAATCGTCGCCCGCGCGTGCGTTGCGCGTCGGGGCCCGGCCGCGACGGGCGCGGCCGCGGGTCAGAGCCAGCGTTCCCAGACCGGTTTCAGGTCCGGCGGCAACGGCGGCAGACTGCCGAGCTCGACGATGCTCTCGCCCGGCGCATGAAAATCGGAACCGCGCGACGCCTCGAAACCGTAGCGGCGCGCGACGTCGGCATATTCGCGATATTGATCGGGCGTGTGGCTGCCCGTGACCACCTCGATCGCGCGACCGCCGAGATCGATGAATTCGCCGAACAGCGCCGCGAATTCGACCGGCGTGTACGCGTAGCGGCCCGGATGCGCGACCACCGCCTCGCCGCCGGACTGCTGGATCCAGCTCACCGCGTCGGACAGCTTCGCCCAGCGGTGCGGCACGCAGCCGGGCTTGCCGTCGCCGAGGTAGCGCGCGAACACGTCGTGCGTGGAGCTGGCGTGGCCGGCTTCCACCAGGAAGCGCGCGAAATGGGTGCGGGAAATCAGGTCCGGATTCGACACGAAACGCAGTGCGCCTTCGTAGGCGCCCTCGATGCCGAGTTCGGCGAGCCGCTCGCCCATCTCCACCGCGCGCGCGGCACGGCCGTTGCGGGTGCGGTACAGGCCGTCGACCAGCGCCGGATGAGCGGGATCGATGCCGAGGCCCACGATGTGCACGGTGCGCGAGGCCCAGGTGACCGAGATCTCGACGCCGGCCACGTAGCGCATGCCGAGCAGCCGCGCGGCGGTGCGCGCGTCCGCCTGACCGCCCACCTCGTCGTGGTCGGTCAGCGACCACAGCGTGACGCCGGCCGCGTGCGCGCGTTGCGCGACCTCGGCGGGCGACAGCTGGCCGTCGGAGACGTTGGAGTGGCAGTGCAGATCGGCGTTCATCGTCGGAGTCGGGAGCATCCAGCCATTCTACTGCAACGCAGCGACAACGCCGTGGCACCGACGGGGGCCGGATGCGCGAAACGGCGCGGCGCCGGCGCCCGGGATCAGGCGCAGAACGCCTCGATCAGCGCCGCGATCTGCTCGGGCTGGTCGTGGTGCACCATGTGGCCGGCCTCCTCCACCTCCACCTGACGCCAGTCGGGGAACGCGGCGAAGCGCTCGCGGTATTGGTCGAGCGGGATGTTGCCGGCCAGGTGGCGCAGCGTGGGCGAATCCACGGCCTCCACGTGCAGCACGCGCGCCTGGATCCGTGCCCAGGTCGCCATCACCTCGTCGAGCCGGAACAGCAGCGGCCCGGCCTGCTTGTGGGCCGGATCGGCCAGCAGGTGGTAGCGGCCGTCGGCCTCGCGGCGCGACCAGTGATGGGCGAGGAAGGCCGCGCGCTCGGGGGCGAGGCGCGGATTGGTCTTGATCAGGCGCGCGGCCACCGCGTCGAGCGAGTCGTAGCTCGACAGGCGCGGCGGGTCGCGCAGGTCGTCGAGCCAGGCGCCGAGCCGCACCGGCGCCTGCGAGGCCGGCGGCGGCGCGAGCCCGAAACCTTCCAGGTCCACCACCCGGCGCACCCGTTCGGGCCGCCCGCCCGCGTAGAGGCACACCACGTTCGCGCCCATGCTGTGGCCCACCAGGTTGACCGGGCCGTCCGGCGTGTAGTGGTCGATCAGCGCGTCCAGATCGGCCAGGTAGTCCATGAACCAGTAATGACCGCCGCCGGCCGCCGCCACCGGCCAGTCCGACAGGCCGAAGCCGCGCGCGTCGGGCGCGATCACCTGCCAGTCGCCCGACAGCGCGTCCACCACGAACTGGAACGAGGCGGCCACGTCCATCCAGCCGTGCAGCATGTACAGCGTCGGCGCGTCGGGGCGGCCCCAGCGGCGCACGTGCAGGCGCACGCCGCGCACGGTCACGAAGTCGGAAACGGAATCGGAGCGGGTTGGGGTCATCGTGATCGGCCGTCGAAAAAGAATGGTCGTTCGATTATATCGATGACGACGGCACGCGGGCGCGCGTTCGGCTCAGGCGCCCTCGCCTTCACCCTCTGTTTCGGCCGGTCGCGGCGGGTCGCGGTCCTGCGCCACCAGCGCGTCCAGCTCCTCGTCGTCGAAGCCGGCGTCGCGCCGCGCCTCGAAGTTGAACGGCCCGCGCAGGCGCGGCGCGTGGTACTGCGCGGCGAGCCGCAGATAGGCCGGATGCGGCTCGAGTCCGGCCTGCGCGCACAGGTGGCGAAACCAGCGGTTGCCGATCGCCACGTGGCCGATCTCGTCGCGCAGGATCACGTCGAGGATCGCGGCCGAGGCCTCGTCGCCGGCCTGCAGCAGGCGTGCGCGGATCGGCGGCGAGGCGTCGAGCCCGCGCGCCTCCAGCGTGCGCGGCACCAGCGCCATGCGCGCGAGCAGGTCGTCGGCGGTGCGCTCGCACATCTCCCACAGCCCGTCGTGGGCCGGGAAGTCGCCATATTCGTGGCCGAATTCGCGCAGCCGGTCGACCAGCAGCGAGTAGTGATACGCCTCCTCGGCCGCCACGCGCAGCCAGTCGGCGTAGAACGCCGCGGGCATGGCGGGAAAGCGCCACACGGCGTCGAGCGCGAGGTTGATCGCGTTGAATTCGATGTGGGCCAGCGCATGCAGCAGCGTGGCGCGCCCCTGCGGCGAGCGCATCGAGCGGCGCGGCAGGCGGCGCGGCTCCACCAGCTCGGGGCGCGCAGGCCGCCCGGGCAGGTCGGGCGGGGCCGCGATGCGACGCGCCGCATCGGCCTGCACGCGGCCGGCGAGCAGATCGGCGTGCAGCGCCCTCGCCCGCGCGGCCTTGCCGGGCGGATCGGTGTCGCGCAGCACCTCGAGCGCGGTGGCGCGCAGGCAGGCCCCGGCTGGCGCCGGCAGCCCGGACGGGAGTTCGGAGGAAAAATTCGGGTCGGACATGAAAACGGCATTGATACGGTGCGCGCGACGCAATCGCGCAACCATTTACAATAGCGGATTGCGGTGCGTGCAGGCATCGCGCGTCAAGGCGGGCGGCGCACGCGAATCCCTCGGTCCATCGGGTTGGCGATGGCCGCGCACATTGTACCGGCACCGCGGTGAGCGCACTCGAGGCCCGGTGAACCCCAGGAGACAACGTGACCATCTACAAGCTCGGCGACGACGCCCCGACCATTCATGAAAGCGTGTTCGTGGCCGACAGCGCCGCGATCATCGGCAAGGTGGTGCTCGAGGAGAACGCGAGCGTCTGGTTCGGCGCGACGATCCGCGGCGACAACGAGCCGATCGTGGTCGGCGCCGGCAGCAACGTGCAGGAAAGCGCGGTGCTGCATACCGATCCGGGCTGCCCGCTGACGATCGCCCCGAACGTCACGATCGGTCACCAGGCGATGCTGCACGGCTGCACCATCGGCGAGGGTTCGCTGATCGGCATCCAGGCGGTGGTCTTGAATCGGGCGGTGATCGGCCGCAACTGTCTGGTCGGCGCGGGCGCCGTGGTGACCGAGGGCAAGGTGTTTCCGGACAACTCGCTGATCCTCGGCGCACCCGCGAAGGTGGTGCGCACGCTGTCCGACGAGGACGTCGCGAAGATCCACGCCAACACGCAAAACTACGCGCAGCGACGCGCGTATTTCAAGGAGCAGCTCGTGCGGATCGGCTGAGGCCGCCGCGACGCGCTCCGTCAATCGAGGAACCGAAGTGAGCGACCAGTTACAGAAATTCATGTTCAACACGGCGCCGGTGCGCGGCGAGATCGTCTCGCTCGGCAGCACCTGGCGCGAAGTCCTGTCGCGCCGCGGCTACCCGGCGCCCGTGCGCAACGTGCTCGGCGAGATGATGGCCGCCTGCGCGCTCCTGTCCGCGAACCTGAAGTTCAACGGCACGCTCGTGATGCAGATCCAGGGCGACGGGCCCGTGAAGATGCTGGTCGTGCAATGCGGCTCGGACCTGTCGATGCGCGCCACCGCGAAGCTCTCGGACGCCACCGCCAGCACGCTCGGCGACGACATGAGCTTCGTCGAGCTCGTGAACGTGAGCGGCCACGGCCGCTGCGTGATCACGCTCGATCCGGCCGACAAGCAGCCGGGCCAGCAGCCCTATCAGGGCATCGTGCCGCTCAACGACCACGACGGCCCGCTGCAGTCGGTGGCCGCCACGCTCGAGCACTACATGCACCATTCCGAGCAGCTCGACACGCGGCTCTGGCTGGCCGCGAACGACGATCGCGCGGTGGGCATGCTGCTGCAGAAACTGCCCGGCGACGGCGGGATCGTGCCGCGCGCCGAGGAACAGGACGCCGACACCTGGGAGCGCGTCTGCACGCTCGGCAGCACGCTGACCGCGAAGGAACTGCTCGATACGGAACCTGAGACGGTGTTCCGGCGTCTGTTCTGGCAGGAGAACGTGCGTCACTTCGAGCCTGCCGCCACGCGCTTCCAGTGCACCTGCTCGCGCGAGAAGGTGGGCGGGATGCTGCGCATGCTCGGCCGCGAGGAGATCGACGGCGTGCTCGAGGAGCGCGGCCACGTCGAGATTCACTGCGAGTTCTGCAATCAGCGCTACGAATTCGACCCGGTCGACGTCGAACAGCTGTTCGTCACGCCCGAACTCGGCGCGAGCGTCGCGCCGGCGAGCGAACAGCGCCACTGAGCCTGCCCGGCGCCGCGAAGGAGAAGCCGTCATGTCATTCCGATCGATCCGTCCGAACCCGGCATCGCGCCTGCCCGCTGCCGTGCTGCCCGCCGCCGTGCTGCTCGGCGCGCTGCTGGCCGCCGCGCTCGCGGGCTGCGTGGCACCGCCCACCTCCACGGTGCTGAGCCGTCTGCCCGAAGGTCAGCCCGGCGCGGCCACGCCGCAGGCGCACACGCTCACGCCGGCGGAAAAGCAGCGCTACGACGCGATCGACAAGCAGGTGCTGCGCGAGCAGGACCACGCGATGGCGGCCGAGGCGGCCGCGCGGGCATACGCCTATTACGCGCCGGTGCCGGTCACCGTCTACGGCGGCTACGGTGGTGGCTACTACGGTGGCTGGGGTGGCGGCTGGGGCACCGGGGTCGGCTACGGATACGGCTACCCGGGCTGGGGTTGGGGCTGGTGACGGACGGCAGTGGGTGAACCAAAAGAAAACGCGACCCGTGGGTCGCGTTTTTCATGGCGGCGAGGCAGCAGCCCGGCCTGCGTCAGTCGTGATGCGCGGCGTGCCCGTGATGCCGCTCCGGCTTCGGGCGCGACACCGGGTTCGGCACCACCCGCACCGGCGAACTCGTGGTGTCGCCGTGATTCGTCAGCGAGGCCGTGGAATTCTGGTTCGGCACCAGCGGCGCCGGCGAATTCGGCGAGACGAACTGCACGAACACCTCGCCATCCTTGACCATGCCCATCTCGTAGCGCGCGCGCTCCTCGATCGCGGCCGTGCCGTTCTGCAGATCCTGCACTTCACCGGCGATGCGCTCGTTGCGCAGCTTCTCGTCGGCGTTCTTCCGCGTCTGGTCGGCCAGCGCCTGCCGCAGTTCGTGCACGCGCAGCCAGCCGCCATGCCCCCACCACAGTGGATACTGAATCAACACCAGCAAGGCGATCAGGACGACAGTGACAAGCCGCATGTACGAGCCGCAGATATGAGAAGCGCCGCTTCACGATGGGCGCGAAGCGGCGTCACGGAGGACAAGTCCGGATAGTAGCGCGTTAGCGCAGGTTGTAGAACGCCGACTTGCCGGGGTAGCTGGCAATGTCGCCGAGATCTTCCTCGATGCGCAGCAGCTGGTTGTACTTCGAGATGCGATCCGAGCGCGACAGCGAGCCGGTCTTGATCTGGCCGGCGTTCAGGCCGACGGCGATGTCGGCGATCGTCGAATCTTCCGTTTCGCCCGAGCGGTGCGAGATCACGGCCGTGTAGCCGGCGCGCTTGGCCATTTCGATCGCCGCGAAGGTTTCCGTCAGCGTGCCGATCTGGTTGATCTTGATCAGGATCGAGTTGCCGATGCCCTTCTCGATGCCTTCCTTCAGGATGCGCGTGTTGGTGACGAACAGATCGTCGCCCACCAGCTGCACCTTCTTGCCCAGGCGGTCGGTCAGCAGCTTCCAGCCGTCCCAGTCGCTTTCGTGCATGCCGTCCTCGATCGAGACGATCGGGAACTTGTCGGCCAGCGTGGCCAGGTAGTCGGTGAATTCGGCCGACGACAGTTGCAGGCCCTCGCCGGCGAGCTGGTACTTGCCGTCGTGGTAGAACTCGGAGGCCGCGCAGTCGAGCGCCAGCAGCACGTCTTCACCGGCGCGGTAGCCGGCCTTCTCGATCGCCTGGATGATGGTCGACAGACATTCGTCGTTGCTGCCGAAGTTCGGCGCGAAGCCGCCTTCGTCGCCGACGGCCGTGCTCATGCCGCGATCCGACAGGATCTTCTTCAGCGCGTGGAACACCTCGGCGCCGCAGCGCAGGGCTTCGCGGAAGGTGGGCTGGCTGACCGGCACGATCATGAATTCCTGGATGTCCAGGCTGTTGTTCGCGTGCGCGCCGCCGTTCACGATGTTCATCATCGGCACCGGCAGCTGCATCGCGCCCGAACCACCGAAGTAGCGGTACAGCGGCAGGCCGGCTTCCTCGGCGGCTGCCTTCGCGACGGCCATCGACACGGCCAGCATCGCGTTCGCGCCGAGGCGCGACTTGTTGTCGGTGCCGTCGAGCTCGAGCAGCGTCTTGTCCAGGAACGCCTGCTCCGATGCGTCGAGACCCATGATCGCTTCGGAGATTTCGGTGTTGATATGCTCGACCGCCTTCAGCACGCCCTTGCCGAGATAGCGGCCGGCTTCGCCGTCGCGCAGCTCGATCGCCTCGCGCGAACCCGTGGACGCGCCCGACGGCACCGCGGCGCGGCCCATCGTGCCCGATTCGAGCAGCACGTCGCATTCGACGGTGGGGTTGCCGCGCGAATCCAGAATCTCGCGGCCGATGATATCTACGATTGCACTCATGATTTCCTCTGAGGATGACGATGGAATCCGTCGTGAAGGCTGTGACGGCGATGCGGACCCTTGCTACTGACGTCCGCGACCGCCGCCAAGTTCATGCATTTAGTTGAAATCGTTTTCCAGGAACGGCGTGCGCTTGACCGCCGCGTCGAGCGTGACGAGCGTTTCCAGCAAGGCGGCCATGCGATGCAGCGGCACCGCGTTCGGGCCGTCGGACTTCGCCTCGGCGGGGTTCGGGTGCGTCTCCATGAACAGCCCGGCCACACCGGTGGCGACCGCCGCGCGCGCGAGCACCGGCACGAATTCGCGCTGGCCGCCCGAGCTCGTGCCCTGCCCGCCCGGCAGTTGCACCGAGTGGGTGGCGTCGAACACCACCGGCGCGCCCGTCTCGCGCATGATCGCGAGCGAACGCATGTCCGACACAAGATTGTTGTAACCGAACGAGACGCCGCGCTCGCAGGCGAAGAAACGGTCTTCGCTGAGCCCCGCCTCGCGTGCGGCCGCGCGGGCCTTGTCGATCACGTTCTTCATGTCGTGCGGCGCGAGGAACTGGCCCTTCTTGATGTTGACGGGCTTGCCCGAGCGCGCGCAGGCATGGATGAAATCGGTCTGCCGGCACAGGAAGGCCGGCGTCTGCAGCACGTCCACCACCGCTGCCACGGGCTCGATCTCGTCGATCTCGTGCACGTCCGTCAGCACCGGCAGGCCGAGCTGGCGCTTGACCTCGGACAGGATGCGCAGGCCCGAGTCCATGCCCGGGCCGCGGAACGAGGTGCCCGAGCTGCGGTTGGCCTTGTCGAACGAGGACTTGTAGATGAACGGCACCTTCAGCTTCGCGCAGATCTCCTTGAGCCGGCCGGCGACGTCGATCGTCATCTGCTCCGATTCGACGACGCAGGTGCCGGCGATCAGGAAGAACGGCTTGTCGAGGCCGACTTCGAAATCGCCCAGTTTCATGCTTTGACTCCGGCACGCGCCTGCTGGCTGGCGAGCGCGGCTTCGACGAACGACTTGAACAGGGGGTGGCCGTCGCGCGGCGTGGACGTGAATTCCGGGTGGAACTGCACGCCGACGAACCACGGGTGCATCGAGCGCGGCAGCTCCATCATTTCCGGCAGATCCTCGCTCGGCGTGCGCGCGCTGATCACCAGGCCGCCCGCCTCGAGCTGCGGCACGAGCAGGTTGTTGACTTCGTAGCGGTGACGGTGACGCTCGTTCACGTCGGCGCCGTAGATTTCCTCGGCCAGCGTGCCGGCCTTGATCGGGCAGCGCTGCGAACCGAGACGCATCGTGCCGCCGAGATCCGAGCCTTCGGTGCGCTTCTCGAGCTTGCCTTCGCGATCAAGCCATTCGGTGATCAGCGCCACCACGCGGTGCGGCGTGTCGGCGTCGAACTCGGTGCTGTTGGCGCCCGTCAGGCCCACCACGTCACGCGCGAATTCGATCACGGCCAGCTGCATGCCGAGGCAGATACCGAGATACGGAACCTGAGCCTCGCGTGCATAGCGGATCGCGGCGATCTTGCCTTCCGTGCCGCGACGGCCGAAGCCGCCCGGCACCAGCACGGCGTCGAGGTGCTTGAGGCTGTCCACGCCGTTGGTCTCGATTTCCTCGGAGTCGAGGTACTCGATGTTGACCTTGGTGGAGGTGTGGATCGACGCATGGCGCAGCGCCTCGATCAGCGACTTGTACGATTCGGTCAGCTCGACGTACTTGCCGACCATGCCGATCGTGACTTCGTGCTTCGGGTTCTGCAGGCGTTCGACCAGCGATGCCCACATCGTGAGATCGGCGTCCTTCGGCGAGAGCTTGAGCTCCTCGCAGATGATGCGGTCGAGGCCCTGATCGTGCAGCATCTGCGGAATCTTGTAGATGCTGTCGACGTCCCACACCGAGATCACGGCGTCTTCGGGCACGTTCGAGAACAGCGAGATCTTCTGCGATTCGTCGTCGGGGATGCGGCGGTCGGCACGGCACAGCAGCACGTGCGGCGAGATGCCTATCTCGCGCAGCTTCTGCACGCTGTGCTGGGTCGGCTTGGTCTTGAGTTCGCCGGCCGTGGCGATGAACGGCACCAGCGTGAGGTGCACGAAGCACGCGCTGTTGCGGCCCATGCGCAGGCTCATCTGACGCGCCGCCTCGAGGAACGGCAGCGATTCGATGTCGCCCACCGTGCCGCCGATCTCGACGATCGC